>NZ_JBPULF010000003.1:0-490646 GCF_051550675.1 Paeniglutamicibacter selenitireducens | reverse complement strand
CGGAGGCGACGCCTAAGGCCCCGGCCGCACCATGTTCGGTGGCGCCGAATCCCAACGGGGGTTCGGCGCCACCGTCGTTTCCGGCAACCACATCGGTTCCGGGAACGGTGCTTGCCAAGGGTACCGGCGGGCCGTCCGGCTTTGTGCGAACACTACAAATAGTGCCCACGGCCATCCGGTGCGTATGCTCGTAGTCATGAGTGACGAGCAAGCGGCAAACCTGGGCCAGCGGATCAGGCCTTTCCGCCAGGCCAAGGCCAGCCCCGAAACCCTCAAGCGCCTCAAGCAGCACCTGGGGGTCCTCTCCACGGTGGCCCTCAAGCACCTCGACCAGTCACTCCCCTGGTACCGCGGGTTGCGCCCCGAGGAACGTGCCGCGCTCGGGCTCGTCGCGCAAAAGGGCATCGCCTCCTTCGTTTCCTGGTACGAGCGCCCCACGACCTCCCCGCAGTGGGTCATCAACGACGTCTTCGGTGCCGCACCCACGGAACTGACCCGATCCATCAGCCTGCAAAAGGCCCTTCAGCTGATCCGCACCATCGTCGAGGTCGTCGAATCCCAGGTGCCGGACATCGCCCCGGAGGCGGAGCACACCCAGCTGCGCGAGGCGGTCCTGCGCTACTCGCGCGAGGTGGCGTTCGCCGCCGCGGACGTCTACGCCCGTGCCGCTGAAACCCGCGGCGCATGGGACTCCCGGCTCGAGGCGCTGGTCGTCGACGCGGTGATGCGCGGCGAAAGCCAGGACTCGCTGCGTTCGCGCATCGCCGCGGTGGGGTGGAAGTCCAACGAGAACATCCTCATCATGATCGGCGCCACGCCGACCTCCTCGCAGGTGGGTTTCGTCAGCGAGCTGCGCCGCGCCGCTGCCCGGTACTCGCGCGATTCGCTGGTCGGGGTGCACGGGGAACGGGCGATCCTGATGCTCGGCGGGGTCGACGTGGACCGGGCCGGACTGGACCGCCTCGCCTCGTTCTTCGGCGAGGGCCACGTGGTCTACAGCCCGCTGGCGCCCACGCTCAAGGAAGCCCCGGCCTGCGCGCAGGCGGCCTTCGCGGCGATCGCCGCCGCCAAGGCCTGGCCGCTGGCCCCGCGCCCGGTGGCCGCGGACGACCTGTGGCCCGAACGCGTGATGAACAGCGACACCGAGGCCCGCCACGCTCTGGTCACGGGGATCTACGACCCGCTGCTGAAGGCCGGGAACGGCCTTGTCGAAACGCTCTCCAGCTACCTGTCGCTGGGGCATTCGCTCGAGGGCACGGCCCGCGAGCTGTTCGTCCACGCAAACACCGTGCGCTACAGGCTCAAGCGGGTGTGTGACGTGACCGGATGGGATCCGTTGGTCCCGCGCGAGGCGTTCGTGCTGCAGACGGCGCTGGTGGTCGGCCGGCTGGACGCCGAGACGGGCGACTACGTGCCCGAAACGCGGCAAACCATGCCGCGCGCCGGCCACTGACTCCTGTAGGATTCCTACAAAAGCACGCCGCCAAGTCGGTGTGCGAAATCAGCCGCAGTGAATGACATCTTTGGAAAGCTGGAGTAGTGCTAGCAATCGTGTGCCCGGGACAGGGCTCTCAGACCCCCGGATTCCTTTCCCCATGGCTGGACGTGGCCGGTGTCCCCGAACACCTCGCGAGCCTCTCCGCCATCACCGGTCGTGACCTCACGGCCCACGGAACGGTCTCCGACGAGGAAACCATCAAGGACACCGCCGTCGCCCAGCCGCTGATCGTGGCCGCCGGGCTCGTTGCGGCCCGCGCGCTCTTCGGCGAGTCCCTCCCGGCCAACACCGTGCTGGCTGGCCACTCCGTCGGCGAGATCACGGCCACCGCGCTGGCCGGGGCGCTGGGCGAGAACGACGCCATGGTCTTCGTGCGTGAACGCGCCAACGCCATGGCCCGCGCCGCCGCGCAGACCCCCACAGGCATGGCCGCTGTCCTCGGCGGGGACGCCGACGAGGTCAACGCCGCCATCGTCGCGGCCGGGCTCACCCCGGCCAACGCCAACGGCGGGGGCCAGATCGTCGCAGCCGGCACGCTCGAGCAGATCGATGCCTTCGCCGCCAATCCCCCGGCCAAGGCGCGGGTCATCCCGCTGAAGGTCGCCGGCGCCTTCCACACGCACCACATGGCCCCGGCCGTCGAGGTGCTGCAGGAGCTCTCGGCATCACTCACCCCGGCCGACCCGTCGACCACCCTGCTGTCCAACTTCGACGGCCAGGCCGTCGCAGGCGGCCCGGAGAACCTCGCGTCCCTGGTGGCGCAGGTTTCCCGCCCGGTCCGCTGGGACCTGTGCATGGAACAGCTTGCGGCCCTGGGCGTCACCGGCATCCTGGAGCTGCCGCCGGCCGGGACCCTCGTGGGGTTGGCCCGCCGCGGCCTGAAGGGCGTTCCCACCCTCGCACTGAAGTCCCCCGAAGACCTCGAGGCGGCCCGCGCCTTCGTCGCCGAACACACCCAAGCCTAAGGAAGAGCACCCAACATGACCGCAGTGATGAACCAGACGCCCGCGCGCGAGTTCAGCCGGATCCACGGCGTCGGCTCCTTCCGTCCGGACGTCATCGTCTCCAACGAGGACGTCTGCCAGTGGATCGATTCCTCCGACGAGTGGATCCAGCAGCGCACGGGCATCGTGACCCGCGCCCGTGCCGACGAGCACACCTCGCTGCTGGACATGGCCGAAGGCGCAGCCCGCGCGGCCCTCGCCTCGGCGGGGATCGAGGCCGGCCAGCTCGGCGCCGTCATCGTCTCCACGGTGACCTTCCCGCACGCCACCCCGTCGGCGGCGGCCGCACTGGCCGACCGCATCGGCGCCACCCCGGCCCCGGCCTTCGACATCTCCGCAGCCTGCGCCGGCTACTGCTACGGCGTGGCCCAGGGCGACGCCCTGGTCCGCTCGGGCATGGCCGAGTACGTGCTGGTCGTCGGCGCCGAGAAGCTCTCCGACTACATCGACAACCACGAACGCACCATCTCGTTCCTGCTGGGCGACGGCGCCGGCGCCGTAGTCATCGGCCCATCGGACACCACCGGCATCTCTCCCTCGGTGTGGGGCTCGGACGGTTCGAAGTGGTCGGCCATCGGCATGACCCACTCGCAGTTGGACCTGCGCGACGCGGTCCTGGCCGCCGAGTCCTCCCCGGAGGGCACCGCCCTTGTCGCAAGCACCGAGGCCCAGCTGTGGCCGACGCTGCGCCAGGACGGCCAGACCGTCTTCCGCTGGGCCGTCTGGGAAATGGCGAAGATGGCCAAGCTGGCCCTCGAGAAGGCCGGCATCACCTCCGCCGACCTTGCCGCGTTCATCCCCCACCAGGCGAACATGCGCATCATCGACGAGATGGTCAAGCAGCTGAAGCTTCCCGAATCGGTGGTGGTCGCCCGCGACATCGCCGAGGCCGGGAACACCTCCGCCGCCTCCATCCCGATGGCCATGGACCGCATGCTCAAGGACAACCCGGAGCTTTCCGGCGGCCTGGCACTGCAGATCGGGTTTGGCGCCGGGCTTGTCTTCGGCGCACAGGTCGTTGTCCTGCCCTAGGGTTAACACCCAGGGACACAACCCACAATCCGGACCGCACCAAGCGGTTTGAATAGTCGTCGGGCATTGCCCGGCAAAAACAGAAAAGGAGCCATCATGGCTAGCAACGAAGAGATTCTGGCCGGCTTGGCCGAGATCGTCAACGAAGAGACCGGCCTGGCCACCGAGGCAGTCGAGCTGGACAAGTCCTTCACCGAGGACCTGGACATCGACTCCATCTCGATGATGACCATCGTGGTCAACGCCGAAGAGAAGTTCGACGTGAAGATCCCGGACGAAGAGGTCAAGAACCTCAAGACCGTTGCCGACGCAGTGAACTTCATCGCGGGCGCACAGGCCTAAACGGCTTTCCGGCTCCCCCGGGCCCGATCCGTCCAGCGGACGGGCCCGGGAGGAACCGGGTCCGGGCACGTGCCGTGCCCACTCGACTTCCTTACCGGTTTCGCAACCGAATCCCAGACTTTTCGATCCGATCCGGATCCCGGCAGACCAGCAGGCGCCGGGCACCGACGCTTGGATCGCGCACTAGCCTCGCTAGTCGTTTCGACCCCAACCAGTAGAGAGTTTCCTCATGGCTCGCAAAGTTGTCATCACCGGCCTCGGTGCCACCACTCCCATCGGCGGCGACGTCCCGACCCTGTGGGCCAACGCGCTCAAGGGCGTCTCGGGCGCACACACGCTGCCCGATGAGTGGGTTGAAACCTACAACCTCCCGGTGAAGTTCGCCGCCCGTGCCTCCACCCCGGCCTCCGAGGTGCTCTCCCGCGTCGAGATGAAGCGCATGGATCCCTCGACGCAGTTCGCCGTCGTCGCCGCGCGCGAGGCCTGGCAGGACTCCGGCATCGAGGACATCGACCACGACCGCCTGGCCGTGGCCTTCGCCACCGGCATCGGCGGCGTGTGGACCCTGCTCGACGCCTGGGACACGCTGAAGGAAAAGGGCCCGCGCCGCGTGCTGCCCATGACCGTCCCCATGCTGATGCCCAACGGCCCGGCCGCCGCCGTCTCCCTGGACCTCGGTGCCCGCGCCGGCGCCCACACCCCGGTGTCCGCCTGCGCATCGGGCACCGAGGCCATGCACATGGGCCTGGAGCTGATCCGTTCGGGCAAGGCCGACGTCGTCGTCTGCGGCGGCGCCGAGGCTGCCATCCACCCGATGCCGATGGCATCGTTCGCCGCCATGCAGGCCCTCTCCAAGCGCAACGACGACCCGGAGCACGCTTCGCGTCCGTACGACATCGACCGTGACGGCTTCGTCATGGGCGAAGGCGCCGGCGCCCTGGTCCTCGAGGCCGAGGAACACGCCATCGCCCGCGGCGCGACGATCTACGCGGAACTCGCCGGCACGTCGGTGACCGCCGACGCCTACCACATCACCGCCCCGGACCCGGAGGGCCTGGGTGCCACCCGTGCGCTGAAGGCCGCGATGTTCGACGGACGCATCCAGCCCGAGGACGTCGTCCACGTGAACGCACACGCGACCTCCACCCCGGTCGGCGACAAGCCGGAATACACCGCGCTGCGCGCGGCCCTGGGCACCCACCTGGACAACGTCTGCGTCTCGGCGACCAAGTCTCAGATGGGCCACCTGCTCGGTGCCTCCGGCGCCGTCGAGTCGGTTCTCTCGGTGCTGGCCGTGTACCACCGCAAGGCACCAGTGACCATCAACCTCGACAACCAGGATCCGGAGATCCCCCTGGACGTCGTGGTCGGCACCCCGCGCGAGCTGCCCGAAGGATCCATCGTGGTGCTGAACAACTCGTTCGGTTTCGGCGGGCACAACGCCGTCGTTGCCATCCGCAGCGTCTAGCAACTTCCCCGGCCGCAGGCCGCATCCGACAGGGGTCGGGTTCCACCAATCGTGGAACCCGACCCCTGTCTCGTTCGTGTCCCGTTGGGCGTTCCGTGCCTCCGTCCCCCGGTGCGGCATGGCCGGCTTCCCTGCCGTGCGGGATTCTCGTCGCCAGCTCGGAACCTGCAGGCTGCGCGACCTCGGGAATGCAAAATCCCCGGCCGTTGTCCCACCCGGGAGGTAAAACTCCTGGTGGAACCACGGCCGGGGACAGACGGCGTTGGAGGCTGAACGTCGCTAGATGACTTGGTGGAGCCAGCGCACCGGTGCGCCCTCGGCTGCGTAGCGGAACGGTTCGAGCTCCTCGTCCCAGGCCTCGCCCAGGGCGATCGACAGTTCCTGGTAGACGACGGCCGGGTCGCCTGCGCCCTTCTCGTAAGCCCAGCGGATGCGTTCCTCGCTGACCATGATGTTGCCGGCCGCGTCGGTCGTCGCATGGAAGATGCCCAGTTCGGGTGTGTGGGACCAGCGACTGGAATCGACACCCGGGCTTGCTTCCTCGGTGACCTCGTAGCGCAGGTGCGCCCATCCGCGCAGCGCAGAGGCCAGCAGCGCGCCCGTGCCCGGCTTGCCGGTCCAGTTCACCTCGGCGCGTGACATGCCGGGGGCGGCGTTCTGCTCACTCCAGTGCAAATCGGTACGCTGTTCAACCACTGAACCGATCGCCCATTCGATATGCGGGCACAACGCTGAAGGGGCTGAGTGTACGAAGAGTACGCCCCTGGTCATTGCTTCAGACATGCCATCCTCCGATTTGCTGTTGGAACGTCTTCCCCAACGCCAACAACTCCAGTTCGAAGGACCGTAAATCCTGTTAAGTATTCTGCATGATTATACGGCTTTCGGCCAGTGGCTCCGGCACGTGACGTCGAGTTATGCGCGAGGGTGGGCTCTCTGGTAGCTCTCCTTGAGCCGTTCCACCGAGACATGCGTGTACAACTGCGTGGTGGCCAGCGAGGAGTGGCCGAGGATCTCCTGGACCGCCCTCAGGTCGGCACCTCGATCGAGCAGGTGGGTTGCCGCGCTGTGCCGCAGCGCGTGCGGTCCGCGGGCAGCGGTGTCCCCGAGGTCGGCGAGCGCCTTGGAGACGACGTCGCGGGCTTGGCGTGCGTCGAGGCGTTTGCCTCGTTGCCCGAGGAGCAATGCCTGACCGGAGTGTTCGTTTCGGAGCACGCCTCTGGAGCGGCGCAGCCAGTTGTCCAGTGCGTTCAGTGCCGGTTGTCCGAAGGGGACGGTGCGTTCTTTGTCCCCCTTGCCGATGACGCGCAGGGTTCGTCGGTCGAGGTCGAGGCTGTCGATGTCCAGGGAGACGAGTTCCCCGACGCGGATTGCCGTTGCGTAGAGGAGTTCGAGGATCAGCGTGTTGCGGTCGGCGAGCGCGCGTTCTTCCGCGGTGGGTTCGCTGGCCTCAGTGTTCCTTTGTCTTGGTGCCGGCGGAGGAGCGTCGAACATTCGTTGGATTTGGTTGCTTTGAAGCACGTGCGGGAGTCTCTGTTCCCGTTTGGGTGATTGGAGGCGGCTTGCCGGGTTGGTGTCGATGAGGTTTTCGCGCAGGGCCCAGGCCAGGAAGCTGCGTATCGAAGCTGAACGGCGCGAAAGGGTGGCTCGTGCGAGGCCGGATTCCTGGAGGGTCATGAGCCAGGTGCGGAGCAGCGGTAGGTCTATCCCTTCCAGCGTTTGGGCTCCGCGTGGGATGGCGTAGGTGAGGAGGTTGGTGATGTCGGAGCTGTAGGCGCGGAGCGTGTGTTCGCTGCGTGAGCGTTCGAGGCGCATGTGCCGCAGGAAGCCGTCGTGAGCCATTTGGAGCTCTGCGGGGATGGTGATTGGTTCGGATTTTTGTTCGGGTCTTTGTGGCACGTCTCTACTGTCTCGCAGTGGTGGCGGGTGGGCAACGGTGCCACGCCGCGGGGCGTCGGTGATGTGGCGGTTTCGGGGTTTGGCTCCCCTGTGGAAGCTGGTTGTCACCTCAGGGGATTCCCGTTGGGGTATCTACGTATCCAGCCTTCGGGTTTGGCTTGGGCGAGCCCCATGGAGGAGAGCCTGCTCAGTCCTCCGAGGATTGAGCCGATTCCGAGTCCGGCGAGGATTGCTAGTTCGTCGACGGATCGTGGTGAGCGGTTCGGAAGTGCGTCAAGGAGCAGGAGGTCATGGACGGCCAGTCCGTCGTAGTCGCGCGCGTCTTCGGCATCGGCAGTGTTGGCTTCCCCCGTGGGATGCGTTCCTTGGTTTGGGTCCGGGGCTATGGATGTGCCGAGCAGTTCGAGGGCTTCGGTTGCATCGGTGATCAGTGTGGCGGCTCCTTCCCTGATGAGTCTGTGGCAGCCGGCCGAATTGGCCGAGTAGACGGACCCGGGGAGCGCCCCTACCTCGCGGCCCATCTCCGCCGCGTGGTGGGCGGTGCTCAGTGCCCCGGAGCGCCAGCGCGCTTCGGTGACGACGGTCAGGACGCACAGTGCGGCGATCAGCCGGTTTCGTTGGAGGAACCTCCAGCGTGTGGGGGTGGCGCCTGGGGCGACTTCCGAGATGAGCAGTCCCTCGCGGTGTACCCGGTAAAGGAGGTCTTCGTTCCCTGCGGGGTAGAAGCGGTCCAGTCCTCCTGCCATGACGGCAATGGTGTTCGGCCTGGTGTTGCTTGTTCCCTCTGGTCGCTCTTCGGCGAGCGCTGCTTCGTGTGCCTTGGCGTCGATTCCGTAGGCTCCCCCGGAGACGATGCAGATACCGTGTCTAACAAGACCGGACGCGAGCTCGGCAGTGGTGGTGCGCCCGTACTCCGTGGCGTCCCGCGAGCCGACGATTGCGACCAGGGAGCTTGGCTCACGCAGGGTCTCGAGGGCTCCCGTGCCTCTGTGCCAAAGTGCGAGGGGTGCGGCGAGCCCGAGGGCCTCGAATCCCCGAGGCCAGTTTTCATCGCTTGGCAGGAGCATTCCCCCTCCCAGGTTGCCGATCAACTGCAGGTCTGCCTGGGGATTGGCGATGCGGGCGCGGGCCCTCCATCGGTCGAGCCCTGCATCAAGGCGGAGGCTGGTGCGGGAGGCGCCGTGGGCGTCCAGGAGGTCGGCCACTCCTTGTTGCGTTCGCGCAGGGGCCGGGCCCGAGTGTTCGCGGATCAGCCTGTACGCCTCGGGGGCTCCCAGGATGGCCACCAGCGCGGCGCCGGTCAAGTCGTTCGGCTCGATGATCCTGGTTAGCCCTGCCCTTGCCGTGGTTTCGTCGTTGTGCTTTTCCATGCGGTGGCGCTCCCTGTGTCTCCTGGAACATTGCAGTTCGGCCCCGTGGCAGCGTTTGTTTGCCCGAGGTGTGGACCCATCATGGCCAGAGGTTCGCGTGGCATGGCGGGAGCTGTCCCTGGCTGTGTCGGGTCTGTGTTCACGCCTTGCCCTCGCGTCGTGTGCGGGGAAGTACACCGCTGTTTCGGCACCCGCTGGTCGCTGCCGCGTCTTGCGTTTGTCCACGGCCGCTTCAGCGGTGCACGTGGGACGGGGTTTCGTCCACCGGGCTTGATTGGGCGGTTGGAATCATCAAATATTGCGTGTGGCCTGCATAGTAGGCAACGATGGACAGGTGGCTCGCGCCCCTCGGGGCGGGAGCGAGATAGATCTTCCAGCAGAATCTCTCTAGACGAATTCAGGCTAACCATGATGAACAGAAGAAGACTTCCCCTCCTCGCCGCCCTCTCGGTGGTCGCCGGCTCACTGGTTCTCAGCGGGTGCTCTGATCCAACGGCCGCTCCGGCGCCGTCCAGTGGTTCGGCTGCCGCTTCGAAGCTCACGGTTTCCTCGGCAAACTTCACCGAGTCCGAGATCATCGGGAACCTCTATGCCGAGGCCCTCAAGGCCAACGGCTACGACGTTGAGACAAAATTCAATATCGGCTCCCGCGAGGCCTACCTCCCGGCACTCTCGGACGGCTCAATCGACTTGATTCCCGACTACACGGGCAACTTGCTGCTCTTCCTGGACAAGAACGCGGATGTCAGCACGCCCGGAGCGATCCTCAACGAACTCTCTGCCGCGCTGTTGTCCAAGAACCTGGCCGCGTTGACCCCCGCCACTGCGGAAGACAAGGACTCCGTGGTTGTCACGCGCGCCACCGCGGACAAGTGGGGGCTGAAGTCGATTGGCGATCTTGCCGCGCACAATGCCGAGGTGACGATGGCCGGCCCTCCGGAGTTCAAGGAGCGCCCCGTCGGCCTGCCTGGCCTGGAGAAAAACTACGGGCTGGTTCCTGCCAAATTTGTCCCGATCGCGGACGGCGGCGGGCCGGCAACCGTGAAGGCGCTCTTGGATGGGTCGGTGACTGCGGCCAACATCTTCACGACGAGTACCGCGATTCCGGCCAACGACTTCGTGGTTCTGGAGGATCCCAAGAACAATTTCCCCGCCCAGCAGGTCATCCCGGTGGCGGGCAAGGACAAGCTGGACATGAAGGCAATCGAGACCATCGACGCGGTGTCGGCGAAGCTGAGCACGGGCGAATTGATCAAACTCAACGAGCAGGTCTCCGGGGATTCCAAGACCGAGCCGAAGGCCGCGGCGATCGCCTGGCTTTCCGATCAGGGATTGATCACCAAGTAGGACCACAACACCTATAGAACACATGTTCGAATTGGGGTTGGCTGCCGTTACCCGCCGGTGGCCAACCCCCACTTTTTCCCCGGAATCACGCGGAAACACCGTCGCCCAGCAGGAAGCTTCCCAATGATCACCTTCGAATCAGTCTCCAAGACCTACCCCGGGGGCACCACCGCGGTGGACAACCTCGACCTCCACATCGAGGCCGGGTCCTTCACGGTGCTGGTTGGCCCCAGCGGCTGCGGCAAGACCACCTCGATGCGAATGATCAACCGCATGGTCACCCCCAGCGGCGGACGCGTCCTCGTCGACGGGCAGGATGTGGCGGCAATCCGCCCGGTGTCGCTGCGTCTGGGCATCGGCTACGTCCTGCAGAACGCGGGCCTGTTCCCGCACCGCACGGTGATCGACAACGTCGCCACCGTCCAACGACTCCTGGGGCTCTCGAAAACGGCGGCCAGGGCCAAGGCGCACGAGGCACTGGAACGCGTCGGCCTGGACGCCTCCGTGGCGCACCGCTATCCGGCCCAGCTCTCCGGCGGGCAGCAACAGCGCGTGGGGGTGGCGCGCGCCCTGGCGGCCGACCCGCCCATCTTGTTGATGGACGAGCCGTTCAGTGCCGTGGACCCGATAGTGCGCGAGGAACTGCAGCAGGAAGTGCGGCACCTGCAATCCGAAATCAGGAAAACCATCGTCATGGTCACCCACGACATCGACGAGGCGCTGACCCTCGGCGACAAGATCGCCGTCATGGCCCCGGGCGGCCGCCTGCAGCAGTACGCCGCACCCGCGCAGATCCTCACGCGCCCCGCCAATGCGTTTGTGGCCTCCCTCGTGTCCAAGGACAGGGGGTTCCGGGCACTGTCCTTCGGAACGCTCGCCGGTGTCCGAGGCACCCCACTGCCCGCCCCGCACGGCGACGGGAGCATCGACATGTCCCTCATTGCCCCCGGCTGGCTGCTGGAGCCCGGCACGGGCCACGGTGGGGCGGACACGGACACCGCGGCGCATTGGGTCGGCCCCGACGGGACGCGCCTGGCCGTCGGAGGTGCGCTGCGTTCCGGGGATTCCCTGCGCTCGGGCCTCGACGCGGTGCTTGCCTCGCCGATCTCGGCTGCCTTGCTGCTGGACGAAGCAGGGAAGCCGACCGGCTACATTACCCTCGATGACTTGGCACCGCACCTTCGCCCCGGGGTGGTGGCCGGGGCATGAGGTGGCTGCTGGAAAACCCGGAACAGGCGTGGGAGCTCACCCTGGAGCACCTGTACCTCTCGGTCATTCCCGTCGCGGCCGGCCTTCTGGTTGCGCTGGCGCTGGGGCTCGTCTTCGGCAACCGCCGGCGAGCGCGGGCGTTCATCACGACGGCGGCAAGTGCCGTCTTCACCGTCCCGTCCCTGGCATTGTTCGTGGTGATTCCGACGCTGCTTGGCACGCAGATCCTTGATCCGCTCAACGTGGTGATCGCGTTGGGCCTTTATTCGGCGTCGCTGCTGGTGCGCACGGTCTTCGATGCGCTGGATGCCGTGCCCGCCGAGGTGCTGAGCGCGGCCGAGGCCTTGGGATACTCGCCGGCGAGGCGCCGCCTCCTGGTGGACCTGCCGCTGGCGATGGGCCCCCTGGCAGCGGGGACCCGTGTGGCGGGCGTGACTAACGTTTCGCTGGTGTCCGTGGGCGCGGTGATCGGCATCGGCGGGCTGGGACAGCTTTTCACCTCCGGGTACCAGCGCAACTACCCCGACCAGATCCTTGCGGGCATCATCATGATCCTGCTGCTGGCCCTGGCGCTTGACCGGGGGCTCGCGTGGATCGGCCAGTTGCTGACCCCCTGGCTTTCGCCGAAGCACGCCGGTGGTTCGGCGGGCGCGGCCCCCGCACGCTTGGTGGTCGCCGCCCCCACCACACAGGAAACTTCCAACCGCACGGCGGGAGAAGCAGAATGATCAACGACATGCTTTCCTTCCTCGGCACAGCCTCCAACTGGTCCGGCGAGGGCGGGATTTCCGCCCGGCTTGCGGAGCACCTGTGGTACTCCTTCCTGGCGGTGTCTGCGGCCGTTGCTGTGGCGTTTCCGCTGGGTTTGTTCATTGGCCACACGGGGCGCGGCAAGGCGGTTCTGGTGTCCTTGTCCAACGTCCTGCGAGCCCTGCCGTCCCTGGGCATCATGACGCTGCTGGTGCTGCTGATGGGGCTGGGGCTTTTCCCGCCGCTGGTGGCACTGGTGCTCATTGCCATCCCGCCGATCCTTGCCGGGGTGTACTCCGGGGTGGCGAACGTCGACCCGCTGGTCGTGGATTCGGCGCGCGCCATGGGTATGAAGGATTCGCGCATCATCCTGCAGGTCGAGCTCCCGCTGGCGCTGCCGCTGATTCTGGGCGGGCTGCGCGGGGCGATCCTGCAGGTCATTGCCACTGCGACGATCGCCGCCTACGTGAACCTCGGTGGTCTGGGCCGGTACATCTTCGACGGGCTGGCACTCTATGACTACGGCCAGGTGCTCGTGGGTGCCGTACTTGTCACGGCGCTCGCGTTGGCGGTGGACGGGTTGATGGCACTGCTGGCCAGGCGCTTCTCCCCGACACGCATGTACGCGGCGGCCTGATTAGCGCCGCCGGGCCCTTACGGCAGCGACAAGGCCGCTGAACACCACACGGATCGGCGTGTTGCCGATGCAGCCGACCTTGCCAATCGAACCGATGGAGGCCACTGACCCCATGGAGCCGAGCGACGCAATCGAAGCAATCGAGCCCGCCGACAGCACCGAGGCAATCGAGCCCGCCGAAGACACCGAAGCGATGGATCCGGCCGAAGACACCGAAGCGATGGATCCGGCCGACGTCAACGAAGCGATGGATCCGGTGGAGGCCACCGATCCGATCGAACCGACCGACGCGTAGGAAGCAAGGGACTCCGCCGACCCGCCAGGGGTGCAGCGGGCCGAGTTGGCGATCGGCTTTGCTTTCTTGGCATTCACACGTGGCATGGGCACCATCTTCCACGTTCCGGCCCCGATGTGTCGACTACCCGACATCGCCCTTGCCGTGCTGCCGCAGCTGCAGCGCCACGTCGACGTCCTCCGTCGTGGGGCAGGCATGGGAATTGAGGTCCGCGATGCTCCAGGCGATGCGCAGGACCCGATCATATCCCCGGGCGCTGAGCCTCAGTGACTCCGCCGCCCGGTTCAGCCCGACGGTGGCCGCGGCGACGGGCCGCAGCTCGTTGCGCAGGATCGCACCCGGAACCTCGGCGTTGGTTGCGATGCCCCAACGCTTGAGCCTGTCCCTTTGCTGCACCCGGGCATCGCGGACGCGTGCGGCGACCACCGCGGAAGACTCGACGGGGCCCCGCGAGGCCATCTCCCGTGCCGAGAGCTGCGGGACCAGCAGCTGCATATCCACCCGGTCAAGCAGCGGTCCCGAGAGCCTGGCCAGGTAGCGCCTGCGCTGCATGGGCGTACACGTGCAGTCCGTGCCCTTTCCCAGGTTGCGCCCGCAGGGGCACGGATTCGCGGCCATCACCAGCTGGAAGCGAGCCGGATAGGTCGCTGTGCCCGCCGCCCGGTGCAGGGTCAACACGCCGGACTCGAGCGGCTGGCGCAGCGCGTCGAGGGCCGCGGCGCTGAACTCGGGGCTCTCGTCCAGGAACAGGACACCACGGTGGGCCCTGGAGGCGGCACCGGGACGCGGTGTGCCGCTTCCCCCGCCGATGAGCGCCACCATCGAGGCACTGTGGTGCGGCGCCTCGAACGGAGGGCGGCGGACCAATGCGGCGATCTGCCCTCCACCCGAGGCGAGCGAATGTACGGCGGTGGTTTCCATGGCCTGGGCGTCGTCAAGGTCCGGCAACAGCCCTGGCAGGCGCTGGGCGAGCATGGTCTTGCCCGCTCCCGGGGGCCCGGTAAGCAGCAGGTGGTGCCCGCCGGCCGCGGCGACCTCCAGCGCGTAGCGCCCCTGGGCCTGGCCCACCACCTCGGCCAGGTCCAGGGCCCGTGCCTCGCCGCCTGCCCACGCCGCCGGCTTGCGCTGTGGGGAGTGGTGCCGTGCCCTGAAACGCAGCCCCGAGGGGTCCGCCCCGCAGTCGGCGAGCAGCTGGGACAGGTGGTCGTAAGAGCGCACCGTGGCCCCTGGCACAAGTTCGGCTTCCGCGAGGTTCCCCGCGGCCACGACAATGTCCGGGTGCCCCGCACGCACCGCGGCCATGACGGCGGGCAGCACTCCGGCCACCGGGCGCAGCGATCCGTCGAGCCCGAGCTCCGCAAGGTAGACGGTCCCGGGGAGCGGGGTGATGCTGCGGTCCGCCGCAAGGGTCGCCAGCAGGATCGCCAGGTCGAAGCCGGAGCCGCGCTTGTGCAGCGTCGCCGGGGTCAGGTTCACGGTGATGCGGCGGTTGGGAAGCGGGATTCCCGAGTTCCGTGCGGCGGAGCGGATCCGCTCGCGCGACTCGTTCAGCGACGCATCGGGCAACCCGAGCAGCAGGAAGCCGGGGATGCCGTTGCCGACGTCGGCCTCGATTTCGATCAGCTGGCCGTTCAGGCCGGTCAGCCCGATGCCCAGCGTCCGCGCCAGGCTCATGATTCGACCCCGATCAGGTGCTCGATACGCGGCTCGCGCCCGGGCGCCATGATGATTGCCAGCACGTCGACCCGCACCGTGCGCACGTCCCGGCGGTGCTCCACGCACCAGCGCCGGGCCAGTCGGGAGACCCGGCGCAGCTTGACGGGGTTCACGGCCTCGGCGGGGTGCCCGAAGCCGAGCGAGCTGCGGGTCTTCACCTCCACGCCGACCACCTGCCCGGCGTCGTCGGCGATGATGTCCAGCTCCCCGAGTTTGCACCGCCAGTTGCGTTCCAGCACGGTGTACCCGACACCGGCCAGGTAGCTTGCGGCGAGCTCCTCGCCCCTGGCACCCAGTTCCTGGTTGTGGTTCATCCGCCCCCACGCTCCCTTCGGCAATCCCCGGACCGGGACACCCGGCGAGCGCCCGGCCCCAGGGGTTCGATGCTTCAAGCGTGGGCGTTTAACACCGAACACGGGGCGGGCAGCGTGGGGAATGTGGATAAGTCGGCAAGCCGAGGCGCAGGCAGCCGGTGTTAGTCCAAGGCGCCGTGCCAGTAGGCGGCCTGCTCGCCATGTTGGCGAAGAATCCGGTCACCCGTGGAGTCGAAGGCGGGCCACAGGTCGATCCGGTAGCTGTCGATGGTGTCCTCCCCTTCCAAGATGCAGTCTTGCTCATGCCCCTCGTCCATCTTGATGCCCGCATAGCGAAGCCTGTAGCTGCCGCGCGGAATCGGGAGGGGGTCCTGGGACGGTCCGCCCCATTCCGCCAGGCAGATCTTTTCGGTCACCTCGTACGGGACCTCGACGACTTCTTCCCATTCCTCGGCGAGGGCAGGTTCGCTGTCGTGCAGATGCACCGAGAGTCCGACGTGTCCGGTGTGCAAACCAGTGATGAAGAACAGTCCCGGGGGTGCTGCGGCACCGCACAGGCCATTGTCCTGTCCACGGAACGCCGCGTCCATGTCGATCTCGTAGTCTCCCTCGGGGAGGAGGTAGAACTGGCCGTAGGCCACATTGATCGTGCCATCGAACAATTCCATGTGCTCCTCCGGGTTCGTGGTTGCGGGTGTTGACGGACGTGTCGATGTCTTCTTGCGGGCCTGGATACGGTCCGTCGAGTCCGGCCGGTGGGCCCGGGTCGCGGCTTCGCGCAGAACGGCGGGGTCGAGATCGAACTTCAGGCGAAGTCGCGGCATTTTCTGCCGGTCGTTCATCAGCCGGTGGATCCGCAACGTGCAGTGTACCTCGGTCGCTTCCTGCAGGCCCGGCACCCACAGGTCGTTGGAGTACAGCGTGGTTCCGGAGGCAAACGAGGCTCCCCCGCTGCCGAAGGTGTCGGTGTAACGGACTGCCCCCGCCGGGTCTTCGATGCCCAAGGCCATGTCAAGGGAACCCTGCCAGGCGTTGACCCGGCGCTGCCAGTCGGAATCGGTTTCGTTCACCGACCGGATTTGCGCGCACTCGATGCCGAACATCACCCCGGAAGCGTAGACCTTGGCCGTGGCCAGCTGAACCAGCAGACCGTCCCCGGAATGCAGGAGTTTGTTCAGCGCGATGGTGACCCCGAGTTCCGGGCCGGAGGGGCCGTAGCGGGTTTCGTCGTGCTCTTCCTCCGGGTCCTCCTCGCCTTCGTCCCACGCGCCGTCTTCGACGCCGGCAGGGTCCTGCATCACCCCGGTTCCGGAAGGATCGCGCATGAGCGGATCGCCCATGAACGCGAAGCCGGTGTAGGCCTCATGACCGATCTTCAGGCCAAAGAGTGCCCGGTGGACGGCGTCGGAGGCTTCAAGCAGCGGCGAACCGGTGTCGAATTCGTCGAAAACGGCATCGAAATCACCCTCGAACCCTTCCAGCACCTGCGAATAGTGCTCCAGCGCCGAACGGAGTCCGGAAATGCCCTCGAGGAGGGCGCGTTTGCCCACCTCCCGATCTGGTGGCCCTCCGTCGAAGGCCGGGCCGACGGGGTGCAGGTTCAGGCGTTTCTCGGGGGTGTCGTCGGCGACGATGGCGAAGTGGAATCCTCCGAGCTCCGCCAGTGCGGGTACGTGGGGATCTTCGGCGGGCGTAGTGTTCTGGGCCATGGGTGCGGACTCCCGGTGCGATGCGGAATGGATCACGACAAGACTCGAAATTGCCGTTTGACAAGCATTTCAGCGTTTCGGTGAGCGTATCAGCGAATGCCGCCGCAGTGGGCGCTCTCCGGCCGCAAAACATGCTGTGGCGACGCCGGGCCTGCCCCCCCCGGACATGGAACGCCCCGCATCCGGCGGCGGCAGGGCCGTGGGATGCGGGGCGAAAGGACGTTGTGCACCGGCGCCTGCCGGTCAGCCCAGGTCCAGGCCGTCCTTGGGCATGGCCAGGTCTGTGTCGCGGTTCAGCTCCTCGATGTTCACGTCCTTGAACGTGACGATGCGCACCGACTTCACGAAGCGGCCGGTGCGGTAGACGTCCCACACCCAGGCGTCGGTGAGGGTCAGGTCGAAGAAGACCTCCCCGTCGGCCGAGCGGGTCTTCAGGTCCACGCCGTTGGCCAGGTAGAAACGCCGTTCGGTTTCCACGACGAAGTTGAAGAGGTTCGCAACGTCCTTGTATTCGCGGTAGAGCTGCAGTTCCAGGTCCGCTTCGTAGTTCTCAAGATCTTCGGCACTCATGTTGCCCCCTCGCCTTCCTTGTGCGAATCCCTAGCCCTTGGGTGTGAGCTGCCAGGTCTTGCGGTGGTACCCGGTGGCGCCGTGCTCGGCGATTGCCTGCCGATGCCCCGTGGTGCCGTACCCCTTGTTTTGTATCCAACCGTACGCCGGGTGTTCACTATCGTAGCCATCGAGCAGCGCGTCGCGCTCGACTTTGGCCAAAATCGAGGCCGCCCCGATGGACAGTGCCAGCAAATCGCCCTTGATCAGGGTTTGGACGGGAACCAGCAGTCCGTCAACGTCGTCGGGTTCCCCGAATCCGGGCATCAGCGAGTCCAGCAGCGTGGGCTGCCGGGTGGCCGAGAGCCAGTCGAGGTTTCCGTCCAGCAGCACGGCGTCGGCCTGCACCCCGGCGGCGGTGACGGCGCGCAGGCCGGCGAGCCGCAGGGCCGGCACCAGGCCCAGTGCGTCGATCTCCGCGGCGCTGGCGTGTCCGACGCCCCAGCCGGCGGCCCAGGCCTTGATCTGTGGCACGAGCAGGTCCCGCTGTTCGGCGCTGAGCAGTTTCGAGTCGTGCACCCCCGGAAGGTCCGGAACGGTGTGCGGGTCGATGACGACGTATCCGACCGACACCGGGCCGGCCAGGGCGCCGCGGCCCACCTCGTCGGCGGCTCCGATGAGCCGGTGTCCGCCGCGCGCGGCCAGGGCGCGCTCGTGCTCGAGCGTGGGTGCTTGTGCCGCCATTACTTTGCCGGTGCCGCGTTCTTCGGGTCCGGGACCGTTGCGAAGACTTCCTGGTGGTTGGAGATCCCCCCGATCCGGTCAAGTGGCCAGGAGATGACCGAGGCCTTGCCCTCGACGGAGGAGATGTCCACGAAGCCTCCCTGGAGGTCCTCGTGGTACCGCGAGTCGGCGGACTCCGCGCGGTGGTCGCCCATGACCCAGAGCTTGCCCTCGGGGACGACCTTGGTGAATTCCTGCTCCGAGGGCGCGTTGTCGGGGTAGATGTAGGTTTCGGTGATCTCCACGCCGTTGACGCTCAGCTTCCCGTCCGGGGAGCAGCAGGTGACGGTGTCACCCGGCATGCCGATGATGCGCTTGATCAGGTGCTGGTTCGACGCATCCGGGACCAGCCCGACGAAGGCCAGGAATTCGTCGACAGGGTTCGTGACGGTCGATGCAACGGGAGGGAGCCAACCTTGGTCGTCGCGGAAGACCACGACGTCGCCGCGGGTGAGCTCGAACGGCCCGGGCACCATGAGGTTCGCGAAGATCCGGTCGTTCTTCTGCAGGGTCTCCTCCATGGATCCCGAGGGGATGTAGAAGGCCCTGAAGAAGAAGGTCTTCACCACCAGGGAGATCACCAGGGCAACGACGACAACGATAAGGATCTCGCGCACCGCCGCCCACACGGGATTTCTCTTCCGGCGCGGTCGGTCCGAGGCTGCTGCTGGCTCGCTGGCGTGCGTCACGTGCGTTGGGGCCCTTTCAGGGGTGTCTGGCTGCTTGCCGGCGGGACCCGAACCGCACGGCACCAGAGTCCGGTGCCAACGCTGCTGCGCGTTCCGCCGTCTTCAAGACTACGTTGTGACGCTGGCAATTTGCCTGCTTGGCGCGGAGGTTTGCCGAAGGCACCCACGTGGACAGGGAATTCGCCGGCTGAAGGGTCACTCCGGATGCAGCACCCTGCCGGAGCCGTCGGCCCCTGCCCGGGTGCTCAGCTTGCCCGCGGCTTCACCGTGAACGTCACCCTCACGGCATTCGACGAGGTCTTCTTCATCACCTGAACGGCCTTCACACCGTGGGAGCCGGGCTTCAGGGTCCCGGGGATGCGGACTTTCCAGGTTCCACGGACGACCTTGGTGCTCACGGTGCGCTTTCCCATGGTGACCTTGACCGTGGCCCCGCTGATGCCGCGGCCCGACACCGTGGCCGGTGCCTTCCCGGAGGCGAACGTCCTGCCGGCACTCGGGTAGTCGATCGACGGGCTTCGCGGGATCACCTTGAAACTGGTCTTGGCGCTTGCCGAGGTGTGTTTGCCGACTTTTTGCGTTGCCTTGATTCGGTGGTTTCCATAGTCCCAAGTGCGCTTGAGCTTCACGCTCCAGGTGCCGTTCCGGGGAACGACGAGGGTCTTGCCGACGGCTCCGCTGAGCTTGAGCGTCGCCCCGGGGATGCCGGTCCCCTTGATGGTGCGCGGCGCCTTCGTGGACGTCTTGCCGGGCGACGGCGAGCTGATGGCAGGTGCGCGAACCGCGACCTTGAAGGAAATCCTCGACCGGCCGGAAACATGCTTTCCCTTGGCCTGGGTTGCGGTGAGGACGTGATTGCCGTACGGGATCGCGGGTACCTTCACGCTCCAGGTGCCGTCCTTGGCCACGGCCGCCCTGCCCTTTGCCGCACCGGAGAACTTGACCGTGGCGCCGGGGAACCCGGTGCCGGAAACCCGGGTCACGCGCCCGGTTTTCGTGGTGCCCGCGGCGGGCACGGTGATCCGCGGGGCCGGCATGGTCAGCGGCAGGGAAGCAGTGGTGGTGCGTGACTTGCTGTAGCCGCTGCCGGCCGTCATCGTGAACGAGAAGGTGCCGAGCTTCTTGGGGGTCCTGAAGCTGAAGGTCCCCTTGGAGACCTTGGCCGTGGCGATCGTCTTCCCTGCGGACGCCACCGAAACGGTGGTGCCGGCGGGCGCGGACGCCACGGTTCCGGAAACCCTTGCCCCGGCCTTCACGCGAGTGCCCTTGGCCGGCTGGGTGAGCTTGGGGGCGTTGACGAAGAGCTTGATGGAGTAGCCCTTGGCCGCACGCAGCGCCTGCTTCACGTCCGCGAAGTAGGCGCGGTCGCCCGCACGGGTCGCTCCTTCGGCGATGGCACTGGTGATCCCGACGGCGTTTCCGCCGGAAATGGCAGACCCGCCCGAGTCCCCCTCGAAGGCCACAGCGAATCCGGGGTTGGCCATGCCGAAGCCGCGGACGGCGCGCAGGTCGGTGGCGGCGTTCCCGAAACCACCCACGATGAAGATGCCGACCTCGGTGACCTTTCCGCAGGTCCAGCCCGTGGTCCGGCCCGACTTGCACACCGGGGACCCGCGGACGGCACTGGAGACGCCGGTGACCTTGGTTCCGGAATCGCGTTCATCGGCGCCCGTCCAGTCCGTGACGACCGGCTGCTGGCGCAGGGCGGGGTTGATCTTGTTGAGCACCGAAACATCGGTGCCTACATTTCCGAGCAGGTTCACGCCGTCGGTCAGCGCCGGGCTGTTTCCGGGTCCGCCGAACTGGGAGAAACCGAAGGTGCCGAACGAGTCGACATGGAGTTCCTCGAAGACGTCGGGAGCACTGTGCTCGGCGACCGAGACGCTGCGGATCTGCCCGTCACGCGTGCAGTGCCCCGCCGACAGGGCGGCGCGGGCACCTGCCGCGTTGAATCCGTTGAAACCCACGGAACACAGGGCATACACGCCCGGAGTGACTTCCGCCCCGTAGCCCATGCCGCCAAGCACGTCGTTGGACGCGGTCGCGGTGGCCGGCCCCTCCGCCTCGTGGACACCGACGTCGGGATACTGGCTGGCGAATTCCTCCGGGGTCAGTGTTCCGCCGGCACGCAGGACGCGGTCCGCGGATCGGGCCGGTGCGTCGCCGGAGACACCTCCGGAGCGAATGACGAAGCCGCCGTCGGTCTCCATGACTGCCTGGAGTTGGCCGAGCGTCTGCTCGTCGACGGAGGCCGCGTAGGCGGCGTACAGCTCATCGACGTTGGTCGGGCTTTTCTTCGTCGGTGCCACTGCCCCCGCCGTGGCGGTCGGGGTTGGAACCGCGGTAGTGACCTCCACCTGGATGTCCGTGCCACGGGTCAGCGTGTCGATCTTTTCGGCGACCTCCGCGCGGTCCTCGTCGTTGGTCCTGACCTCGATCCGGCTTCCCGCCACGGCCAAGGATGCCTTGAGTCTTTCCGGATCCAGCTCCGCCCGGAGCCGGTCGGCGACCGCCGCGAGTTCCCCCTGGGCTGCGAATTCCCCGGCGCTCATGCCCAGGTCCCGCTCGACTGCGGCATCCAGTCCGTTGGACGGCGTGGCGTCTCCGGAATCCGTGGTTTCCGCACGGCTCTCCGTTGGCCGGGGCCCGGGCGTCGCGACAGCCCCGGGGGACGGGATTGTCGCGGCGGTTGCCGGTACGGGTCCTGCCGCGAGGCAGCTGCTCACCACCAAGGCCGCGGCCACCGCGGCTATGCCGGCGCGCCTGAGTCGGGTGCTTCGCAATTCGGGCATGTGGAATTCTCCCCATCCAGCTGGTGACGGCCCGGCCTGCCCCTGGCGTGGCGGGATTTTCGGGTCTGGCGCATTGCGGCCAAGGATTTGCCGCTGCGTGCCACTCTAACGCGATGCTGCGCGGGAATGCGGTTCCCGCGCCACGGCAACACCCCGACGCGGAATCCCCGCTCCGGCCCCCGGGCGCCATGGCACGCCGGGAGACCCCGCCGCTACGGGCCCGAGGTTGCCGAGGCCGGGGCGAGGGCTGCGGCACCGATGGGCCGTTTGCGGTCAAGCGGCCAGATGACCTGGTCGACCTTTCCCAGGACCCTGTCAACGGGGACCATGCCTCCGCCGGGGGCACCGAGCAACGCCCGCGAGTCCTCGGAGACCGAGCGGTGGTCGCCCATGACCCACAGCCGGCCCTGCGGAACCGTTGCGGTGAAGGCCTGTTCGCTGGGCTTGTCGCCGGCGAAGAGGTACGGCTCGTCCAAGGGAACGCCGTTGACGGTGAGTTTGCCGTCCGGTCCGCAGCAGCTGACGGTGTCTCCGGCCACGCCGATGACCCGCTTGACGTACACCGAGTCGTTGCCCGCCAGCCGCAGGGCCCATGCCAGGGAATCGACGGCATTCGGGCTCTGGTAAGGCAGGAAGGAGCCTCGCCCGTCGAAGACGACGATGTCGCCGTGCTGGATGGGCTCGCTCTTGTAGGCGCGCCGGTCCACCAGGAGCCCGTCCCCGGGGTTCAACGTCGATTCCATGGAGGAGGAGCCGATGTAGTAGAAGTCGATGACGGTGGCCCGGATCACCAGGGTGATCGCGGCCGCGGCCATGAGGGCGCCAACGGCAAAGCGCCAGCCCCGCGAGCGGGACCGGCGCTTTGCCGAAGCGGAAGAACTATCCGATTCTGTAGGTTGATCCACGATGGATCCCCGCTGGCCGCCGGAAGGCGGACACGAGGGTTCTCGCTTTTCTTGCTACTTGGAGGAGCGGAAGTCGCGCTTTTCGCGGATCTTCGCAGCCTTGCCGTGGCGATCGCGCATGTAGAACAGCTTCGCACGGCGAACGTCGCCGCGGGTTACCAGTTCGATCTTTTCGAGGACCGGGGAGTGCACCGGGAAGGTACGCTCCACGCCGACGCCGAAGGAGACCTTGCGAACGGTGAAGGTTTCGCGAACGCCGTCACCCTGGCGGCCCAGGACGAAGCCCTGGAATACCTGGACGCGGGAGTTCTTGCCTTCGATGATGTTTACGTGAACCTTGACGGTGTCACCCGGGCGGAAAGCCGGGACATCGGTGCGCAGCGAGGCTGCATCGACAGAGTCGAGAATATGCATGAATGCATCTCCTAGGCAGACGCCGCAGGTCACCCACCTTAGACACGGGACACTTATTTTCCGCCGGCGCGCAGAGCACGTCGGGGAAAGATGTGGTGTTCCGAAGCTTGGTACCGGGACCCGTTTGCGGGTCCTCGGCGGGTCGGCTGTCAATTCGTTCCCCCTGCGGCAGGAGCAGAACCCAGTAGACCCAAGAATCCATTTTGCCACACTCCCGCGCGTGCCGCGAAGTCGGAGGCATCTGCGGGGCCCATGCGGAACGGTGCCGGGCCGCTCGGGCAGCGGTCCGGCACCAGCCGGGATACCGCCCGGAATGCCGCCCGCACCGGCCATTTCCGCACATATCGCACCCACGCGGGGAACGGAGCGGAGTCCGGGGCACCCCCCGGGGCTCCGCGTCCGCGCGTGTCGGACATTACATTTGACCCCTCCGAAGGATGTGCTGTAGCTTCACTTACGACCACACGGGAGCCCTCGCAGGGGCTGAGATCGAGCTGATGCAGCAAGAGACCGTCGAACCTGTCCGGGTCATGCCGGCGAAGGAAGTGAGTACCCCTTGAGCACCATCGAAACCACGATCACCCCTGCCCAAGATGCCCCCGAGGCAACCGAAACACAGTCCCTGAAATCCCGTTCGCTGGCATACCTCGAGGATGCCGAACACGGCATCCGGGTGCCCGTGACGCAGATCGAGCTGGAGCCGTCCCCCGGCGGCCTGCCCAATCCCCCGTTGCGGGTCTACCGCACCGAGGGCCCGGGCAGCAACCCGGTCCAGGGCCTTCCCCCGTTCCGCGCCCCGTGGATCGCCGGGCGCGCGGACACCGAGACCTATGCGGGACGCGAGCGGAACCTGCTCGACGACGGAAAATCGGCACAGCGCCGGGGCGCGGCATCCGCCGAATGGCGCGGCACCAAGCCGGTGCCGCGGCGCGCACTGCCCGGGAAGCGGGTGACGCAGATGCACTACGCCCGCCGGGGCATCACCACCGAGGAGATGCGCTTCGTCGCCCTGCGGGAGAACTGCGACGTCGAGCTGGTGCGCAGCGAGGTCGCCGCGGGCCGGGCGATCATCCCGAACAACATCAACCACCCCGAGTCCGAGCCCATGGTCATCGGCAGGGCCTTCCTGGTGAAGATCAACGCGAACATCGGCAACTCGGCGGTGACAAGCTCCGTCGCCGAAGAGGTCGACAAGCTGCAATGGGCGACGCGGTGGGGCGCCGACACCGTGATGGACCTGTCGACGGGCGACGACATCCACACCACCCGCGAGTGGCTCCTGCGCAACGCCCCCGTCCCGATCGGCACGGTACCGATCTACCAGGCCCTGGAAAAGGTCAACGGCGAGGCCAACAAGCTGACCTGGGAGATCTTCCGCGACACCGTGATCGAGCAGTGCGAGCAGGGCGTGGACTACATGACCATCCACGCGGGCGTGCTGCTGCGCTACGTGCCGCTGACGGCCGAGCGCGTCACCGGAATCGTCTCGCGCGGCGGGGCCATCATGGCCGGCTGGTGCCTGGCCCACCACAAGGAGAACTTCCTCTACACGCACTTCGACGAGCTCTGCGGGATCTTCGCGCGCTACGACGTTGCGTTCTCGCTGGGCGACGGGCTGCGCCCGGGCTCGATCGCCGATGCCAACGACGCCGCCCAGTTCGCGGAGCTGGACACGCTGGCCGAACTGACGGCCCGGGCCTGGGAGCACGACGTCCAGGTCATGGTCGAGGGCCCCGGCCACATCCCCTTCCACCTGGTGCGCGAGAACGTCGAACGCCAGCAGGAGCTGTGCCACGGCGCGCCCTTCTACACGCTCGGCCCGCTGGTCACCGACGTGGCCCCGGGCTACGACCACATCACCAGCGCCATCGGCGCCACGGAGATCGCCCGCTACGGCACAGCGATGCTCTGCTACGTGACGCCCAAGGAACACCTGGGCCTGCCCAACCGGGACGATGTGAAGACCGGGGTGATCACCTACAAGATCGCGGCCCACGCCGCCGACCTGGCCAAGGGGCACCCCGGCGCCTCCGAGCGGGACGACGCGCTGTCCAAGGCGCGCTTCGAGTTCCGCTGGCGGGACCAGTTCGCGCTCTCGCTGGACCCCGTCACTGCTGAGTCGTTCCACGACGAGACGCTTCCGGCCGAGCCCGCCAAGACCGCGCACTTCTGCTCGATGTGCGGGCCGAAGTTCTGTTCGATGCGCATCAGCCAGGACATCCGGGACGAGTACGGATCGGCCCTGTCGCAGGCCGAGCGCGTGCTGGCCGCCGAGGGGATGCGCGAGAAGAGCCGGGAGTTCCTTGCCGCCGGCGGCAAGGTCTACCTGCCCGACCCGGCGCTGCCGGCCCGCCCCTGAGCGGCGCCCGCCCGGGCCCACCGCGCCCCGGATCCTTCGCCTGCGCACCGGCGGGGAAGGGTGCCGGGCGCCCAGCCCTCGACCGGCACCCGGGGGCGAAATACCATGGGTGCATGCGCAGGATGCCGGCGGTACGGAAGCCACTGACGTGCCTTGCCCTGGCGGCGGTCCTGGGGCTTGGTGCCTGCGGCATCCCGCACTCGGGGTCCCCGGGGTCGGTGGCACCGGCCACCCCGTCCCGGCCGGCACTGAATGCCGGCGCCGCCGCGGTGTTGGGCGAGGCCCTGATCCATGCGGCGACGGTCAACGACACGGCGGAGGTAAGCCGGCTGCTCGAGGCCGGAGCGCCCCTGGAGTACCTGGGCGAGGACGAGCGGACGCCGCTGCTGGCTGCAACGCGGGCCAACTCGATCGAGGCTGCCCGCGAACTGATGGTGCACGGGGCCAACGTGAACACCAAGGACGCGCTGAAGGACTCCGCGTTCCTCTACGCCGGGGCCGCGGGGCTCACCGAGATCCTGGGCCTGGCCCTCGAGCACGGGGCCGATGTCCACGCGGTGAACCGCAACGGCGACACCGCCCTGATCCCGGCCTGCAAACGCGCCTACGTCGCGACCGTCGAATTCCTCGTGGACACCGACATTGACCTGGACCACGTCAACGACCGCGGGTTGACCTGCCTGCTGGAGGCCGTCGTCTCCGGCGACGGGTCCCCTCCGTACCAGGACGTCGTGGAGATGCTCGTCGACGAGGGGGCGAAGCTGGACATCGCCGACCCGCAGGGCAAGACCGCACTGGACCATGCCCGCAAGATGAAACAGGACGCGGTGGTGCGGCTGCTCACCGGCGCCGTGCCGCCGGTGAGCCCCGTGGCCCCTGGAGGTTAGTCCTGCCCGGCCTGGTCCTTGGCCACGATCCGGCCGTCGACGACGGCAAAGCCGTTGTGCCAGAGCGTGTCGCGGTCGTGGCGGTTCAGCGTGGAGGCATCCAGCTGGACGATCAGGTCCGGGCGGCGGGCGGCGGTGCGCTCGAGCTGCTTGTTGCGGCGGAAGCGCGCGATCTTTCCGTGGTTCCCGGAAAGCAGGACCTCGGGGACCTCGCGTCCCTCCCAGCTCGCCGGCTTGGTGTACACGGGGTATTCCAGCAGGCCGTCGGAGTGCGATTCCTCGACGAGGGACTCGGGGTTGCCGATGACCCCGGGGACCAGCCGGCCGATGGCCTCGACCATCGCCAGCACCGCGACCTCTCCCCCGTTGAGCACGTAGTCGCCGATGGAGACCGGGCGCACGTCGAAGGACTCGGCTGCGGATTCGATGACGCGCTCGTCGATGCCCTCGTAGCGGCCGCAGGCGAAGGCCAGGTGCTCGGCCTCGGCCAGCTCGTAGGCCATTTCCTGGTTGAACACCGCGCCGGCGGGCGAGGGGACGATCAGGATCGGCTTGGCGCCGGTGCCGGGGGCAACCGGCGATTCGGTGGCGATGCGGCCCAGCGCCGCGGCCCACGGTTCGGGCTTCATGACCATGCCGGCGCCGCCGCCGTAGGGGGTGTCGTCCACCGTGCGGTGGCGGTCGTGCGTGTAGTCGCGCAGGTCGTGGACGTTGAGGTCCAGGAGGTTTTCGCGGCGGGCCTTGCCGATCAGCGACAGGTCGAGCGCGGCCAGGTACTCGGGGAAGATGGAGACGACGTCGATGCGCATCGGGGCTATGCTTCCTCGCCCGAGGCGTCGTCGCGGTTGATGTCGAAGAGGCCCGCCGGCGGGGTCAGCAGGATGTAGCCGCCCTCGAGGTTGACCTCGGGTACGATGTCCTCGACGAACGGGATGTAGAACTCGTCGCCCGCGGGCGACTCGACGACCAGCAGGTCCTGGGCGGTGTTGGTGCGCAGCGCGGTGACCTTGCCGATGACTTCCTCGCCCACGCGGGCCTCGAGGTCCACGAGCTCGTGTTCGTACCAGCCCTCGCCTTCGTCCTCGACATCGGCGGCCTCGATGAACAGCTTGGCGCCGCGGACGGTCTCGGCGACGTTGCGGTCCGGAACTTCCTCGAAGGCCAGCAGCAGGATGTCCTTGTTCCAGCGCGCTCCCTCGACGGTGAGCTGCTTCAGGCCCGGGTGCTCGACCTCGAACACTGCGCCCGGGACAAAACGGTCCTCCGGCGCGTCGGTGAGGACCTGCACCGTCACCTCGCCGCGGATACCGTGTGGCTTGCCAATGCGGGCGACCTGCAGGCGCATGCGTTTTCTCCTTGAAGTACGGGGGGCTCCGGGATTCCGGTGCCGGGGTAGGGGTCTTGCTTCAATCTTACGTGGCCGCGCGTTGCCCGCTTTCCGGCACGCGCGGGGCGGCACCGTGGGCGGTGCCGTTAACGCACTGTGGCCCCACGCTTCCCCTGCGGGAAGGTGGGACCACAGCTACACAAAAATATGTGTCAGAGGCTGGCTACCGGCGACGGTCCGTGTCGACTACGTCAACACGGATTGGCTCGTCCGCCAGAGCGGCAATCACGGTGCGCAACGCTTTCGCGGTGCGACCCTGACGTCCAATGACCCGACCGAGATCCTCGGGGTGCACACGCACCTCGAGGATGTCACCGCGACGGTTTCCCTTCAACGCGACCTGCACGTCGTCGGGGGTGTCTACGATGCCACGTACCAGGTGATCCAGCGCATCTACGAGCACTGGTTACTCAGCCTCGGTTGCTTCTGCCTCAACGGCCTCAGCAGCAGGCTTTTCAGCCTTCTTGGTGATGGCCTCGGGCAGGATGACCGAGCCCTTCTCCGGAACAACGAAAGCAGGCTTCGGCTGCTTGAACTTCAAGGTGCCTTCCTGGCCCTCGATGCCCTTGAACTTCTGCCAGTCACCGGTGATCTTCAAGATCGCGGCAACCTGCTCGGTCGGCTGGGCGCCGACGGAGAGCCAGTACTGTGCACGATCCGAGTTGACCTCGATGAACGAAGGCTCTTCGGTCGGGTGGTACTTGCCGATTTCTTCGATCGCACGGCCATCGCGCTTGGAACGCGAATCCATGACGACGATACGGTAGAACGGTGCGCGCATCTTGCCGAAGCGCTTCAGACGAATTTTAACGGCCACTTTAGTGGTCACTCCTGTTTCTCAACATGGGCGAGTCCCTGTTTCTGCACCCGTGGGGCGGGCCATACCGCAGAGACTCAAAAAGGACAGGATCCGACGCGGAGAGAGGGGCCACATCAAATCGAGTACCTGTCCATTATGCCAGAAAGTTCACTCGGGCGCCGACCACCCGGCACATTCGGGCCGCCGCGTGTCGAAAAGCACACATGTTGATGGATCGAAAATTCAGCCGTAATGCACGTCGATTGGGGTTCTAGCAGTCCCAATGAGTGGTTGGAATTACTCATGTTGCAGGCCGAAACGACACCGTAGTTCATCTCAGATCATTCACGATCTTTGAATGGATCTGCGAAGAACTAGAGTGAGCTCCAGGTCGCATTGCAGAGAAGCTGCATTCGATGTGGCGCATCGATATTAATTTTCTCGACAGTGATCACAAGTTCATTGCTCGCGTCGGAAGTCGGAAATACCGCGAGCATCCAATCCGGTATCCATCCAATTTTTTCGCTTCTTTTTGATTCGAGAACAATTGCATGACTATTGAATGGATTTTCAGGTTCAGGCACGATCCGCAACTTGTCCCCAAGCGCCACTGACCCGCTACTAATCTCAAATCCGGTGTAGCGAATTCCCGACACGAAGAAGTAGCTTGAGAACTCTTCGGCAGAAAGTGGTCGCTCAACGACATGGAAGGTGTCAGTAGCTCTCTCACCACCAGTTCTTGCAAGTATCTCGATCGGAACGTTTTGAGTATTCGGATCCAAACCTAGCCAGTCCATGTACTGGCCATAAGCGCTGCGAGTATCCGACATGACTCGATTCGCATAGAACGCTGGCAGTCCCGGTCCTCTGTACTGTCTATTAACATCGGGAAATTCAGCCAATGGTGCAAACTCTGGCGGCAACAACGTTACGTCCTCATACGAAAACTCAAACTCGCCGGTACTTAGACTATCCAACTGGCCAACACGCGAATAGCGGCCGGTATCCGGATGTTTCCAAATAAGCCACAGCGAGCGTGATACTTGATGAATGTCGATATCTGGGACGACTTCTCTACTTGAGCGCATCGTTGATCCTCCTTCGATTGTGCCGAAACAGAGCGGTTACGAACTGCTTATGTTCGAGTGTCATTATCTGATCAGGAACTGTAGCGACGACCTCCGACAACAATACTTCGTGGTCTCCTGCCAACCTAAATCTTAATTCGTCTTTGAATGCTCCGCCACACTGTTGAATTGCTTCGAGCGCGACGTCCACGAGCGACGGCTTCCCTGCAAAATGTGGACTCTTCCCACGTGCTGCCCAACGGGACACACCGTCCGGGTTGCTCAAAATCTGCGCAATCCTCCCGCCTGACTCTTGGAAGCCCAAAGCATTTCCGTGATCGAATGAAGGAGCAAGAGCATATCCAGAATCGCTCTGCAAGAGAGCCCAGTTCGCATGATGCCTGTCTCGAGCTGCTGTCAAAGCATCCAAAATCAAATAGGTTGTGAGACCTTCAAAACCGGTCGAGACCGCCTCCCATGGGTGAGATTCAGCGGAAGCTTTGACGCTCTTCAAAGCGTCAAAAATTGATGCCACCGTATAGTTCGGGTTCGAACGCCCCTGTTCCTTTTCGTATCCCTCAATAGCCTGGTAGAGCAGCTCGTTCCCATGAACCAATCGTTCGTTCTTTTCCGCAATGTTGCGCGAAAGGATGCCCCGTTTGCCGTCAATCGTGGCAGGCTGAATATCTGCGGCTGGAATACCCAACGACTTGGCAAGCTCGTAGTAACACCATTCGGCCCAATCTTCACCTCGATACCAACCGTCCGAATTGCGTACAAACTTGAAAAGCCAGACCGATTCATCTTGGAGTTGTACCCAGCTCTTATCCTTTTGTCCCAAGGGCTCATCTCGATAATCGAGGTCAGCACCAATGTTCGTCAGTTCCAACGTGGACCAAACTCCCATATGACCTCCTGGTACAGCGGACGCTCCATGCATCTGCGGCGGCGCTTTTGACTACTTGAACTTCAAACTTACACATAGTGGCCGACCGATGGACCTGCCTATCGAATGCTAAATCAAGGCACTAAATGGTTTGAAACGACAATCACATTCACTGAAGTGCGCGATAGCACCATCCCAGTCATGCCGGTTTAGCCACGGAGACTCGGTCTCGCTGACACCTCGCATATTCAACAATCCTCAGCGAGGAATCAAACCTGACCACCTACTGACAGGACATTTTGGTCAACCTCTTACCTATCTCAGCGAACGTGATGACGAGTCCCCAAGCTCAAAACTCTATGCGCATAGACAATCTGTGTTAGGCGTCGCAGCAGCATTAAATCGTCCACGACGACGCTGCAATAGTCACTTCGAGGAGGCGATCTCCAAGGTGGTTTCCGCGGCCGACGGACGCATCGACGCCTTGGCCAATGTCGCAGGGATCATGGACAGGTTCCAGCCGGTCCACGAGGTCGACGACGCCACCTGGGACCGCGTGTTCAACATCAACGTCAACGCAACGATGCGCCTGACCCGCGCGGTGGTTCCGGTGATGCTCGAGGCCGGAACCGGCTCGGTGGTCAACATTTCCTCGGAGGCCGGCCTGCGCGGCTCAGCCGCCGGCGCCGCCTACACCGCCTCGAAGCACGCGGTCATCGGGATGACCAAGAACTCCGCGGTGATCTACGGCAAGAAGGGTCTGCGCTTCAATGCCGTGGCCCCGGGTGCCACCATCACCAACATCGAGGCCCCGATGGATTCACCGATGGCCATCGAGGTCCTGGGCCCGTTGATGGGTGCCAACATCCCGGCCCCGGCCACCGCGGCGCAGCTTGCCGCATCGATCACCTTCCTGCTCAGCGACGACGGCAGCAACGTCAACGGCGTGGTCCTCGCATCCGACGGCGGCTGGTCCGCCGTCTAGGCGCACGGCCCGCAACCCCGGCGGCCGCGCCCTGGACTGCGTCGCTGCAGTCCGGGGCGCGGGATCCGGTCCGTTCGGGGCCGGATCCCGCCCCCAAACAGGTTCAGGGCACCAACACGACCTTGCCGCGCACCTCGCCGGCAACCAGGAGTTCCATTGCCGCCTGCGCCTCTTCCAAGGCGAACGTCCTGTCGATCCTGCCCGTGACCTTGCCTGCGGAAACCAGTTCCACGAGTTCGGCCAGGTCCCGGGCCTTGGCCACGGAGACCAGCATGGACAGGGATTGGCGAAGGAAAGGTGAGAGCACGACGGCCCGCATCTGCCGGTTCATGCCGGTCAGGCTGGGTCCGGGCGCCTCGGCCCCGACGATGACAACCCTTCCCTTGCCAGCCAGGATCCGTCGGAGGGTGGAGATCGACGGGTTGCCGGCAATGTCGATGACGACGTCGTAGACGGCATCTCGGGCGTAAGCGCCGCCCCCGGCACGCGTGTGCACCACGTCGGCGCCGAGCGAGCCGACGAAATCCACCTTGGGCGCCGAGCACTCGGCACTGACGTGGGCCCCGCGCAGCTTTGCCAGCTGCACGGCGAAGGACCCGACCCCGCCCGCAGCACCGGTCACCAGCACTCGGGCGCCCGTGGCCGGGTCCCCCGCCTTGCGCAGTGCCTGCAGTGCCGTCACCCCGGAGGTCGGCAGGGTTGCGGCCTGCTCCCAGGCGATGCCTTCGGGCAGCTGGACCAGTTTGCGGGGATCGGCCAGGACGTATTCGGCGAAGGATCCAGCCGCCACGCCCACAACCCTGTCCCCTGCGGCGAAACCCGAAACGCCGGCCCCCGCCTCCACGACCTCGCCGGCAAAATCGATGCCCGGGACCGCCATACGCGGGGAGCGCAGCCCCGTCGCCAGGCGCACAGCGCGCGGCTCCCCTGCCATGAGGTGCCACGTGCCACGGTCGAGCCCCGCGGCACGGACCCGTACCAGGACCTTCCCGGCACGTGTCACTGGCGTCGGGACCTCGGAGATTCCCAGCACCTCGGGCCCGCCGTAGCGTGTGTAGACCACGGCCCGCATCTTCTCCGGCACCGCACCTCCGGGTTGTGCGCCTGCCTGGTCGCCGGTTTCCGGCGCGGATCCTGCATCCTGGGTGCCGAATTGATTTTCCATGGCCCGTCCCGCCTCGTTCGTGGTGGCCGCGGAGCCGCGGCCGTGATTTCGTACTATGTACGAAAGGTACCGTACATAGTACGAAAATGCGATAGGCTGGGCTCACCATGACCACGGAATCCTCAGCCACTGAAACCCCGGGGCTCCGCGGGAGCAAGCCGCAACTCAGCCGCGACCTGGTGCTCGAGCAAGCCCTCGCGCTGGCCGACCGGGCAGGCCTCGAGTCCCTCACGATGCGCTCCCTGGCCACCGCCCTGGGCGTGAAACCGATGTCCCTGTACTACTACGTGTCCAAGAAGTCCGAGATCCTCGACGGCCTGGTCGACATGGTCTTTGCGGAAGCCGACGCAGCCCGCTCCCGCCAAGCGGGCCCTTGGCAGGACGCCATGCGCGACCGGGCCGAAACCATGCGCTCGACGCTGGCCAGGCACCGGTGGGCGCTGGGTCTCATCGAGTCGCGGACCTCCCCGGGACCGGCGACCCTGCGCCACCACAACGACACGCTCGGCATCCTGCGCCACGCGGGGTTCACCGTCGAGCTGGCCGCCCGCGCCTACGCCCTGCTGGACAGCTATATCTACGGGTTCGTCCTGCAGGAGTCGACGCTGCCCGGCGGCGATGCGTCAAAGGTCTCGGAAGTGGCCACCGAGATGGTCAAGTATTTCGACTCGGGCCGCTACCCGCACCTGCTGGAGACCGCAACAGAGGTGGTCATGAAACCCGGCTATGATTTCGGGAGCCAGTTCGACGGAGGACTTGACCTGATCCTCGGCGGCCTCGAGTCCTGGCTGGATTCCTAGCACCGGCACCCGTTTCCCCGCCGGCGACAACGGCGCCGAAAGCCCCGTGGGGGCCAGCAACGACAAAGGACACCATGGCAGTCGCAGACCAGTGGAAGCGCGCACACCCCGGGGACCCCTTCTGGGCCGGGCAGCTCGCGGGTTCCGCGGAACCCCACGTGGCACCGATCAACGAATTGATCGAGCGCCTTGGCCAGGCCAAGGGGCCCGTCCGCCTCCCCCTCGCGGCACCCTGGCACGGAGGGATCAATGCCCCGGTGCTGTGCGTCCTGAACGACCCCGGCGAGGAGGCGCTCGTCCCCGACTTCCTCTGCGTGAGGAACCCCGACCGAGCCTCCGACCGGCAACGGCACCTGATGACGGAATTCGGGATCGACCCGGCGGACCTTTGCCCCTGGAACGGCTATCCGTGGCCCCGGGAAACCAAAAAGGACCTGACGCCCGAGGAAGCACTGGACGGCGGACGCGCATTGCTGGAGGTCATGGCACTGATGACCGACCTGCGCCTGCTGATGCTGCTGGGCCGCAAGGCCAGGGACGCCGCGGATGCCGTGCTGCCGGAACTGGCACGCAGCCACCCCGGCCTCGAGATCGTCCGCTCGCGCCATCCGCTCGGGGCCAAGAGTACCGTCCACCGGCAGGAACAGAAGGTCGTGTGGGGAAACATGGCTTCCTTCCTCACACGGGGTCGCGCCTGATCCGGGCCGCGGAATGCCCACGCACCTCCCCCGTAGCCGACCGTGTGCAGTGCCGTTCGGGCACTGAGACCCGAACAAACCCGCTGCATTCCAGCCGACCCGCGGCCAAGGCCTGCCCACCGGAAATCCCGGCGGTGCAGGCCTTTGTGCTTCCCGCACGCACCGCCCATTCGGCAACGCCGCAAGGGCGCGGCCGCGTGGCGGCCGGCACCCAAGGCAGGCCATGCTTTATTCCGTAATGTTTACCAACCCTAAATTTGCAAACTTAGGCAAGCCTTGCTTTATGCTGTGGTGTGATTGATTGCAAAACCAAAGACACGCTCAGCGCCCAGGACCTGGACTTGAGCTACGGATCCACGCGCGTGGTCCACGGGGCCGGACTCGTTTTGAGTCCCGGGCGAATCGTCGCACTCGTAGGACCCAACGGCAGCGGCAAGTCAACGCTTCTGCGTGCCATGGCCCGCCTGCATGGGGTCAATGCGGGAAGCATCGAACTGGCAGGGCCCGGCAGCGACGCGGTTGACGCCCTGGCCATGAAGCGCAACGAGTTTGCCCAGCGCGTGACCCTGTTGTCGCAGAGCCGTCCGGTGCCCCACGGCCTCAGCGTGCGAGAGGTCGTCGAGTTCGGGCGCCACCCCTACCGCGGGCGCTTCCGCACCGCCGACCCGAACGGGCAGGAAATCATCAACCGGGCCATGGAAATGACCGGGGTGGCCAACCTCGCCGACAGGGGCGTGCAGGAACTCTCCGGCGGGCAGCTGCAGCGGGTCTGGATGGCCAGCGCGCTCGCCCAGGACACCTCGGTGCTGCTGCTTGACGAACCGACAAACCACTTGGACCTGCGCTACAAGGTGGAGATCTTCGACCTGGTCCACGAGCTTGCCCGTGAGCACGGAGTTGCCGTGGGGCTGGTGCTGCACGACCTCGGGGAAGCCGCGGACATTGCGGACGAGATCGCCGTGCTCAGCGCCGGACGCATCATGAAGGTCGGCCCGGCCCACGAGGCCCTCGAGGCGGAACTCCTGACGGAGGTCTACGGCATCGAAATCGTCACCCACATCGATCCATTCACCAAACGCGTGCGGGCCCGTGCCCTGGGCCGGCACAGCACGGCACCACTGCCCGCCCACTAAGACATCCCTTTCAACACCCCGAAGGAAAAAATGAAGAAGCTACACTCGCTCACCCTTGCCCTCGTGGCGGCCGGCAGCCTCGCACTGACCGGCTGCGGAAGCACCGAGGCCCCGGCCTCGGAAGCCACAACCCCCTCGGCCTCCGGCGCCGCCATCAGCGTCACCGACGCACGCGGCAAGACCATCACCCTTGATTCCCCCGCCACCCGCCTGGTCGGCACCGAATGGAACGTCCTGGAAAACATGGCGTCGCTGGGCACCATGCCTGTGGGCGCCGCGGACGTGAAGGGCTACAACGCCTGGGTCCAGGTCGCAAAGCTCGACGAGAGCGTCAAGGACATCGGAACCCGCGGCGAGCCGAGCATCGACACCGTCGCGGCCCTCGACGCCGACGTCATCGTGGCGACCACCGACCTGCCCGAGGCAGCCGTGGCACAGCTGGAGGAACTGGCCCCGGTCGTCGTGCTGAAGTCCGCCGACGCCTCCAACCAGATCGGCCAGGCCATCGAGAACCTGAACACCGTCGCCACGCTGACCGGCAGCCAGGAGAAGGCCGCTAAGGTCGTCGCCGACTACGAGTCCGCCGTGGCCTCCGGCCGCACGGCGCTGGAAGCCGCAGGGCTCAAGGGCGCCAGCGTTGCCTTCGCCGACGGCTGGGTTGCCGACGGCGCCGTGTCCATCCGCCCGTTCGTCAAGGGCTCGCTGCTCACGGACATCAACACCGAGCTGGGACTCGTTTCCCCGTGGGAGATGAAGGGCGACGAGGCCTACGGCCTGGCATCGAGCGACGTCGAGGGCATGACCACCGTGAAGGCCGACCACTTCGTCTACATCACCAACAACGCCGACGGAGACTTCGTCGACGAGCTGGAGAAGAACGCCATCTGGAAGTCGCTGGACTTCGTCAAGGCCGGCAACGTGCACCGCCTGGAAGACGGCATCTGGATGTTCGGCGGCCCGGCCTCGATGACGCAGTACGTCAACGCCATCGTCGCAGAGCTCACCAAGTAGCAGCACACCCCGCCCAGCCCACCCCGCAGACAGCAAAGAAGCAGCGTTCGTGAGTCGACCCATGGTCATGGAAACCACCCGCCCACCGGCACCGGCCGGGGGCGTCCCCGGGACGCCCCGGGGATCCCGGCGGTCCGTCGGGGCGCTCGCCGGCGCCTCGCTGGCGCTGCTTCTGCTGCTCTCCGCCGTGCACCTGACCCAGGGCACGGCAACGCTTGGGCTGGGCGACCTCCTGGGTGTGCTCACCGGGCAGGGCGGGGAACAGGAGTCGGCCGTCGTGGTTGCCTCGCGCGTCCCTCGGCTGCTCGCCGGCCTGCTGGTGGGCATCGCCCTGGGCGTGGCAGGGGCCGCCATGCAGTCGGCCAGCGGAAACATCCTCGCCTCCCCAGACACCCTGGCGGTGAACGCGGGGGCGCATCTGGGCATCGTCGCCGTCGCCGTCATGGGCATCAGCCTGCCGCCGCTGCTCTCCGGTTCCGTGGCCTTCGTCGGCGGGCTCGCCGCTGCGGCACTGGTGCTGGCACTCTCCGGGGCCGGGGCCAACGGCTCCTCCGGGCCCATCCGCCTGGTGCTCGCCGGCTCGGCGCTGGCCCTCGGGCTCGGCTCCATCACCAGCGCCTTGATCCTGCTCTTCAGCCAGGAAACGACGGGGCTGCTGGCGTGGGGCAACGGCAGCATCGTGCAGACCCGCACCAACGAATTGGTCCAGCTCGCCCCGGTCATCGGCGTCGCGGTCCTGGTGCTGATGCTCATGGCCCGGCGCCTGGACCTGCTGGGCCTGGGCGACGACGCCTCCCGGCTCGCCGGTGCCGACCCGCGCGTGGCGCGGCTTGTCTCGGTGCTCATGGCGGTGCTGCTCTCCGCGGCCGCCGTCTCGCTGGCCGGCCCGATCGGGTTCGTCGGCCTCTGCGCCCCGGCCATCGTCCGGCTGCTGAGCAGCAAGGTCCCCGGCCTGGGCCGGCACCGTGCGCTGCTGCCGCTCTCCGGGCTCATGGGCGCGGTCATCGTGATCGGTGCCGATGTCCTGGTGCGCGTGGTGCTCGGAGCCAAGGCCGGCGTCGAGGTCCCCACCGGCGTTGTCACCACGCTGCTGGGCGCCGTCTTCCTGGTGCTGCTGGCCATGCGCATGAACGACGCCTCGCTGAACAGCGGAGGCGACGCGCTGGCCAAGATCCGCAGCACCCGGGTGTTCCTCGCGGTCCTGCTGGGACTGGGGCTCCTGCTCACCGGCCTGCTGGTCGCCGGCGCCCTGCTGGGCGATGCCAAGCTGCTGCTGGGCGACGTGCAGAACTGGTTGACCGGGCAAGCCGGAAACACGGTCAGCGCGGTGCTCGGCACGCGCCTGCCACGCGTGCTGGCGGCGGTGCTGGCCGGCGCCGCACTGGCACTGGCAGGCACCCTGGTGCAGACCGTCTCGCGCAACGCCCTGGCCGAACCGGGCATCCTCGGTGTGTCGGGCGGCGGCGGGCTGGCGGCAATCCTGGTGCTGACCATGGTGCCGATGGCCGGCGCGTGGGCCGTCACCGGCGCGGCCCTGCTCGGCGCGGGGCTGGTTGCGCTGCTGGTCTTCGGGCTGGCGATGCGCGGCGGCCTGCAGCAAAGCCGGCTGGTGCTGATCGGCATCGGCGTCTCCGCCGGGCTCTCCGCCCTCACCGCAATGCTCCTGGTCAGCACCGACCCCTACTCGCAGACCAAGGCGCTGACCTGGCTCTCCGGATCCACCTACGGCCGTTCGTTCACCTCGGTGCTCCCGGTGGCACTGGCCCTGCTGCTGGTCATCCCGGTGCTCGTCTGGATGCGCCGCGACCTGGACGTGCTGGCCCTCGACGACGATTCGCCCCGGGTGCTGGGCATCCCGCTGGTTCCCAGCCGGCTGCTGCTGCTCGGCAGCGCCGTCCTGCTCACGGCCGGGGCCGTCTCCACGGTGGGCGTCATCGCCTTCGTCGGCCTAGTCGCCCCGCACGCCGCACGCTCAATGGTTGGCGCCCGCCACACCCGGGTACTTCCGGTGGCACTGTTGGTCGGCGCCTGTACCGTGTCGATCGCCGACACGATCGGCCGCACCGTGATCGCACCGGCACAGATCCCCGCCGGCATCATGACGGCGCTGGTCGGCGCACCCTACTTCATGTACCTCCTGTGGCGTTCGAGGGCCCCTAAACACTGACAACCCGGATACGTCGCGTATCCGCCAACCGCCATCCGGGCATTCCCGTTCAGGGGTCCATGAGCGTGGTGAACCTGGGCGTGGCCCGGGCCGGCGGGACCACCAGGACCGGAATCCTCCGGGCTGCCAGCAGGTGCCCCACCGTCGAGTGCTGCAATCCGCCACGGTGAAACCCCCTCGGTTTGCGGGAGTGCGCGCCGACGACCAGGACGCAGGCACCCAGGTCGGCGGCCAGGCCGCCCAAGGCCCGGGCGGGATCCCCGATCAGGATGCGCAGGGACCACCGGACACCGGTGCCCCCGAGGGCCAGTTCCAGCCGGATCCGGAGGTCCTCGACCTCGGCATCGCCGAGTTCCTCACGCTCGTCGGCGTGCAAGGCGGAGTAGTCTATCCCCGCCGCAGTGTTCCACTCGGAGAGCCCCGCCCCGGAAAGCACAAACCCGCACACCAACTCCAACCCCAGCCCGGCCGCCAGCGAGAGGGCCGTGTCCTGCGCCTCCGGCGACTGCCGCGGCCGGACACCGAGCACCACCGGGCCGCGCCGAGGGGAGCCTGCGTTCCCACGGTCATCGCCCATCGCACGACCCCCTTGGCTTCCCGGCCGGCCGCTCCGGACCTGGGACAAATTATCCCGGACAACGCTCCCCGTGTCAGCCGGTTCCACCGCCACCGGCCCCGTGGCAGTCCGCTCACGCGACCACTTGACCCCGTTTTCCCGGGGAACCACACTTAAGGAACCACCGGTCCCCACCTTGGAGGCGCGCCATGGGGATTCACCAGCTCTCGCCGGGCAGGTACCACGTACAGCCTTTTGGCGTTGCGGGCAGGTCCTGGCCGCTGACCGCAGAGGAGATCACCCGCGTGGTCATCCACGCCGCGGTGTCGTGCCTCGCCGTGGCAATGGCGACGGCCGGGATGTTCGCCTACGTGGCACCCGGCTCGGCCGCGACCGGGATGCTCCGGTTCTTCACGTTCATCCTGCTGCTGCTCCCGGCGCTCCACCTGGTGCACCACCTGCTCAGGCCGCCGGATGCCGAGATTGCGCGGCGCTGGGAGCACATCCTGTCCCACCCGGAGGAGTACCCCTACGAACCGACCCCCACGGCCTAGCTGGCTAGCCCGTGGCGCCCGCGCTCCTGCCCGCCTGCGCCGAGGCGCCGAAATCCGGCGCCCCGGCACGCTCCAGGCGGACGATGACGGACTTGGAGACAGGGGTGTTGCTGCCCTCGGCCGTGGCCCCGAGCGGTACAAGCACGTTTGCCTCCGGGAAGTAGGTGGCCGCGCAGCCGGGCGCCGTGGGATAGGAAACCACACGCAGCTGGCGCAGCACCCGGTCCAGCCCGTCCTCGGCCTCGGAGTGCACATCCACCCAGTCGCCGTCGGCGAACCCGAGCTCGCGCAGGTCCCCGGGATTCACGAAGAGCACGTTGCGGCCCCGGTGCACCCCGCGGTAGCGGTCGTTGAGGCTGTAGGTGGTGGTGTTGAACTGGTCGTGCGAGCGCAGCGACTGGAGGATCAGCCGGCCCGCCGGCAGTTCGATGGTCTCCAGCTCGTTGACCGTGATCACCGCCTTGCCGCTGGGGGTCGGGAAGCGGCGCTCGTCCCGCGGCGGGTGGGCCAGGACGAAGCCGCCGGGTTCGCGCACCCGCCGGTTGTAGTCGGCACACCCCTCCACCACCCGGGCGATGTGTTCGCGGATCTCGTCGTAGTCCCGCTCGAACGCCTCCCAGCCGATCCCGTGCCCGGCGCCCAGCACGGTGCGGGCCATGCGGGCGACGATCGCCACCTCGGAGAGCATCTTTTCGGAGACCGGCACGACCCGGCCCTGCGAGGCATGCACCGCGCACACGGTGTCCTCCACGGTGACGAATTGCGGGCCGGTGGCCTGGATGTCGATGTCGCTGCGCCCCAGCGTGGGCAGGATCAGTGCCTGCTCCCCCGTGTGCGCGTGGGACCTGTTCAGCTTGGTGGAGACCTGCACGGAGAGCCGGGTGCGCGCGACGGCCTCCTCGGCGGCGGCAGTGTCGGAGATGGCATGGACCAGGTTCCCGCCCAGGGCAACCAGCACCTTGACCCGGCCCTCGCGCATCCCCTGGATGCTCTGCACGGCATCGAGGCCGTGGGCGCGCGGCGGCTCGAAGCCGAACTCGTCGCCGAGCCTGTCCAGGAAGGGATCGGGCATCTGCTCCCAGATGCCCATCGTCCGGTCCCCCTGCACGTTCGAATGCCCGCGGATCGGGCACGGCCCGGCGCCCGGCTTGCCGATGTTCCCGCGCAGCAGCAGCACGTTCATGATCTCCTTGATGGTGGGCACTGCCTTCTTGTGCTGGGTCAGGCCCATGGCCCAGGTGACGATGACCCGCTCCGCGGCGAGGTAGCGCTGGGCGAGTTCGTCGATCGCGGCGCCGGAGAGCCCCGTGGCGGCAAGCACCTGCGCCTCGGTGAGGTTGGCCAGGTGCGCCCGGTAGTCCTCGAGCCCGATGCAGTGCCCGGCGAGGAACCCGTGGTCCAGCACCGTGCCCGGGGCCGCCTCCTCGGCCGCGAACACCCGCTGGGCCAGCGCCTGCATCAGCGCCATGTCCCCGGCGAGCCTGATCTGCAGGTACTGGTCGGCCAGGTCGGTGCCCTTCCCGAGGAGCCCGCGGGGGCGCTGCGGGTTCCTGAAGTTCAGCAGCCCCGCCTCGAGCAGCGGGTTCACCGCCACGATGCTTGCCCCGGCGCGCTTGGCGTCCTCCAGAGCCGTGAGCATCCGCGGGTGGTTGGTGCCGGGGTTCTGGCCCATGATGATGATCAGGTCCGATTTCTCGAAGTCCTCGTAGTGGATGGCACTCTTGCCCACGCCGATGCTCTCCGTCATCGCCTTGCCGGTTGACTCGTGGCACATGTTCGAGCAGTCGGGGAGGTTGTTGGTGCCGAAGGACCGCACGAAGAGCTGGTAGGTGAAGGCCGCCTCGTTGCTGGTGCGCCCGCTGGTGTAGAACGTCGCTTCGTCCGGGGAGTCCAACGCGTTCAGTTCGCGGGCTATGACACCAAAGGCTTCTTCCCAGGAGACGGGGTGGTAGTGGTCCTGACCCGCCGGCTTGTATACCGGTTCGACAAGCCGGCCCTGCTGGCCCAGCCAGTACTCGCTGCGGGTGCGCAGCTCGCTGACCGGATGCAGCGCCCAGAACGAACGCGGAACCTGCAGCGGATCCGCCTCCCAGCCCACCGCCTTGGCACCGTTCTCGCAGAACTCGGCCACCTTGCGCCGGGGAGGGTCCGGCCAGGCGCAACTCATGCAGTCGAAGCCATCCTTGTGGTTCATGTGCAGCAGGGTTTTCCACGCCCGCCGTGGGCCCATCTCGTCCACGGCCAAGGGAATCGACGCCAGCAGGCTGGGGATTCCGACGGCGCTCGTCTTGGGCGGGCCCACCTTCAGGAACTCGTCCGTCGGGTCGTCCTTCAACGGTTTGCTTGACATGGTTCGCGCACATCCTTCACGGGGCCGCCGAACACCGGCCCGAGATTCCAAGGCCCGCACAACACCGGAACTGCTGCGCCCCCGGGCGCGGCGAAAGCGAAACACCTCGTGGCGGGCACCGTATGCCCTCCTGTCTAGCACCGTGGACCGGGCCATTCAAGGGTCGAACGTCCCGCCGGATGGTCCCGGCGCGGCGGCCGGCATCGGAAGGGCACCCGCCTCACTCGCGGAACGCGGACGCGCCGGCCGAACGCCGGCCGCCCCAGCGGGTTCTTTGCCGATCCGGCAAAATGTTGGCGTACTTCCCGGCAGGTGTGCCTACGCTTGACCCATGACGGATTCCCAGCACCCGCACGGCAAACAGCACCCAGGACACCACCACGCCCACGGCACGGCGACCTCGCACGAACATTCCCACGAGCACCCCGACGACCAGGGCATGGCCGAGATGCTCGACATGGACGCAGCCCTGCAGGCCACCCACCTCTCGGAGATCACCGCGTGGGTTGCCGAACGCGCCGGCACGCCGGCGTCTATCATCGACCTGGGCGCGGGCACCGGAAACGGGACGCTGGCGCTCGCCGGACTCTTCGAGGCGGCGTCGGTGTTCGCCGTGGACAACTCCGAACAGATGCTCGGGCGCCTTGCGGCGAAGGCCGAGGCCCGCGGTCTGGGTGAGCGGGTGGTCAACGTCCATGCCGACCTGGATGCCCGGTGGCCGGAGGTCGGCACTGCGGACCTGGTGTGGGCCGCGTCCTCGATCCACCACGTGGCCGATCCCGACAAGGTCTTCGGCGAGGTCTTCGCCGCCCTGAATCCCGGCGGCCTGTTCGCCGTCGTGGAGATGGATTCGTTCCCTCGGTTCCTTCCGGAAGTTATTGGCATCGGCGAACCCGGTCTCGAGGACCGCTGCCACCGCCTGATCGACGAACAGGGCTGGAACGCCCACCCCGACTGGCAGCCGCAGCTGGAAGCCGCGGGGTTCAAGGTGGAACAACGTACCTTCGCCTACGACGTGTCCCCGGAGCCGGAAGCCATGGCCGCCTACTCGCGCCTGTGGCTCGGGCGGACTCGCACCGGGCTGGAGGACAAACTCTCCCCCGCAGACCTCGCAACGATGGATGCCCTGCTGGATCCGGGGAATCCGGCAGGCCTGGAGCACCGTACCGATCTGTCGCTGCGCGGCAGCCGGACCGTGTGGGCGGCGCACCGCCCGTAGCGGATCAGCCGGTGGCGGCGGAGGGACGCTCCGCCGCTACCGGCCAAACACCACGTCGTTGGTGTTGACGACGGCGGCCGTGCGGTCCGGGGCATCCTGGAACTGCCAGTAGAGGTTCATGTGCCCGATGACCGACTCCGGCGGTGGCGCACCCCAGGCGCTGCGGTCCCCCGCGGTATGGGCATCGCCGACGAGCGTGACGTCGTAGCCCCTCGTGAAGGCGCCGTGGATCGTGGACCTGATGCAGGCGTCACTCTCGGCGCCGGCGACGACGAGGTGCCCAACACCCTCGACGCCCAGCACGGCCTCGAGGTCGGTGGCCTCGAACGAATCGCCGTAGCTCTTGTGGACCACTGCCTCGGAGTCGCGCGGTTGGAGTTCGGGCACGATTTGCCAGCCGGGGGTTTCCCGTTGGAGTTCCGCATCGGAGTGCTGGACCCAGACCACTGGGGTTCCGGCTGCGCGGGCGGCCTCGACCAGCGTGCCGATCCGGCCCACCGTCTCATCTCTTTGGTAGGCCTCCCCCACGACATCGACCTGCACGTCGATCACCAGCAGGGCCGTGTTCTTGCGATTCTCGAGCGTTGTCATTCCAGGATCCTCACGGTTCGTCGTCGGTCATGTCCAAGGACACGCTATCCCCGGACACCCACGCTTCGGAACCCGCACACCGTGTTTCTCCGGCAACATCCATCTGGGCGCCTTTCCCGCTGCCCGGAGCCGCATCGCAGAAAGAATTGGCGGGCAACCAGATGCCGCCGAGCTTCGTCTTCGGAATCCGCGAATCTCCCACCCAGCGGAGATCCGATGCCTGGCTCACCGTCGCGAAAGGCGGCGTCCACCCGGGCCGAACGGGGTTGAAGGAGTTCCTGGGCAAGATGAACCGGTGGTGCGCCGAAAGCAAACCCATGGGCGAGGAACCCACCGAATCCCGCATGTGCCCGCGTGCCTCATTTCCGTACCGGAAGAACGTGCCGTACGGTGTTTTGGTTGAGACCGGGCGCAGCAAGCTACCTCGGCACCGCCCAACCAACGAAAGAACCCCATGACATCGACCACCAGATTCATCCTCCCGGCTGTCGCCACCGCTGCTGCCTTGGTGCTCAGCGGTTGCGGCAGCTCGGGGTTTGAGTCTTCCGCACCCGAGGACACCGTTTACTGCGTCAACCAAGACAACGTGGTCGTCGACGAGGATCAATGCGGTGAGGAAAGCGCCACCGGCCACTCCACCCACGCAGGGGGCTCGTCTGCCCTGCTGTGGTACATGGTCGGCAGGTACACCGCCGGACAGCGCCCCGGCGCGCAGCTCGACCCGGCCCTGTCCAGCCACCGCGTGCAGACCAACGACACGGCCGGCCGCACCGCTGCCGGGCTCAGTGCCACCGGCACCGTGAAGAACGGCCAGAGCGCCGGATTCGGCAAGACCTCCACCGGCAAATCAGGATCCCACCCCGGCAAGCCAGGCGGCTTCGGCGGCGGCACCGGAACAGGCGGCTAACCCATGAAACGCATGATGACCACGGCCCGCGAAAACTACCTGGACAAGGTCCACGCCACGGGGTTGGTGTACACCCACGAAGACGAGAACGGCCCGAACCCGGAACTGTACCGCTACTGGCGTGACGACGCCTACTACGAGATGTCGATGGCCGACATCGAGACCCTCGAACGCGCCGCCAAGGAGGTCTTCTCCATGATGGAGGAGGCCGGCGACTGGCTGCTTTCTCCCGAGGGCGCCGTGGATCTCTCCCGCTTCGGGATCCCCGCGGGCATGATTCGCCCGGTCATCGAGAGCTGGAACGAGGAGCCGGCCTGCGGGAGCGTCTACGGCCGCTTCGACTTCCGATTCGGCGGAACCACCCACCCCGACCCGGCGATGCGAACGCCCGTGCTCTATGAGTTCAATGCCGACACCCCCACCTCACTTGTCGAATCCCTGGCCCAGTGGCAGTGGTTCGAGGACAACTCCCATCTGGGGCAGACGCAGTTCACCAACATGTACGAGGACCTGGTGGCCGCATGGAAACGCAACATCACCCTGCTGGCCGCCAAGATCGGCCACGAACCAGTCGTCTACTTTGCCTGCAGCAACCAGGATCCCAGCCACGAAGACGAGATGAACACCCTCGTGCTGCGCGACACCTGCACCGCGGCTGGCTACCGGACCGAGACCATCTACATCGAGAACCTGTGGCTCGATGAGCAGAACCGGTATTGCGCCGGCCCTCAGGGCGAACGCATCGAGGTGATCTTCAAGCTCTACCCGTGGGAACACATGGTGCACGAACCGCAGGCGCCAGCGCTCTTCGATGACTTGGGGCACTGCGGCTTCAACGGGGCAGCCTACGCGGGCGGCACCATCTGGATCGAACCGCCCTACAAGATGCTGTGGAGCAACAAGGCCATCCTGCCGGTGCTCTGGAAGCTCTTCGGGCACGACCCCGAACGGGCCCGGTACCTGATCCCGGCGTGGTTCGATGGCCAGGCGCCGTACCTGGCCCTGCCCCAAGGCTACGTCCACAAGCCGCTGCTCAGTCGCGAGGGCGCCGACATCACGATCACCATGCCCAACGGCGAGCTGACCCGCGGGGAGGTGCAGGGGTACGGCGAGGAGGGCTTCATTGTCCAGGCCCTTGCCCTGCCGCCCACCTTCCACCGCGCCGACGAGGGCACGGAGATCAGCACGGTGCTGGGCATCTGGATGATCGACGGCGAACCCTCCGGGTTGGCCGTGCGGGAAAGCACCGGCCCGATCACCGACAACTTCGCGAACTTCATTCCGCACGTCGTGAAGGACTAGAGGGTTGGCCCCGAGGGGTCGGCGGTTGCTGGCCGGTGGCCTGATGGGCCGCACCAGGGTGATGCCGGCCTCGGCGAGGTCGGCATCGGGGGGCGTCCCGCAGTGGTTCCCTTCCGCGAGGTTTACCTACCCCGCCCCGATGATGCGGGGATGAAGCGCTGGAACCCGGGCCGGACGGTGCACTCGCCCGTCGTTTCAATGGTCAGGGCGAAACCCGACTGCAGCCCGGACAGGCTTCCTTGCAGGGGACGCCGCAGCCCCCGGAACTGTCCAAGGTAGATGCGGGCGGCGATTCGAACCTTGCGGGCCCCTGCCTGCGCTGTCGCCCCTTGAAATCAACCATCTAGTCACTTTCAAGATCAACGGAGCATTCCGTTCGGGCTGCCATCCTCGGCCCGAAGTCCAGACTGTAGGGAATCCCCCATTCGTTTCGGTACCCGACCCGCAGTGCGCGCAGCGAGGAGTCTTGATGGGTATCCATGGGTTCGACCGCCATGATAAGCGACTCGTTTTGGCCATCTCCGAGCCTTGCGGGCAGTTCGGCTCGAGTGAACCAGGCTCTTGCCTCAAGTGTCCCGTCGTTGGCCAGCGGATACCTATGCATGCCGATACCCGCGCCGTGGTTCTGGACTCCGGATCCGGCAAGCCTGTAGTTCACGGCGTCCAGCATGTCCAGCGACCGTACCTCCAGCCACCGCCCCGGTTTCACTCCGATGTAGGGCGTGGTCATGAGTCCGGGCGGGTCTTCCAGGTTCCCGGTATCGAGACACATCGCGTTGCCGAGAACCGACTCCTGCACGGGGTCGAGCATCCGGTAGCCGGCCCAGCCGGCCGTGCCGAGGACCGCAGCCAACGCACCGAGTGCCACGACAAGTGGCCACTTTCGGCGTGGCGGGGTTTCGGCGGCCTTCTTGTTCGGATAGTTCATGCTTGTGTCCTCTCAATGTGGCGGGCAGCTTGCAATTGCCAGCCACGTACTTTCAGGTCAGCTTAGCCTTTTGCAATGGCGAAGCGTGGATGCTTCCGGCGCGGGCGATGTGCTTGTCTGAATTGACTGCACGGCGATAGCGGCAAACTGGGTCCTGACAGCGGAGCGAGATTCTCCAGATTCCACCGGCGGGACTGCCTCACGCCACAGCTTGATACCCAGCAGCAATCCGACGATTCCTGAGACGACGAAAGGCGCCGGTCGGGTTTCCCCGTCCGGCGCCTTCGCGATCGTACCGCTGTTACTTCTTGACAGTCAGGGACTGCTTCAGGGTCTTGGTCTTTTCCTTCGACCAGACCTTGGTGGTGGTCTTGAATAGGTCCTTCGGCGCGACCACGGTCAGCTTGGCCGTTTCGCCGGCGTTCTCCGGAACGAAGGCGAGGGGGTTTCCGTTCTGAACAACCTGCGGATCCCAGTCGTAGTAGCCATCAGCATCCAGAGCGATGTTTCCGGGCGTTGCCGGAGTAACGATTCCCTCGACCTCGAATGAGCCGTCGAACCCTCCGGTGCAGGTGGTCGTCACAAGAAGTACATCGACCAGATCGCTATCGGCGGGGTTGCCGGTGAAGATGCCGAGAACCCCTTGGCCTTGCACCGAGTCCTTGTACTTGCAGGTGACCGCAACGTTGCTACCGCCCTTGGCAACGAGCTTCTTGTTGGTCCAGGTCTTGTACTTCGCGGTCGTGGTGACCGTGTACTTGCCGGCCTTGAGCTTGGCGGAAGACACGTTCTTCGCGACGGTCTTCTTGCCCTGCTTGACGGTGATCTTCTTGGAGGTGACCTTGGCCTGGCCCGTGGACTTCACGGAAGGCTTGACCGTGGCCTTCTTGGTCTTCTTGTTGACCTTTGCGGTCTTGATCTTGTTGATCGTGACCTTGGACGGTGCAGGCGTCGCGGCCTGCACCGCGGCAGCCGGAGCAACCGGTGCGGCGTTCGCCGGAACGGTGCCGGCAACGACAAGGCCTGCGGACATGGTGAGCGCCAGGATTGGCGCAAAAATGCGTCGAGACATAGTTTCCCCACTGAATGTATGCGTGCGATGAAATTCCACCCTAACAGCAGGGACCCCGCCAACCCGCTGAGTTCAGGGTCGAGAGGCCGGGTGTCGCGCCGCCAGGACGTCGACCGGCCCTACTTGCGCCCGGTGAAGTGTTCCATCGACTTGTAGACGCCGAATACGCGCCCGGCGACCACGTCCCAGGCCGCCAGCGGCAGCACGCCGCGCATCGCGGTGCTCAGCTTCACCGTCCACGGCATCATGAGCATCGGCGTGCCCTCCTTCATGGCCCGCCAGACGCGCTTTGTCACTGCCTCGGGTTCCAGCAGCGGGGTCAGCAGCGGCCCGCGGGCGCCCTCGAACATGCCGGTCTTGATGTAGGACGGGCAGAAGGTTGTGACCGCGATGTGCTTGTGACCGGCCTGCAGGAGCTCGAGGCGCAGCGAGTCGCTCCAGCCGATGACCGCCCACTTGGAGGAGGAGTAGATGCTCATGCGCGGGTTGGCCAGCAGCCCGGCGGCCGAGGCCACGTTGACGATCCGGCTGGTGCGCCCGCCCTCGATCATCGCGGGAAGGAACTCGCGGGTGATGTGCATCAGGGCCAGCGCATTGATGTTCATCGTCGCGGCGATGTCCGCGCGCTGGTCGTGCTCCCAGAAGTACTTCCCGCGCACGATTCCCGCGTTGTTGATGAGGATGTCGGGGGTGCCGGCGGCGGCCCGGGTCGCTTCGGCGGCGGCTTCGATCTCCTCCAGGCGGCTGACGTCCACCACCCGGGTGTGGATCTCCGACCCCCGGCCTTCCAGCTCGCGGGCGGCCTCCTCCAGCAGCTCGGCGTTCACGTCCCAGAGGACGACGTTGCTCGCGCGGTCCTGGACCGCGAGGCGGGCATACATCCGGCCCATGCCCATGGCGGCTCCGGTGATCAGGACGGTGGAGCCGGCCAGGGATTCGATGGTGGTGCTCATGCGTGGTCCTCCATTGTTGCGGGAATGGGCGTGGCTGCGGGAATGGGCGTGGCTGCGGGAATGAGCTTGCCCGGGTTCATGATGCCGCTCGGGTCCAGGGTGTCCTTGATGCCGCGCAGCACCTTGATGCCGATCTCGCCGATCTCGGCGCCGAGGTACGGTGCGTGTTCGCTGCCGACGGCGTGGTGGTGGGTGATGGTGGCGCCGGCGGCGACGATGGCCAGGCAGGCCGCCTCTTTGATGCGCGCGTTCTGCGCCAGGCCGTCGGCCTCCAGTGCACCGAGGAAGGTGTAGTAGAGCGAGGCGCCGTCCGGGTACACGTGCGAGATGTGCGCCTGGACGTAGCCCGGGCTGCCGTTCTCCTCGAGGGCGTCGAGGATCGCCGTGCGCACGGAGGCGTGGGTCTTTTCCAGCTCGCTCCAGGTGGCGGCGGTTTCAAGGGTTTCGACGTAGACGCCGCGGGTGAGCAGCTCGTCGCGCAGGTAGGGGGCGCTGAAGCGGCCGTGTTCCCAGGCGGTGGCGGGCATCGGGCCCAGCGGCACGCCGCCGGCGCGGCGCAGGATGCGCGCGCTGCGCCGCTTGCGGGCCTTTGTCTCGCCGGCGTCGCCCTCCCAGACGAAGAGCGAGAGTGCCGGGGTGCGCTGTCCGCGCAGGTTCAGGTAGCGCGCGAGCGCCCCGGTTTTCCAGCCGCCGAGCTTGAAGGTGGCGGCCGTCTCGTCGGTGTCGCTGAGCCGGCACACGTGGGGCATGTCCCCGCGCACGCCGTCCTGTTCCAGCAGGCGCATGGCGCGGGCGCCGGCCTCGAAGGAGGGGAACGACCAGGCGCCGTAGGTCTTGTGCTTGGGGACCGGGGAGACCTTCAGCGTGGCGGAGGTGATCACCCCGAGGGTGCCCTCGCTTCCCACCACGACATCCAGCAGCTTGGGGCCCGCGGCGCTGCCGGGGGCCGAGGAGCCGAGCTCGACGGGGCCGGCGGGGGTTTCGACGTTGACGGACTTGACGAGGTCCTCCGGCCGGCCGTATCCGGTGGAGGCCTGGCCCGCCGAACGCGTTGCCACGTACCCGCCGAGCGTTGCCTCCTGGTGGCTCTGCGGGAAGTGGCCGAGCGTGAAGCCGTGGGCCTGCAGCGCGGCCTCGATCGCCGGGCCGCGCATTCCGGCCTGCAGGGTGGCGGTGCGGGAGACGGGGTCCAGGTGCAGCAGCTTGTCCATGCGGCGCATGTCAAGGGTGATGACCGCGGCGAAGCCGGCGCGCACCGGGTCGACGCCGCCGACCACCGAGGTGCCGCCGCCGAAGGTGACCACGGCGATGTTCCGCTCCACGCAGAGGGCCAGGATCCCCCGGACTTCCTCGGCACCGGCCGGGAACACCACGGCGTCGGGGGCGGCCAGCGCGTCGCCGGCGCGCAGGCGCAGCAGGTCAGGGGTGCTCTTGCCGCCGGAGTGCAGGATGCGCTCGGAGGCGTCGGTGCAGACGTGTGCGCTCCCGACGATTTCCCGCAGCCCGGCGAGCGCCGCCTCGTCGAGCTGGCTTTCGCCGGTGCGGACGTCCGCGAGGTCGACGGGCGGGTGCTTGGGCTCGACGCCGGGCAGTGCCAGGGTCCTGCGCAGGTAGTCCAGGGCACCGGCGGACAGCGGCCGGGCGCGGTCGGGGTCTCCCCAGCCGTACCAGACCGAGCGGGGAATTTCCTCTGTAATGTGCGTCACCATGAGATACAGTGTGACACATGTCGTCACAACGTACCATCGCATCCGGCGATGAAAAGCTGCTCACCGCCACCCGGGAGGCGGTGATCGTCCACGGCGTGCGGAGGACCACCGCCAATGACATCGCCGAGCGCGCGGGGGTCTCCCGCATGACCTTCTACCGCCGCATGGGCTCGGTGGAGAACGCCGTGCTGCAGGCGCTGACCCGCGAGTTCCGTTTCCACGCCGACACCGTGCGCACCGGCACCCCCGAGGGCAGCGGGCGCGAGCAGCTTGTCCACTTCGCCGTCGAAAGCGTCAGGGTCTTCGCCACCTCGCCGCTGCTCGCCTCGATCGGCGAGCGCGACCCGGAGTTCCTGATCCCCTACGTGACCGACAGGTTCGGCTCCAGCCAGCAGCTGATCCTGGAGCAGATCGACTCGCTGATCGCACTCGGTACCGCGGACGGCAGCATCGAATCCGGACCCGGGACAGCCACCACGCTGCTGCTGGCCCTGCAGGGCGTGGCGCTGTCCTCGAAGGTCCTGCTGAAGCTGGGAACCTTCGAGGAGAACCTCGCCGAGGTGCGCAAGATGCTCGAACGCTACCTCGCCCCCGGGAGCGCATCGTGAACCCGGCGGCCACGGGCGCCGGGCCCACCGGAACAGGGCCCACTGGAACACGGCGCACGAACGCGACATGGCTCAACGACGCCAGCCGTGCCCGGGCGCTGGGGCACGTTGCCGGGCACACCGTCGACGTGGCGGTGGTGGGCGGCGGCATCACCGGGGCCGGCGTGGCCCTGGATGCGGTGAGCCGGGGCTTCAGCGTCGCCCTGGTGGAAAGCAACGACTTCGGCTCGGGCACCAGCGGCTACAGCTCCAAGCTGGTCCACGGGGGCCTGCGCTACCTGGCCAAGGCCGACTTCCCCGTCGCCTGGGAGTCGGCGGTGGAGCGCCGCTGGCTCATGCAGGAAATAGCCCCGCACCTGGTGCACCCGCTGGGCTTCGTCATCCCCGACGCCAAGGGCTCCCCCGCCCGCGAGGCACTGCTTTCCGGGGCCGGGGTGGTGCTCTACGACCTGTTGCGCCGGGCCTCCGGGCTGCGCAGCTCCGTGCTGCCGCGCCCGCAGCTGCTCTCCGGGCCGGCCGTCTCCGCGATGGTCCCGGCGCTGGAGGCCAAGTCGCTGCGCCGCGGGCTGCTCTACTGGGACGGGCAGGTGTACGACGACGCGCGGCTGGTGCTCGGGGTGCTGCGCACCGCCGCCGGGCTCGGCGCCCACGTGATGCGCGACGTGCGCGCCACGGAGATCGATGCGACGTCCGTGTCGGCGACGGACACGAGGACCGGGGAGCCGGTGCGGGTGTCCGCCCGGACGGTCGTGAACGCCACGGGCGTCTGGGCCGCCGGCTTCGACGACGGCCTCGAACTGAGCCCCAGCCGCGGGACGCACCTGGTGGTGCGCGCATCGCGCCTGGGCAACCCCCATGCGGCACACACCGTCCAGGTGCCCGGGCACTTCGGGCGGTACGTGTTCGTGCTGCCGCAACCCACCGGCGTCGTCTACATCGGGCTGACCGACGAGGAGGACCGGAATGCCGACGGGCACGCACCGGGGGTCCCGGAGCACGACGTCGACTTCCTGCTGCGGGTCATCAACACCGTCCTGGCCGTGCCGTTGGTGCGCGCGGACGTGGTGGGCACCTTTGCCGGCCTGCGCCCCCTGGTGCGCGACAGGCACGCCGGCGGCTCCGGGGGGACCGCCGACATTTCGCGCCGCCACCTTGTCACCAACGTCCCCGGGCAGCCGATCACCGTGGTGGGCGGCAAGCTCACCACCTACCGCAGGATGGCCCAGGACGCCGTCGACGCGGCTGCCGCACGGCTCGGTTCAACCGAACGCAGCCGCACCACGGCACTGCCACTGGTGGGCGCCGCGCGCCGGAGGGTCCTGAAGGACATCGACGCCCCGGCCCGGCTGGTGCACAAGTACGGCACGGAGGCGCGGGAGGTGCACCGCCTGGCGCAGCTGGACCCGCTGCTGGGCCAACCCTTGTGCGAGGGCACCGAGATCACCGGCGCGGAGCTGCTCTTCGCGGTGCGCGCCGAGGGTGCCACGGGCATCGAGGACCTGCTGGATAGGCGCACCCGGCTGGCCATGGTTCCCGCCGACGCCGCCCGGGCCCGTGCGCGGGCCGAACTCGTCCTGGCCATGGCGCAGGGCAGGGGAATCGGGGCATGAGCACGTTCACCGGGGGCGGCGCCCTGCTGCTCGTCAACCCGACGGCCGGCCGCGGGCGCGGGCTGCGCCTGCTGCCGCACGCCATCGAGGCCCTTGAGGCCGCGGGCCACCAGGTCACGGTGTCCGTCACCGAGTCCCTGGCCGAGGCCACCGAGCGGGCCCGTGGCGCGGAGTCCGGGTCGCTGGTGGCGGTGCTGGGCGGGGACGGCTTCCTCGGCGCCGCGGCGGCCGGTGCCGCGGAATCAGGCGCGGTACTGCTGCCGCTGGCCGGAGGCCGCGGCAACGACACCGTTCGGCGGCTCGGCCTGGACCTCGACCCGGCCCGGTCCATCGGCGGCATGGGCGCGCTGGCCGTACGCGAGCTGGACCTGGGCCTGGTGAACGGGCGGCCCTACCTGGGCGTGGCGAACGTCGGCTTCGACGGGCTGGCCAACGAGTACGGCAACGGCGCCCGGATGAACCTGGGCCCTTTCACCTACCTCTACGGCGGGCTCAAGGCGTTGTTCCTCTGGCGCAACGTGCGCTTCACGCTCACCGTGGACGGGCGCTCCTCCAGCTTCCCGGGCTGGTTCGTCGCCGTGGGGAACGTCGGCCAGTACGGTGGCGGGCTGCGGATCTGCCCGCAGGCGAAGGCCGACGACGGACTGCTGGACGTCGTTTCGCTCGGGCGCGCCACGGCGCTCGGCGTGGCACTGACGTTCCTGCGTTCCTACCGCGGCAGCCACCTGGGCCAGGCAAACATCGATACGGCCCGCGGCGCCAGCCTGAGCATCAGCGCCAACAAACCGCTGAACATCTACGCGGACGGGGAGATGGCCGGGCCGCTGCCGGCCACCCTCGGGATCGGGCCGCGCGCCGTCCGTGTGCTGGCACCTGCGGATTCGCCGGCCTTCGGCTGAGGCGGGGGCTCGGCCGAATACCCGGGACGGGCAGGGGGCCACGGCCGCCGGGCCGGCCAAGCCTTGCCTGCTGCCACCGTCGGGAGGAAGATTGCGGCATCGGGGTTCGTCGTGTTCCACCCGGACATGCCTCCCGAGTTACACCCGCCTTCCGGAAACCCGACACCCCGGCAGGCCGGAAACAATGCCACACACCAACCACTCGCGGGGACGGGGACATTCCCGGCCCGGTCGCGGCACGTATGCATCGGCCCTGCGCGGCACCTGCCGCCGGCCGGTTGCCTGGCACGAGTGGCAAGCAACGCAAGGCATGTGGCGACATGAGCATGAATCCGTCCGCCGACCCCCGGGCCCCGACACCCGCCCCCGCCCGGGGCGCGGATGCCAACACCACGGTGGGCGCAGTGATCGCCCTGGCCCTGGGCATGGCGGCCGCCGCCCTCGCCTTCCTGGCGCTGCTCGGCGGCGCCGCCACGGCCGCCCTGTTCTTCCAGCGGGGACCCGACGGCTACGCCGCCACCCCGGCGCGCGAATTGTCGGCCGCGTCCTACGCGCTGGTGTCCCCCGCCGTCCGGCTCGGCGCCGAGACGCTGCCTTTCGACCCGGGCAGCCTGCGCCTGGCCGCGGAGCCGACCGAACCCGGCGGCGCGGTCTTCATCGGGATCGGCCCGGCGGACGACGTCGAGGGCTACCTTCGCGGCGTCCACACCACGGCCGTCACCGGCGTGGAGACCTCGCCCTTCGAATTCAACACACGGGACGTGCCGGGCCCCGTGGCTCCCGCCCCTCCTGCGGGGCAGGGTTTTTGGATCGCCGCTGCTTCCGGGACGGGCCCGCAGCAGGTGGACATCGAGCTGCGCAGTGGCGACTGGGTGGCGGTGGTCATGAATCCCGATGCCGGCGCCGGGATCTCGGCCCGGTTGCGGGTCGAGATAAAGTCCGGCGCGTTCGGCGCAGCCACCGCGGTCTTGTGCGTCGCGGGGATGGCGGCGCTGGCCATCGGCACCGGACTGGTGGTCCTTGGCGCGGTGGCCCTGGGTGAACGGACACCGTCGGCGGGCGTTTCCGCACACCCCGGGGCGGTCTACCCCGCACGGCTGGCCGGCCGGCTGGATCCCCGGCTCTCCCGCTGGTTGTGGCTGCTCAAGTGGCTGCTGGTGGTGCCCCACGTGCTTATCCTGTGTTTCCTGTGGTTCGCGCTGCTCCTGACCACTGTCGCGTCCGGATTCGCCGTGCTGTTCACGGGACGCTACCCGCGCCCGCTCTTCAACTTCGCGGTAGGCGTCTTGCGCTGGGGCTGGCGGGTGTCCTTCTACGCGTACTCGGCCCTGGGCACCGACGCGTACCCGCCCTTCACCCTGGCCTCCACCCGCGGCGACACAGGGAGCCCTGCCACCAGGCAGGCAGCCGACTTCGAGATCGATTACCCCCAGCGACTTTCCCGCGGCCTGGTCCTGGTCAAGTGGTGGTTGCTGGCCCTGCCCCACCTGCTGATCGTGTCCATCCTCGCCGGCGGTGCCGGGGCCTCGCTACTGGGGCTCCTGGTGTTCATCGCGGCGCTTGCGCTGCTGTTCACCGGCCGGTACCCGCGCCCGCTCTTCGACCTGGCCATGGGGATCAACCGCTGGGTCTACCGGGTCCTGGCCTACGTCCTCCTGCTGCGCGACGAATACCCGCCCTTCCGGCTGGACCAGGGGCCGCTGGAACCGGCCGGGGACCAGGTACCCGCAGGTGCGCCGCAGATTTCCCCTTCCGGGCCCGCCCCGGCGCCGCCGCCCGATGGGCGGCACCGGGGCGGGAAGCACCGTGTCTAGCCCACGGTGACGCGCAGCCGGTTGCGCCACGGGTCCTCGAAGCGCAGCTCGGCACCCGTGTGGTGGCTGGCGATCCCGGCGACCTTCAGGCGGTCGGCGAGGGCGCCCACCTCGTCGGCGTTCGGCACGGTGATCAGCACCTCGCCCAGGCCCAGGGTGTCCTTGCGGGGGCCGGCACCGCGGGAGTTCCACACGTTCATGGCCATGTGGTGGTGGTAGCCGCCGGCGGAGACGAAGAGGGCCTGGCCGTGGAAGCTGGTGGTCTTGGCAAAGCCCAGGGTGTCGACGTAGAACTTCTCCGCGGTCGGCACGTCGCCGACCTGCAGGTGCACGTGCCCGACCTCGGCGTGGGTCGCACGCAACTCGCTGACCGCCTGCTCGTTCAGGTGCTTGTTCAGGTAGTCGTTGGGATCCAGGTAGATGGTATCCATGGCGATGGTATCGCCGTTCCACGACCAGGTGTCGCGCGGGCGGTCGAAGTAGAGCTCGATGCCGTTGCCCTCGGGGTCATTGAAGTAGAAGGCTTCCGAAACCAGGTGGTCGGAGCTGCCGGTGAACAGCGAGCCGTCGAACTGCGCCGCGGAAAGCACCGTTGCGGCGAGGTCGGCCTGGGTGTCGAAGAGCAGCGCGGTGTGGAAGAGCCCCGCCTCGCCGCGGCCGGGCAGGGTCAGTCCCTTTCCGTCCGAGAGGTGCACGAGTTCCAGGCCCTGGCGACCCAGCCCCACGCCCTGCGCGGACTCGGAGACGACCTCAAGACCGAGTGCCTTCTGGTAGTAGCCGGTCATGTTCTTCATGTCGCCGACCTTGAGCATCACGGTGCCCATGGCGAGGTCTGCGGAGAGTTGGTCCTGGGTGGTACCCATGGTGTCGATCCAATCTGTGGAGGGCGGAACTTTTCTTGCCTCAAGTATCGCACAGAATAGTTGAAGCTACAACTATTGATGCCTCCTCCCACGATTCCACCATCCCTGCACTGCCAACAGGAGAAGGCGAGCGAGCACGGCGGCCACCCACACATCCCCCACCCGAGCGCCAAAACCATCGACTAGTGCCCCGCGCTGTACTTCCAATAGCCACAGAAGGTGATGTTGCACTTGGGAACCCCGGACGCCACCCAGTGGCGGCGCGCGCCTGTGGCCATCCCAGCCTCGCCTACGGCCCAGGCATAGAACTCCCCGGAAAAACTCGGCTCTCCCTTGAGCGCCTCTAGCGCCAGCCGCCCGGGCACCCCCGGCCCCTCGCGCACGAGCCAGCGAACTTCGACACCCTCAGGTGCATCGATCTCGCGTATATCACACTCGTCCAGAACCTCCAGATACGCTGTCCCCGTCACGGCGCGCGGCAGAGAAGCCAGCACACCGGCCGCAGCGGGCAGCCCGGTTTCATCGGCGACGATCACCACACACTCGATGCCATCGGGCGGATTGAAACCCAGCCCCTCGTCAATAAATGCGACCCGGTCGCCCGGCACTGCATCGAACGCCCAACCCGCCGCCGGCCCCAGGGCGCCATCCGGCGAAGCATGGATCACGAAATCGATGTCCAATTCGGGCCCCGATGGCCCCGAGGGGCGGAATGCCGCGACGGTATAGTTGCGCAGCATCGGGCGAACACCCTTGGGCAGGGCAAGGTACTTCAGATATGCAAGGGTATCGAGCTTGGCAGGCACCCTTTCCAGGCTTCCCGCCGGAGACGGCAGGAAGAGCCGGAACCACTGGTCGTAGCCCAGCGGCACAAAGTCCCCCAAGTTGCCGCCGCCCAGGGTGACCCGCTGGAAGCTATGGCTCAGCCGGGTGCTGCGAAGCACCTCGGCGCGCACGAGCCCCTCGGTACGCGCCGCCACGCGCATTGCCGCCATATTGGTCTTTGCCATGCTGATAGGTCCTGTCTTCGAGAGTGGTGGTTTCCAGGCGAGCCGGGTGCCGCCTCACGGGCGCATCCAAAGGTGTCGGACCGATATTCGGCAGCGCAGCCCTGCCAGACACGGCTTCGCGCCCGTTCGGAGGGCTGGCAGTTGGCCTGCCTCCCGCTCGCACTCAATAAACTAAGCTTAGCTTTACCTAAGTTCGCATACTTGAGTTTCGCGGCCGTGTCTCAATTCGGGACGCGTGCGGGCATTCGGCCAGTCAGGTTGGCGGCCCGAACGATGCTGCTATCGCGGCGCACGGGTCCGTACCGCATTCCATGGCGTCCAGCAGCGCTTTGCCAGTTCGCTCATAGGGGCGCAACATATCGTTCCCGAAGGCCGCCAGGGCATCGCGCTGGCCGGTGAGATCCTGCCCTTCCATGGACACGCGCGCGTAGCCTTCCAAGATTCCTGGACATGCGTTGCATATAGGGACCGCGCACCGGGCAGTTCACCGAACACCCCATACGGGACTGTCGACGGCCCACGTTCGCAACGATGCATGTCAGAGGCAGGCATGTCCGGCGGAAGGACCGGCATACGGGACGGTTGGCCCACGTCCACGCAGTCCCCTACTGGCCCCTACAAGGAACACGGCGCTGGTGCGCAAACCGAAAACGATTAAGGAACAGCCTCTTTGCATAAAGGAACGTCGGCGCACTTGTCCCTACGATCGCCGACGCAGGCTAGTTGCAGAAAACCTCAATCAAGTTTATTGTTTATCGATAATATCGAAAATCAATAAGGGGAGCTTCATGCAGAACGTGGTTGAACGTCCAAAGAGCAACATCAGGGCCACCAAATTCGCTGTGGTGGCCTTGTGGCTCGTCGCCGGCGGAGCACTCATAAGCAATCTCGGCCAAATGATCACCATCATTACCGGACGGTTCCTGTTCACCTTCGGCGACATCGATCCCCGGCTGCCACTTTCCACCCTCCCGCAATTGCTGCAGGCGGAGGTCCGCGACGGAGGGGCCGGTTACTTGGTCGATGCCCCCTTGTGGCTCCGGCTCCTGTGCGCTTCACCCTTGGCCGCACACATGGCAACGGTTTTGCTCGCTGCATTCCTTATTACGGGGATCATCCAGAGAATCGCTGCCGGGCAGCCTTTCAACGCCAGTGTCCTGCACAACTGGAAATGGCTAAGTGCCGTCCTCATAGTGGGCGGCACCATCCAGGGTGCGCTCGATGCCATGGCCGGCCGGAGCATTTACACCCTCGCCGGCGACTCCGACGTAGCCGGACAATTCCCCTTGGGAGCCGATTACATGGCCATTGGTGTCGACCTGCCGCAGTGGCCAATCCTGATGATGCTGCTCGGTGTCATTGCGGCAGCCCTTGCAATCGCATTCCGATCCGGGGCGCGCTTGGAAAGCGAGGTTGACGGAGTTGTCTAACTCCCAAAACGGCACCGAGTCACTTGTCCCCGCCGAAGAACACCTTATTGAATGCCACCTCGGCGAGGTACTGATCAGCCGAGGAATGACGTTGACAGAGCTGTCCAGGCGGACAGGAATCACCATGGCAAATCTTTCAATCCTGAAAACAAACAAGGCCAAGGCAGTCCGGTTCACCACGTTGACAGCGATCTGCATTGAGCTAAACACCACCCCGGCCGAACTTTTTACCATCAAGCATCCATAACTTCGCGCTGGGTACCATCCGGGATTTGCTTCTGCAATGCAAGCTTAAAAGAGCTCGAAAATTCTGTCCGCTCAGCGTTCGGCATACGGTCAAGATAAACGGGCAATCCAACTACCCGCGACAAGTCATAGGATGTTGGCGTGAACGACCCAGTAGACCCTGCAGAACCGCTGCAAAAACCGCCAGCGCCACCACCCCGGTACTTCAGCGAATACCAGCCGGTGGACCGGACCGAGCAGGCTCCTCCGCCAACCAGCGTCGGCGGCTATGACGAACTTCGCCAGCACATCCGGGGACGGGGCCAGGAGTTGCCACGCACCCGCGACGGCCTTGCCGCGATCGATGCCCTGATCGACAGCACCGTCGAGGACGAGCTGGCAGATCTTGCCCACCCCATCGGTATGTTCTACGGAGATGTGCTGACACACAGCATTCCCGACGCACACTGGGAGGTAACAGGCGGCTCCCCCTGCGTCCAAGTCACCAGGACAGTCGCCATTGACGTCATTGGAGTTGCCCAACGACGCCTCGACATCGGATACCCCAGCCTCGTGCAAAACTATTCCCACGTTCTTGAGCAGGTCGACCGCGACGCATAATGCCGTTCATAGATCGTCCCGCTCCGGGTTTCTAAGAGACAGATAAATGATGTAGCACCGCCGAGCAGTCATGCTGAACTTTCCGACCCCGGATCGGGCCCGTTTCGCTCCGGAATGCCGGGTGCGGCGCCTTTCGGCCCGCATCGCTGAACAGTTGATGGCCAAGGTTTCTCAGGCGGGAATTTGACTTCTAGATCTATATAGCTAGATTAGTTGACATGGAGAATTTGGGCCGTGTAACACCGGCTACCGCCTTGGTGCTTGGAGCTTTGCTATCTGCGGATCGAATTTGGGGGCTGCAAATCGTCAAGGATACGGGGAAGAAGCCGGGAACCATTTATCCAATTTTGGATCGACTTGAGGCAGCAAGGTGGATTGTCGGCGAGTGGGATACGGAGGAATCCAGAAAAGGTCCGCGCCGCCGCTACTACAAGTTGGTTGCTGAGGCCCGACCGTCTGCGAGGGCGTACGTGGAGATGCAGCGCACCAAGGATCAGCCAGCGTCTACAAAACTTTCACCTGTGGGTCACCAGAACGCAGGTTGCACGGCGTGAAGTGTGAGAAGTTGATCCTCGCCGCGTGCCTTGCCCTCAGTCCGGCGCAGTCCCGGGCGATTCGCAAGGAACAGTGGGCGGCGGACTTGCGGGACTGTGCAGAACTGGAAATCTCGCGGTCTTCACTGTTGATCGGTGCCCTGCGTTCATCAACCACGGCCAGGATCCACAACATCATTGAGCGAGGCAGCAAGACGCCATCGCTCGCAACCAAGAGGATAGACATGAGATCAGCAATCGGCATACTCGCGCTGGGATTGACCATCGTCGGCGGTGCCGCCGTTGGCATCCGGGAAGCGCTGCCCCCGGTTCAGGACAATCCCTATGCAGCGCAATCGGCCACAGGCAATGCGACTCAGGACAAGAGTGTTCCGAGTGAACGGGATTCACTACTTTTGCAGCCAGAGACCCTCATCGTGAATACGGACAGTGAGAATGTGCTCGACGCTTTTGACCGGGGAAGGGACACCGGGATGCAAGTTACTTTGGTTTCAGATAAGCGCTACAGCGTAACCATCGACCCGTCCATGTCGATGGATTCGGTGACCATCGTTGACCCCAAATCAGGCAACATTCTCGACAGCTTCCCGATGAACAACAATGGCCTGCTGCCTCGCTAAATACTTCAGCCCATCTAGCGCAGCAAGGGACGCTTCGGCCTAAAATCCCGACGCCTTCGGGCCAAAGATTCCCCAACGGTTGCCTCGTCTTGGAACAAGGGAAGGGCTGAACCACGTCAGTGTCCCGTAGAGCGTTCCGATTGCGGTATGGCCGTGTTGTGGAGTCGGCTTCTGACAACAGAGGAGGCTGGAGAAAGCCTGCCGCCATCGGCTTCACGCCCTTATGCATCTCAGGAAAACGCGAGTGGATAATAGCTGGTGATGTTTTCGGCCGTGTATTTACGGCCGTTGTAGTGGAGCTCGGTGACGACGCATTTCGAAAGGTCGATGATCGCGTACCCTCCGCCGTCCAAGTAATCGGGCGCATCCTTGGGCGTGAAATTCAAACGAATCATCCCTGCCTCTTCTGACATAACTGCCACGACGCGTTGACCGTCCCGGTCTCCTCCCCAAATCGGCAGGTCCAGTGGGCTGAACATAGCCAAGACAGGCGGAGCCGTTGGGAACAGGTCATGTCCTTCAACACGCACCTGCGCCTCACCCGGATCCTGACGAATCAGAAGCTGACGCCCTGGGTGATATGTCATCGACAGCTGCCGAGAACTTTCGCGACAGGTCAACTCATACCGGTCTTCGTCAGGTCTGGCAATGACTTGGTATTTCCGATGGGCATCGTTGCTAAGCAAAGGATCCTCATAGACCGTGGCTCCAAAGCAGTTCTTATTTTTATTGCTCCGAAGCGCTCCGATCAGATCCACCAAATGTCCAAGATCGTTGTTGTACACCATGAGTTTTCTCCTTTGGACCGGGTGACATCACTGTAGTGCACAGGGGACCGAAGAACTTGTCCCGCAAACCGTTCCTCCTGCGGACGCGAAATCGCAGTGCAGTCAGTTTAGAGAACCACGACCGTCCACAACGCCTTCTATGCCACTCGATTAGTCGTCGTCCGGTCCGTCGTCCTCGTAGCCGGAGAGTATTCGGATGGCCTGCTGACGGACCCGGTTAGGATCGGCGCCAAGCTTCACCAACACCTGCACGCCAACCCCCTCACCCTCGCGGATCAGGCCCAACAAGATGTGCTCGGTGTCAATGTAGCCATGACCCAGCAGCCGCGCTTCTCTACGTGAGAGCTTCAGTACCGTCTTGGCACGCGGAGTGAAAGGGATAGTCGTACCGCTGGTGGTTTGCTGTCCCTGACTAACGATCGCCTGCATCTGCTCCCTGACGCGTTCCAGTGAGATATTCGAAGATTCAAGGGCCTTCGCAGCCGCGCCGCCGCCTTCACGAATAAGGCCCAGCAGGATGTGCTCGGTTCCGAAGTGATCGTCGTTGCGTACGCGGGCCTCTTCCTGGGCCAGCGCAACGACCCGACGGGCCCCGTCCGTAAACTTCTCAAACATTTCGTCACTCCCCGAGCTACGTCGATACTCCAAGGCTACGCAGTTGTTGGTCCTCGTGGGTTTTTCGTGCCGTTCAAGATTCCACACTCGGCACCGGCCGGCTACTCACTACTACCGCGCTTCGCACGTAGAGTGTGGTCAGGGGCTTGGAAAACATGAAAGTCTCCGGCGTTGATCCGCGCTATGTCAGTCAGGAAGATCCAGAGCCCGTATACCGGGTGGATTTCTGGGACGAAAACCACGCCAGCCACGAGAACCGCATCGAAAATGCAGACAGCATCGTCGACGTGCTCGCGTGGGCAGAAGCCAACCGCCACGGACGCGACGTCGTGATCTGGGTTGAGTACCGCTATGAAGGCGGAACCGGCATGGCTCGGCTCCACGGATGGGAGCCAGCAGACTAGGGCTCACCTTCGGCCAAAGACCCCTATTTCCAGGGGTGACTTCGTAGGCGCTCCACGGCACAGAGAACAAAACACGTTTCGAACCACAACAGTGCCCGCTCAGGGTTCCCAATCTGGGAAGCGGATGTGGATTCCTCGCGCGGACACGCTGGTGTGCCTAGCTCCACAAAACGGGAATCGCTACGTCCCCGATTCGTATGTCGCGAGTAGCGTTCCATCTTCGGTGGATACGGTGCAAACCACGGGTTGCAAGTCATCGAGGGTTACGAGAATCCCGTGGTAGATGCATTTGTCTGAGATTCTTCCGAGGACCTCGTCACTGGGGTTTGCTTCGGTGACGACATTGATCCTGGTTTGCCATGCTTCGGTATTTGCAACGACTGCTGACTTGACGGCAGGGAACTGCGCAATCTCATCGGCAAGCATCTGTTCCTTGTCTTCCAGGGTGAGCGAGAGTTCGTGGACCCATTGCCCGATCAAGCGAAAAGGCTCCGGCGTTCTGTCCACCCCCACGGCAGCGACAACGCCCAGCAGCGCAGCGCAGAGAAGAACCATGCCCACGATGACCGCAAGCATTTTCGCGATGACGAACCCGGGCTTCATGGTTCCAGCCTACGACAATGTGCCAGGCCCGGCGGCTGGACCTTTCCCGAGCCGGCCAGGAGGAAGCCTCCCGGCATACACTGCCAACCGGATGGCGGGAGAATGGGTACCCACCACCTCGGTATGGGCAAAACTGGAAGTTTTAGCCAGGCATGGACCAACGCCCGTCCCTGATACCGCTCGAACGACGACCGTGACCTGTTGAATGCAGCCGCCCGGTTAGGTTCCCGTGTGAAACGGTGTGCAGCGCAAGCCAGGGCGTTTGGGGATGCGACATTTAGCTCTGCAAAAAATGCGACATTTAGCGGTTGAAATCCACACATCTCGAATCCGCTAGTCTTTCTGGATGAAGCTAAGATCTAGCACCATCACAAGTATTCAATTGGCTTGGGCGCAGATCCTTGGAGTCTCCACGGATGCTCTGGAAATCGAAGGCAATCGCGTGTATCGCGAAAAGGACGACAGCGCCCTGCTCATGTTTGTTACATTGTTCGGAACTGGGATTCTGGTAGGCCCTTCCTGGGCAATAGAAGCAGCCCGAGACTTGACGGACGCCGAACTTGCCAGTCATGCAAAACTGATGGAGATCAGCGCCCCATATGGAGGCCAAGCTCTCGGCGAAGCGGAGCTATACTACTGCGATACAGTTCCACCTCTTCCGACTCTCCGCACGACAGCGAGCCGCCAGCAAGAGCACGCTATCGCACTGGAGAACATCTGCCCGCCCGATGATTCGGCAGAAGTTGGCTTGAGCGAGATGGAGAGTACGTTTGTCCTACTCAGCGATTCCTACAATGGGCCACAACCGCTGGCAGGCGCCGGTTATGACATTTGGGACGGAAGACTGGCTCACCTCGGAGTCCTAGCAGCACCCGATAAACGGCAAAGTGGGCTCGGTTCTAATGCTGTTGCAATCGCAATGGAACAAGCAATGAACTCCGGTCTCATTCCGCAGTGGCGCGCCCGCACGGACAACACCGCTTCGATTCGCACGGCACTCCGCGCAGGATTCGAATATGTAGGAACCCAATCCAGCGTTATTCTCTAGGCATATCCCTCCGAGTGCCCGCAGGAGGTTCCGCACTGCGGACGCTCCAGTGCCGTCCAAGCGACCTTGGAGCGGGTGATGCAGGTTTTCCTACGATGCGACATCGATCCAAACCGAAGCCGCCGTGGTATTGGTGGCCAGCTTCAGTTCCCAGCACCCCGGCGCAGCGAGATTGAAGCCGGTCCCCCACTCCCGCCCCGGACGAAGAAAGTCGCTTGCGGAGTGTTCCTGCGGACCCCAGGTCAACCCAGTCTTCTCACCATCTGGTGCCACAACACTCACCCGCAGGTCCCCTTCACCTGGCATCCGCCAGACCACCTTGAAATCCTCACCAGCGCGTACCGGAATGACAGTCTCGGCCATGATCAAGCCATACAGGGTCGTATCCTCGCCCTGTTCTGGGGTGCCCTGCACTTCGGGACCATCCATACGGATCGGTGAAGCAGGTGAGCATCCGGGTGCACCCAATGGACCCAGCATCGGAGTGCCAACCGTTTCCGATGGAGTCGGTGCTTGGTCTGACTCCGGCGTAGTTGGTTGCGGTCCCCCGAGGTTCACGCACCCGGCGAGCAGCGCCATCAGTCCAATTGACATTCCGAGACCTGCCCAGCGCGACATCATGCTCACGACTATAAATGTCCTCGGCAACGGGCGAAACACCGCAATGAATCTAGTCAGCGGCTTGCGGAAGGTCCGACATGATTTGCTCGTCTAGCAGGCATGATCCGTGAAATCGCAGTTGGAGCTGGGCTGTTCGGGCCAAGTCGATTCAGTCCGAGGCAGCGGAGTCCAAGAATCATGGTTCCGCAGAGCGTTGGCTTGCGGGAATGTCAGACCGGCTCCGGTGAGTCATCCGCGGGGGCAATCCAACCGGCGTCTTGCCGCACCTGGCGTCCGCCGCGTCGCAGGCTAGCCGTGCGCCGGCATTCCGGAGGAGCCGCTTTAGTGCCCGGAAGCGGGCTGGCTTGGCCGTGGGTACGTGGTGACATTGCCGGGGTTCGTGACGCTGAGGCCCACATCGTTCACTGCCTCGACGGACACCAGGTCGTCGTCCATGTGGCGGACGCTGCGCACGATGTTGTTGGAAACGATATTCAGGTCGACAACGCCGTTCTCGTCGAACCCGACGTAGACCACCAGCTTGCCCTCCTCGGGGGACTCCCAGGACTTGACCAAGTCAAAGGGGTCACCCATCTGGTCAAGGTTTCGCGAGTTGTTGGCACCAAGCCATTGGTTGATCTTTTGGTCGGCCCACGCTTGGCGCTTGGCGGCCTCCGGGTCGGGCTTCGGGTCCACGGTGCATCCGGCAAGTCCCAGCAAGCCGATGAGCAACGCGACGGCAAGAGTCGTCTTCTTCAAAAGGGTTCCTGTTCTGGCGGGGTGCTGCTACCGATCCTACTCGTGAAACGAGGGTTGGCCACCGGAATCGGCCCACAAGACGACACAATCTGGGTCCTGCCTCCATCACAGGCCTTGTACTGGTACAGCGGGGCGCTAAGTACTTGATCATGATCGACTAACACAGGCGATCCAGGCAGGTCGGGATTTCGTCGGAAGACCTTCCGCATGCGGACGCGCGATCACAGTGCAGACGGCTTTGGACATCAGCCCTTTCGACTTAGTCGAAAATGACAGTGGGTGACCGAGCGTGGGCTTCACGCCGATCTAATCAACCCACCCACCAAGGCACTCGGACAGTTCCTCAATTTTCGGCCGCATCCCTCGAGATGCCATGACCCAGCTGAGTTTGAGATTCTTCAGACTGAGCAAAGGGCTGTAGTCCTTGCTATCGACGATAAGCCCTTGCAGCATTAGCTCCTCAAGCTGGGGAAGATTGTAGATGAATTCCAGCGAGTCTATGTGGGCTACTCGAAGCGAGTTTCCGTCGCCACCGAGGTGGAGGTTTCGCAGCGACGTCATGGTGCCTAGTGGACTCATGTCGTGTGCGTCGCGTAGTCCGTGGATTTGCAGGGTGCGGATTGTTGAGTTTCCAGTCAGCGGCTCCACGCTTTTCACTGCTGGAGCACTTTGGAATTTGAGGGTATGCAGATTGGGCAGAGTTGCGATTGGTGAGAGGTCCGAGTAGTCGCCCCACTTGAGTCTCAGGTCTTCCAGTTGTGTTTGGTGCTTGAGTGTTTCGAAGAGTCTCCGGGGAGTGCGGGTTGTGAAGTCAAGTCTCTTGAGCGGTGTGGGTCCCGACTCGAAGAAGTCCATCCATTCCTGGACAAGTTTCTTCTTCTGAGTCGCTGTCAGGGCATCGTTCTGAGTTGCTTCGACGCATATGGCTTCTTCGCCTGTGTACTCAGAGGGTCGTTCAATGGTTCTAGGCACATTCCAATTCATTCGGGTCCCCTATTCGTCCGTTCCATCTTTTGAAAAGCACTCTCGTCCTATTGAACATGACGGAAATATCAAGTCCGGGAAATGGACAGTGATTCGCACGGGTAGGCGCTGATCAGCCCTCAGATTTCGGCGTACATCGTGTTCACTTTCGCGGACATCTTTGTTCTCACCGATTGACCGGTCGCTGAAAGAACGGCGAAAGCAATCACCAGTAAGGCATTGAATCGCAGACATCCACTACTGAGCGTCCCGGTGAAGGTTCCCCTTGAGGGTTGGCAAACGGGCACATCCGGTTGCGGCTCGATAGAGTACATGGCGTTCCGGACTTGTCGGATCACTCCCATCCGCCAGGCCAACGGAACGGCTACAGGGAACGCCTCCCGTCGAGTGCGAAGAACTCGACGGGAGGCTTCGCATTCTTGGCGACGGTCGCGGCAGCGATGGAACCCAGGACGATGAGGACCCCCAGCATCTGCATCGGGGACAATACTTCCCCGGCGACCACCCACCCAAGCAGTATCGCCACCACAGGGCTGAGCAGCCCGAGGAACGCCGTGGTGCTCGCGGGAAGCCGAGCGATGCCGCGGAACCACATGACGTACGCAAACGCGGTGCCAACGAGGGAAAGGTATGCGTAGCCACCAAGGTTCGACGCCGTCAGTGCAGCCGCGGGAAGCCCCTCGAACGCGAGCATGACCACCAAGAGGGTGAGCCCGCCGGCGATGAGCTGCCAGGCGGTGGTGGTCAGCGGCGGCGCGGGTTGCCCCCACTTCTTGGAAAGCACGATCCCCGTCGCCATGGAGAGGGTCCCGCCGACTGCCGCCAGGATCCCGATCGCATCCAACCGAGCCTGGGCCCGAAGCGTGATGAGGGCAACCCCGAACACCCCGGCAAGGCCGGCCGCCACGACGCGGGCGGTCAACCGCTCGTGAAGGACCCGGCTGGCCAGCAGGGCGACAAGGAGCGGCTGGACGCCACCGACGATCGCCGCGACGCCGCCCGGAAGCCGGTACGCCGCAATAAAAAGCAGGGCAAAGAACGCGCCGATGTTGAGGATCCCGAGGACCCAGGACTTCCACCACCATTCGCCACGCGGCAATTGGCGGCAAACCAGCAGGAGCAACACCCCGGCAGGAAGCGCGCGCAAGGTCGCGGCAAGCAGCGGGCGGCCCTCGGGCAAGAACATGGTGGTAGTGAGGTACGTAGTGCCCCACAGCGCGGGCGCCACGGCGGTGGCCAGGACCAGGAGACTTCGATTGCTAAGCACTTAGCCATTCTAGCTAAGTGCTTAGCAAAAGCCTAGACTTGACCCATGACAGACCACGTGGACCGCATCCTTGAACAATGGCAGAGGGAAAAACCGGACCTTGATGCCTCCCCCATGGCCGTCATCGGCCGGTTGAGCCGAGCGGCGCTCACCGTCGAATCGAGCCTGGCGGACACCTTCGCGCGGCACGGCCTCGATGCTTCGTCGTTCGACGTGCTTGCCACGCTGCTGCGCAGCGGCGACCCCTACCGGATCACCCCGGCCGAACTGGCGCGGGAATCAATGATCTCCACGAGCGCCGTGGCACAGCGGCTGAACAAGCTCGAAGCCCGCGGGCTCGTGGCGCGCGAGGCAAACCCGAACGACGGCCGCGGCACGCTCGTTGCACTCACCGACACCGGGAAGGGACTCATCGAGAAGGCGTTGCCGGACCACCTCGAAACCGAACGAACCATCCTGTCACCGCTTAACCGCGAGGAACAATCGGTCCTCGCCCTGCTCCTCGGCCGGATCGGCGAGGTAGCTGGCTCCTGAGCAGGCAGCCCTCGCAAGGCTGTCCCAGTGAGCGTTCCTTGTGGCGACGTGGCCATACGCCTGGTTTCTGCAAGATCGTGCGACACGACTTCTGAAGCATCCGCTTTTATGTTGGGTGCCGGATATGGTGCTAATAGTGTAACGACCGTCACCACCGCGCCTATTGCCGCCGAATCACCCCTAGTCATTCGACCCTTAGCCGAGCCGCCCCCAGGAGGAAGCCCCGTGAGCAGTACCCCCAAGGTCCTGATCGGCGTGATCGCCGTATCGCTTGGACTCGCGCTTTCCGCCTGCTCGTCCACCGAACCCGGAGGCACGCACGAAACCCCGGCGCCGTCCGCGCCGCATGCAGCACCACGTGCCGCCTCTCCCGAGGCATCCGGTGGCGGCACCTCGGCAGACCCGCTCGATAACGGCGGGCATGCCGAATACACGTGGGACGACTACGTCAAGGCAAAACGCAAGATGAGCGGCCTCACCTCCTGGCCCGAAGTCGACCGCGTGCGGTTCATCTCCGAGGAGGAAAAAGCCGAGGTCCAGGCCGGGTGCCTGACCAACCTGGGGTTCCCCACCACCGTGGAGAGCGATGGCTCCTACCAGACGAACAGCACCACCGACCAGGAAGAATCCCTGGCACTGGCCAGCTACACCTGCGCGCTGCAATACCCCGTGGACCTTCGCTATGCCCAGGCCCTCACACGCACGCAGCTGCGAACGGTCTACACCTACTACAGGGACTCGCTGCTCCCCTGCCTCCAGGCCCAGGGACTGGAAACCGGCCAGCTGTCCAGCGAGGAAACCTACGTCGAGGGCGTCGCCACCGGGAACGCACCCTGGACGCCCTACGATGCGGTGGACCTCGCATCGGTAGACGTCAACGCCCTGAACAAGGCCTGCCCCTCGATGCCGGCCTCGGATGTGCTCTATGGGGGCTAGGGCGCGCAGCACCAACACGAACAAGCCTTGGACCAAGTACCTGGCCACCGGGCTGGGGATCGGCCTGGCCGCGGGGGCCGGAGGATGGGCCGTCGGCGCCACCCTCGTGGGCGGAAGCGCCGCGGCCCAGGAAGCGGATCAGAGCGTCTGGGTGCAGGCCAAGGAATCCTCCATCGGTTCGTCCCTGAACCTCTCCACCAGCGTCAAGCAACCTGTGAAGACCGTGGCCAGCAACCACCTCTCCGGCGTCGTTTCCGCGGTCTCCCCCGGTGAGCTGAAGCCCGGCGACGAACTCTATTCCGTGGCCGGCGTCGAGGTGTATGTGATCGAGGGCAAGACCCCTTTCTACCAGGACATCACTCCGAAATCCTCCGGCCAAAACGTCAAGCAGGTCGAATCCTTCCTCAAATCCCAGGACCACTTCCAGGGCGCCCCCGACACCACCTTTGACGCGGCCACCACGCGGGGAATCAAGGCCTGGCAGGCGGCCACCGGACAAAAGCCGGACGGAACCATCCCCCTGGGCCGAATGGTCGCCATCCCCGCACTGCCCGCACAGGTCGAACTCGCCGAAACCATCACCCCGGGCAGGCAACTGGCAGGCGGCGAGGACGCCGTGCTGGCGGCCAGCGGACAACGCACCTTCACCATGTCCCTCACCGCCGAGCAAGCCGCCCTGATCCCACAGGATTCCATCGTGGAAATCACCCACGAGAAATCAACCTGGCCCGCAACCATCGCCCAAACCACCACCGACGATTCGGGCAACCTCACCCACACCCTGACCGCACCGGACGGCGGGGAAGTCTGCGCCGGACAGTGCCGGGACCTTCCCTCCGGCAGCAACCTCACCCTGCGCTCCAAGGTCATCGTGGTCCCGGCCACCACGGGGACCGGAATCCCGGCCGCGGCAATCACCACCACAGCCACCGGCCAAGCCCAAGTCACCACAGAATCAGGCACGACCGACATCAAGATCGTCGCCAGCGGGCAAGGCATCGCGATTGTCGAGGGCCTTGAGCCGGGGACCACGGTCCAGGTCCTGGGCGCACCCGACGGGGCACCATGAGCACCCTCAGCGTCCACGACCTCGGATTCAGATACACCCGCGAGGGGGAAGAACTCTTCGGCGGCCTCAGCCACGAATTCACCCGCGGAAAGGTCACGGCGCTGACCGGCCCCTCCGGACGCGGCAAATCCACGCTGCTCTACGTCCTGGGACTCATGCTCACCCCCTCCCGCGGCGAAGTCATCCTGGACGGGCGGGCGCAGTCCTCCGAGTTCGATGCCGCACGCTCCCGGGTCCGCGCCACCGAACTCGGGTTCGTTTTCCAGGACTCGGCATTGGACCCCTCACGCACCATCCTCGACTCCGTCATCGAACCCTCCCTCTATGCCGGCATCAACCGCACCGAAGCCCTCAAACGGGCCACCCTGCTGCTCGAAGAGCTGGGTGTCGGGGCACGCATCGAGCACAAACCCGGACAGATCTCCGGCGGACAGGCCCAACGCGTCGAGGTGGCCAGGGCCCTGATCAACAACCCTGCCGTGGTCCTGGCCGATGAACCCACGGGAAACCTGGACCCCGCGAATGCCGCGGGGGTGCTGGACGTGCTCTCGAGCGTTGCCAGAACCAGGAAACGCACCGTGGTCATCGCCACCCACGACCCCTACGTCATCGGCCGCGCGGATGAGGTGCTCTCCCTGTGAACTTCCTGACGCTTCTGCACGAGGCCCTGGCAACCGCGTGGGCCAACAAGGTTCCCTCGGCCCTGATCTGCCTCATTGTCGCGGCCATGTGCACCATGACCATCTCCACCGTGGGCCGCACCGCCGCGGCCGAGGCCCAGGTCGCCGAGCGCATCAATTCCGCCGGGGCCAGGGAACTGGTGCTCAGCGACAAACGCGCCGCCGGCCTCATCGGCCCGGCCATCATCGACATGGCCTCCCGGCTGTCGGTCACCGACCGCTCCGTGGGCATCCAGTCCCCCGTCGACGTGAACAACACGGCGATCGGCGCCGGAGCGGCACCCGTCCCGGCGTGGCCCATCGTGGGCGACATCCACGCGGTGGCCGAGCTGCACCGCGGCCGCATGCCCGGCCCCGGCGAGGCCCTGGTCTCCACCACGGCACTGAAGAAACTCGGGCTGCAGCAACCCGTCGGGGCAGCCAGCCTGGCCAACGCCACCCTCCCTGTCGACTACGCGATCGTCGGCTCCTTCACCCCCAGGGAACCCTTCACCGACCTGGCCCAAGGCCTCGTCATCAAGGCACCCGAGGGCAGCACCGCAACCCACCTGCACGTCGTGCTCAAGGAGGCGGGCCAAGCGGCAACAGCCCAACGGGCCGCCCTGGGCCTGTTCGGGGAACTCCCCGACCCCGAATCCATCGGCGTCCGCTCCCCGATCCAGCTGGCCCAGCTCCACGACGAGGTGGTCGGGGACCTGGGATCCTTCGGGCGTTCCCTGCTCTACGGCGCGCTGGGCATCGGGGCCCTGCTGGTGGGCATCGTGGTCTTCGCCGACATCCTGGTGCGCCGCAAGGACCTCGGGCGCCGGCGCGCCCTGGGCGCCACCCGCTCAAGCATCGTCTGGCTCATGGTCCTGCGGACCCTGGCACCGGCGCTCCTCGGCGGCGCCATCGGATTGGCCGGCGGCATGCTCATCGCCCAGCAAGCAGGATCACTCCCGCCCCTGGAATTCTGCCTCGGCATCGTCATACTGGCGCTCCTTTCCGCGGGGATCAGCACCCTGGCCCCGGCCACCTACGCCGCACACAGCGACCCGGTCAAGGTCCTCCGCACCCCCTAACACCAAGCCCGCGGCATGATGCCCGACCGAACCACTGGGGCACGTGGCCAGTTCTTGCGCTGGCCCCCGGCGGCGGTTGCCCAAGGGACGATCCGGGGAGTGAGGGGGCTATCCGCTGAACACCGAACCTTGCGACAACCCGCAAACTCCGGTGGCCCTTGAAACCCTGTCCCGTAAATGGTCCGCTTGTGGCCTATCCAAACAATGAATGCCCAAGACTGGGTGCGCGCGCTCATCTGGCTCCCCAACTTTTAGCGGGGTGAAAGTGTGATCAGCGCGGCCAAAAAACAGGATAGCGAAATTGACGACGTTCCGGGACTGCCATCAGCAGCCATCAATTTGGCCCAAGCTCACGTCCAAATCCCAGAAGCTCGTGGCCTTTGCAACCGATTCATCCAACGTGGCCCAACGGATGGGATGCCTCTTCAGCCACTCGTTCTCTTCACCTGGTTCGAGCGACAAATAATCCCAATCGGTATCCCAATCGGGGAACAATGTTGCCGAGCCAGAATTAACGGCACGTATTGTGACCATAACGTCGAGATCTTCGGGTAGATGGAGCTTGCCAGAAAATTCGGGATCCAAATGGGTGAGTTTCCTCCTCGAGGCTTTAACCTCCACAAGGAGGGGTGTCCCTTCCGCCTTTCCCCCGGCGATCTCTCCATAGAAGGTCTTTGCGCCGAGCTTCAGGGCTTCGACGCTCGGACCCCTCAGATGGTCATTGTCGAACTTGCGCGTCCGCAAAAATCTCATGCAAGCCGTCCTCTTCTATCAATGGCACATTTGATCGCCATCACCTTCTCTACAAAATAGTGGTTCTTCGTTCCCAATGAAATGAAATATCCAACCTCATGGTCGAAGTCGCTACGTCCGACAGCCCCGCTAGAGGTTCCGCGTGCGGACGCGAAACCGGAGTGCGGAGGTCTTTGGACAGACGGTGCAGCCACCTTCGGAATACGACAAAGGACTAGCTCATCACCATCCCGTTTTGAGCAACGCGAGGACCTCCAAAATTCAGGGGTCTAGTGCTAGGCGTTCATGCGATCAGCTGCGCCGAGCAATTGAACGTACAGGAATGCAGAGACAGCAACTGCCGCTAACTGGATCAGCGTCGCGTAGAGCATTGTCCAATAATCGAGTCGAGTGCGTTGAACCTCGTAGTAGCCGCGAAATTTGGTCGTCCCCCATACAAACACAACGAGGGAAGGCAGCAGGCCAAGGATCGTAACTACCAGGATCATCAACGGATGCGGATTGAACGCCATGAGACCGAACAACGTCAGCGACGCTAGTCCGCCCGGAATCATCCAACGCAATGCCTGAACGGGAGACATCACCGTCCACTTCCACACGTGCATGTCCCCTTTCTAGCAACCCAAGTATTCCCAACCAGACTACTCTGGAGATTTTTGAATGGGGCGGGAATCTTCGCTCCCTCACCGTCCCGTAGAGCGTTCCCCATCGGGCACGGAAGGGCTGCGTAGACGTCGTTTGAACGCAACCGCGATAGAAGGTATTCGCTTTCAGTGCTCGCCCTGAGCAAGAGCTCAGAGTTCGTCGAAGTAGGGTTCCTCGGATCCAGGAAGCAGCCGATGCGACGCAATGCTGAATCTCTCGTCCCAATCGTCTGGCCTGTGGGGCCACGCCTCAACCAGCCATTTTGGCGGCTTGGTCGAGTATCCGACGGTGACTCTTTTAGCTTCCAGGTCCCAGAACGACGCGCCCGGGTCGAATAAGCGAACCCCTTCAAAATACAGGTACTGAAACGGGCGGGTCTTTGACGCTTGCACGATCCCCTTGAGCGAGCCAATCATGATGAAACTTACGACCTCGGGCCAACCGCCAGCAGGTGCCACGACCGATATGGTCCCCGACTGATAGATCGCGACCTGGTCCAGCTGGCTCAGCCGGTCCCAAGCTGTGGGATCTGAGGCGCTCTTCACGCGTCGCAACTCCACCTCGCGTACTGTTTCCGGCATGTGCTTGAGCAGATCGAGAGTTCCGCCTTCGATCTCGATATCTTGCAAGCGAGGAGACGCAACGAGCCGCTCGGTGACTCCTTGCGCGTACGGCATGAGCAATCGAGTCAATGCCATGACCCCACGTCCCGCACCGCCATAAGAAAGGACGCCGTCGCAATCATGAACGATTAGCCATGAGAGTAACGGCAGGTTCTCAATACCCGTCAAGTCAACGTTGCCGCCATCATCCAAGTCGATTGAAACAGCTTGAACATCCGGCGCAATGGCACCGATCTCGTCCGCGAACAATCCAGTTTCGGGCAGCCGTCGGATATTGGCGAACCGAAGCCTTGCATAGGCGTCCTCGGACATGCGGACTTTTTCCACTTTGTTGTTCCAAATCAGCCCCGAAGCCGACTCATGCCTAACCGACATATCCGTCCTTCCCCTTGCATTCGCATTTTCGCCGCTTCGGCACGACTATAGCTAGTCACACCCCCAGACCTCAGGAACCATGCTTGTTGTCCCCGGTTGCTACACACCGCAAGCACTGCCATTACCGCCCTACGCCGGAACCTTCCTGGCCCTCAAATACGAGATCAGATGCCAGATTACAGCCATGACGGGCTATATCCTGATGTCAGGAATCCTGTGTCTCGTGTGGCATTCCACTTCTGACTAACGCCAAGCATGTGCCGGTTAGCGTTAGGTTTCCGGTCCCCGCTCTCCTTTGCTGCAATGACTCGAATCCAGTTCCGCCCCGAATCAACCGATGCGTACCTTGGTTCCTAGTTCTCAAGCGCCGGGATCTGGAGTCTGGCGCAGACGCTCTTGTCACCCGGGATGATCGCCACCTCGTCGTCCACGACGCAAGCCGTCAGTTCGGGGACGTAGTGCCCCGGGCCCAGTCCACTTTCCTCGGGTGGCGTATAAAGCTGGCCGTATTCGTCGCGATAGATCTTCCCGCTGTTCAGGCCTGGCGGCGGCTGGGGGAAACCCTCGGGAACCAGGTGGTCCGTGATGCCCTCAGGGTTCATCATCCCGGAGTCCCAAGAATCGGCACACAGGGCGACCGCGTCCTTCACCTGGTCCGATTCGCCGGGCTTGGGTTCGATCCCCGCTCCCATGTACGGGTAAAGCTGGTATCCGGGATCCTCCGCATCCCCCTCCTTACCCGGAACGAAGCGGGAGGCCGTGAGGTCCGCGTTGTAGTAGCAGCGGATCATCGCCTTGTCTTCAACGGGCTTGGACGCGATGTAGTACGCGGAACCGGTTGCGGCGAACACCAAGGCGCCGGCGGAGACCAGGACCAAGGGCTTGCGGTGACGCCGGGGCCTGCATTGCGCGCGGGAAATCTCATTGACCAACACCGAGCGCACCTGGGTACGACGTGCCGCCGAAAAGCGCCGTTCTTGGGGATTCATGGCCGACTCGTTTCTGGAGAGAGTTTCAACGAATACTCGGGATTTGGCTCGGAAACAGCTTTCAGCTTCTTTCGTGCGCGGTTGAGCCTCGAACGAACGGTCCCCACGGGTGTGCCCAGCGCACGGGCGGCGTCGCTGTACGTGAAATCGAACATCAGGCAAAGCACTACCACTGCCCGCTCGGCCGCGCTCAGCCCGGCGCCGTCAAGGAGCCTGCCCGAGAGGACTTGTGCATCCAGCACCTCGGCAACTTGGGGTTCGAATGCCGTGGTCCCCTCGTCACAGGGCAACTTCTCAAGGAATGCCCGGTAGCGCTTTGCCGTCCGCGCACGGTTGAGGTTGGACTTGGCCGCAACCCCGATCAGCCACGGCAGCAGCGAATCATGCTCAAGCCTGATGGTTCCGCGTTTGCGCCACGCTTCCATGAAAGCGATCGAGACCAGCTCTTCGGCATCATGCCACGACCCGCAGGCGCTCAGGCAGAACCTGAACAGGACGTCGGCGTGGCGATCGAACAGGGTCCCGAAGGCATCCGAGTTGCCCGCCGCACATCGGTCCCAAAGGTCCTGATCGTTGCCTGGTAACTGGTTCATATCTAGTAGTGTCCACCACCGCGAAAAAGGTTCGCGGCAGGACCCGCGCTCCACCGTCTACCCGTCAGTCCCCTTCGATGAACCGTCCGCAGAAGCCACGTCCCCATCATCGATTGGGGTGTTCGCGGGAAATCGGGCCCGGCAATCTGTTGCTTGCTTCGCCTGCAGGAGGTGCCCCGCACACCGTTCGTTCTGCGGGATGCGTTTAGGTCGGCTTTGGGCTGCCGAAAGCCCAAGTGGCCACATGATCGTCGGCTACGGTGAATAGGTGAATACAGTCAAAGGCTCTTTTTCGCGGCCGCGCCTCATGGAGGTAGCACCCGCGCCAGTGATCGAGCACGTGGCCGATGTGCTTCAGAGCTCGATCGTGCGAGAACAGCCCGCCGCCGCGGGCTACACGGCGTCGGTGGCATCCGTGGTTACCGCAGCGTCCGGTGCGAAGGCGTTCGTGAAGGCCGGACCCAACGAGAACGGATACGGCGCGGCCGTTACCGCCGGCGCTGGGTTGGCCGCGATCGTCGGCGATCTTGGACCCCGCTGCTTTCCTCGTTTGAGACAGAAACGTGGAGTGTGGCCGTCTATGAACTAGTGCCCGGCGAAGTGATCACCGAATGGAGCGATGCAGACGTAGACCAGCTCGCAGACCTCTCGCACCGAATGCAGGATCGCATGGCTCCAAGCCCTCTTCTCGATACCGAGCCCTACGCCCTGGCCTTCGCACCGCAGCTGGGAACTTGGCGGGCGCTACGTCACGGCGAGCCGTCCGGCGCGTCCACGGTGGAACATGTCAGGGAACTCGACCTGCCGTACGGGTTGCGCGTCGAGATGCTGGCCGAGCTGGAGGCGGAGTGGTTCGCTGCCCTTGAGCCAGGAACGGCTCTTCAGCATGGGGATATTCGCCGCGACAATGTTATTCGTGAACCGTCAGGCAGACTGTGGTTGGTGGACTGGACGCACCGGTGGACGGCCCCTGGGTGGTCCGACTGGGTGAGGCTCGCCCCGGACGTCGCCGCAAGCGGTTTCGATCCCGAGGTCGTTCTGAAGAACTCGGCATGGTCAGACATCGATGATCACGGGGTAAACGTGATGTTGGCCGGGCTCGCTGGGCGATGCTGGCGAGATGGTCACCTCCCCGATATCCCGGGTCTCCCACAGCTCCGACCAATGCAGCTGCTCCAAGGCGACATGACCCTGCGATGGCTGGCAGAACGTACTGGCTAGTCATCAGTTTTTGCGCTGAATGTCTAGCGAGCGCAAGCGCACGTGGACAGGCGTTCCCGAGTCTTCAAAACTGTCCCGGTGAACGTTCCCGTTACGGACCACCGTTTATGCCGGGCACCAGGCGGTACGTCTTGAGATCGCGGCGGATCCGCAGACACACTGCCGACAATTCAGTTTCTAGACGGCAGGCAGACGGACTACGGTAAATCCATGGCAGAACGCATTATGTACATCCAACTCAAGACCGGCTACAACACCGATCGTGGACCCGCCTGGATTACTCGTGTCCGGTTCTCGAAGTCTTGGAGGACGGCATACTTCCGCGGTCGTGCTCTCAGCCATGTAGCAGGAACCTTCGACTCAAATTTCGTCGACCCCGAGACCGGAGACGAGTACTGGATTTCCGGCCCGAAACGAGACCGCACAGATGGTCGCTACAGCAACGCCCAGCCTTCAATCGATGCTGATGTGCTGGACGAGTATCAGGCCTTCCTCGCCGGAGCGCCGTTGCCCGGCAGGGAAAACGGCTGAGTGACCACCCAGGCGCCCCAGTGAGCGTTGGCACACGCACAGGTAGAAGAGGGATTGGAAGATGAGGGAATCCAAGAAGATGAATCTCTTATTCGAGCGGCTCGAATCGATTCAGTCAATGATCTTTCCCCCGACCTTGTTTGACGAAAAAGTTGAACGCGAGCTGAATCTATCTGAGGAATTTGTTGATTCATGTGTCATTGCCTATGGGCTCGTTGATGAACTACTCGCCATCGTTGCCGCGAGTCGAACAACGTACGCGGATGTGATTGCCCGTTGGAAGGCAATTGAGTCTGAAGCAGACGACAACGAGTACACGGAACTGTCGAAATCCGAATTCGGTCGAGTAGTGATCCATTTGATCGAATCAGCCATACGCCTGAAATAGCAATTGAATGGAGCCACGCCTACCGCGGAGGACAGAGACTTCGTGTTGTAGCCGCGTGCGTGCCTTGCTGCTTCAACTGTGCGGTCATTGGCTGTGCGATTAGCGTCTCCGAGGCTAAGGAATGCTCGACGAAGCTAGCCCAGTTCGTTCATGGCGGCCCGAATATTCACCAAGACCAGACGCCAACCGGAGCCCTGGCGGCTTTGCCAGGATCGCATACATCGTCCCGCTGAAGGTTCGACTTGCGGAGCCCTGACACTGGAGCGATTAGATGTGAGCCGCGAAAATCATTCGCCCCCGGTCGAGGACATCAGCGATGAGACGGCGCTCCACATCGCTGAAATATGGGCTGTAATGCTCCCCCGCTGGTGTGACGCTTTCCAGATTATTACCCCAGAAGAGTTTGTCGTAGCAAGTGTCCAAGCTCGGAGATCGGGATTCCAGGGCGGGGCCGACACTGCGCGCAATATCGTCGAACAGATTCCACGCATTCAAGACCTGAGCACAGAGATCGTCCGACGTCGGCAGCTCCAGCAATCTCTCCAACCCATCCAATTTTTGAACATCCCCGCTGTCCTCCTCCAAGCTCAGGCCATACTGGTCCGCTACGACAGAAAACTCCTCTGGCGCACGGACAACGACGACTCTGTCGTTGTCGACGAGAACACCATCGGTGTCCCCCTCGACCTCTTGGGTTCCATCATCGGTCTGCCACACCAAACCCAGCGCCTGGCCACGAAACTGAACCCAGTGAGGGTACGAGATCTTCATCCCCGAATCCTATCCACAAATCAGCCCAACTACTCAGCCTTGAATCCGTCCCCCTGTCGAGCTCCTGAGCAAGAACACTGTTCCGGTTGACGATGGTCTCGTGGCTCACCAGGGAGCCAATGTTGCCTCCACGTCCAACGGTCCGCGTCCGGCAAGCCACGCCATAAACGAGCGTCGTCCAGCGGGTGACCCGATTCGCTCGGGAACAGTGGACAGCAATACCGGCAGATCCCACGCGACATACTCATCCGGCCAGTCCAAGGGCGTGTATCCAATCCCCAGGTCGACGTGGTGCATTTCCACTTCGCGGAGCCTGTGCGCCGGACAGCCCGCTGCACCGTAGTGCCCTCCACCGCGGAAATGCCCATTGGGCCATCCTGCAGCGGCGGACAAATCGAAAACTTCTTCCAGGTGCGACATGCTGGTCTGAAGGTCGGCGATGATCTCATCGTACGATCCTCCGGCTCCGTCCTCGATCTCTCGCCGACGCTGATCCTCGCCGCTTGCGTACTTCGGAACATCCTGCCCGTTCAGGGCGCCAGAGAGGCGACGAGCGTGCGCATCGGCGTTGCGGGCCAGATGAGTCAGGACATGCCCAATGGTCCAACCGGGCAGAAGGCTCGGCGAACGGACTTCATGCTCTGTCAGGCGTTCCGCACGGCTCATCAAACGTGCCTGTGCTTCACGGCAGAGTTGGGATGCACGTGCCGGATTGCTTTCAAGATTCACAGATACATCAACCTCTCACTTGGCCACACGCTTGCAGACGATGCTCCCACCGACTCATCCATCTTCACAGATGGGGCAATGAAGAGCCGGCTACTTCCGCCCCCCCCCCCCCCCCCCAGAACGGTTGTGTCGTGGTTTGGTGCCCGCCCGGCAAAGTCCAAACCTTGAGCTGTCCCGCTAGTCGTTCCCGGTGGGGCTCCGTCGATGTGTGGAGAATAGCTCCGCCATGCTGGTTCCGAGGCCCGGCCTGCCGACCGTCTTGCGAGACAGCCCTGCGTACTTATCCGGGCATAACCCTTTCAGGACGGTGATGCAGCTTTTTATGACGACTTCGACCACAGCAACATAGCTAGAACTGACTTTGGCCTAATCCCACTAATCGACCTCAAGCCACCACCCATAGGTGCGGAATTGGGCCAACCAGACCTTGACCGCGTCCCGTAGGGAGTCCCCGTAAAGACGTTTCTCTGGACGGCCGGCTTACGCGCGGTAGAAGCGACTAATCGGTTAGAACGAACTCTTCGAGCTGATTCAGTGCTTTTGCGTGACCGTTTCGGTTGCCCTCGATCATACCGTCACCGACGAATGAGGTGACTTGGCTCGTGAGCTGCACCTCGGTTGCATCGCCGTTGACGGCGAAACCCCATGTGACCACGCCCGAGCTCAGTGGCTGCTCGGCGGTCGTCACGGTCTCGGTATACACAACAAGCGATTGGGGCACGATGAGAACGTAGTCAACGATGTTGATAAAATCGAGCGATTTCGGCGGGCCGCAGCGGTAGCGATCGCGACCGCCAACCTCGAACGCTGCTTGTTCGTAGACCATCGCTTCGCCCGAAGGAACGCTCCACCGTGCACGCTGAATCGGATCAGCGAATGCTCCCCAAACCCTCGATAGCTCGGCATCAATTGTTTTCGTAAACTTCAGGGTTTCGTGAACGATAGACATTCCAGCTCCTCGGCGACGGTGTATCCCAATGTTGCCATTGACGACCGACTTGCGCGACGTTTTGGTCCTAGTCCAATCCGAATGCACCCTTTCCTCGCTGGCACCGCCAGTCAAACCCGCTCCGCAAAAGTTGGAACGGATATAGGTGCGGGGCATCAGGTGATCGATTCGGTTGAGTAGTCGTCCCGGCCACGGTTCGACTTACGGGCAGGTATCAGCGTCGTGACCATCGGCAACGCGAAGTCATAGGCTCGAACCATAGATAAAGTCATGCAAGTACGACGGCGCGTCGACCTCACGGCAGCGGAACTTGATGCCATCGAGAACCCCTTCGACAACGAGTACAGGAACGAATTCGGCGCCTGGAACCCGGATGTGCCATACGGCTATTCGCCCGCCGACACCCACGTACTGGCCTTCCACGGGCAAGCGCTGGCTGCACACGTCGCCTTCCAACGCCGTCAGATCTCCGTCGGCTCCCAGGAAATCCTGGTGGCTGGCACGGGTGGCGTCTTGGTCGATGAACGATATCGCGGCACGGGTCTCGGTGGGAGAACGCTGCGACACGCCCAAACCGTGATGCGTGATGAAACCGGCGTCGATTTTGGCTTTCACGGGTGCCGAAGGGAAATCGTGCCGATCTACGAGTCGGCGGGGTGGGTCCAGGTCCACGCCGTGGAACGGTGCTTGTCCCGCCTCGACCAGACGTCCGTCGTAGTGTCCGAGGGCGGGTCGAACCTCGTCTGTTCCGCCAAGCGTCACGCGAGCCAGTGGGCGCAAGGCGACATCGATCTTCGTGGCACGCCCCGGTGATCGAATCGCCCCGTTGGGCATTCCGCAATAAGCGAGAATAGATGTTGGGCATGGGGTATTGCGCAGTTCCTGGCACGGCCTAGGACAAGCCCGGTTTGGAAGCTTGATCCATGGCCGGTCTACGGGCAGTCCACGGTGTCGTTGGTATTCCGCTCTTGCCGGCGTTTGGACAACTTGCTCAGTGCGAAGGTGGCGACGAGCCCAAGGACAACCGTTACGGTCCAACGAATCAGCATCGAAATATCTGTGTACATGTCCAATGCGATGTTTGCGGCAAGGGTGAGAACGATACTCGCGATGACGATCAGGTTGGGACGCATGAATTTGAGGATGTCAGGTCAACCAAGTTGGGGTTAACTAGGACCGCCCACAGAAGGATCGGCCATCGGGCGGGCGCGCTGCAACGACCGACCAAATACGGGCTGTGCCATACTGGCGAAATGGACACGCCGCATATCTCCATCTCGTCAATCATGGCGCGGTGGAACCCCACCGATCAGGCCGTGGATCTTGTCGTTGACGGGCGCACTGTCATCGACATAGTCGACCCACAAAAACAATGGGGCGTTTCTCCGTTTGCACGCCGGTTCCGGCGCGGTGCGGCGCGCGGGTGGTTGGCTGAGTATCGCGGGGTGTTCGGCGATCGCGACGAGAGGCTTACAGGCGACGAACTGGAAATCGCAGTATGTCGGGCGTGCGGCGATCTGGGTTGCGGCAATCTGGCAGTCGATGTCGAGATGGCTGCCGACACCGTCGCTTGGAGCCATCCTCATTGGGCAGGAGACGACGACGAAGACGACGACGAGCCCGATGCCAACGATCCAGAATCACTCTTGCCACAGGTATTGGTATTCAATCGAGTCGAGTACGAGGCCGCGCTGGTAGACACGGAGCGGTTCGTCACTCGCGCCGGGTGGTATCGAGCGATACCAGAAGCCGCCGTGTGGCCAGATTGGCTACGCAACCGATTCACAAGGTCGTGGGATAAATAGGTCCTTGCGCGCTGGCTCGCGGACGTCCCGATAGTGGCAAGTAGCACCATATGCCTGTGAGCCCGTCTCGTAGAACGTTCCCTACCGCGCTGTGCTTCCCCGTTTTCCACCAATGCCCATAAGGAAACATTTACCGCGCTGGATCAACTATTTTGTGGCGAAAATGGTGATCCAGGTTTGCGTGTCTGCCTCGACCTTGACTTCTACCGAATGATCCTTCGCGGGTTCATCCAACGTATAAAGGGCACTACCTACTGCTTCCAGCGAGCATTCACCATTGCTCCAGGCGGGTTCGGGTTGAACGATTGCGGTTTCCCAGCCGCCAGCGCCGGTACAAGCCACTGTCGTGCCCACCTGCTTGTATCCCTCGGGGAGGCTACCGACGTGAATAGTTGAGGGTCCTGTGCCGCTATGTTGTTTCAGAACCAACCCCTGCGTTGCAGTGCCTTCAACATTGGATTTCTGTTGCTCGAAAATCTTCGCGTTGTCTTGGCTCGACTCGGTATTCGACGGTTCTGGCGTCGGGACAGGTGCTTGGTCCCCGCTCGTGCACCCCGATAAGACAAAAGTAGACAGCACTACGGTTGCCAGCAGGGTCATCGTGTTCTTCTTGTTCTCCATTTGCCGAGCCTAGCCTTCAATCTCCGGAGATTGAATTCAATACATGACCATGTCAAGGCAGCAATTACATAATTAAGCACTCGATACCTGACAAGCTGGCTGGTTCAGGCCATCCCGTAGGAGGTTCCCCATACGGTAGAGGTCGGTGGCGCAGGATATCCGCGGCCACGTATTGCCACGATGCCGGGCACTATGGATGTACGAGCAACTAAGATCTTCGTATCCTCAACCTGGGGGCCATGAATGCTTGCTGAATCTGGAGGTAGTAGCAATGTTTGGTGGTAGCCGCAGATGGTCGCCTAGGCGTGGAAACACGACGGCCACTTTTCACCGGCAAGAGACACTTGAGATCGATTTCGACTGGCCGGACTGGTCCGAAGCAGAGACCATCCAATCAGAGCCCCAGCTGATGTGCACTTATGTCGATAACATGCAGCTGCAAACGCTCGTGTTCTCAGCAGTTGGATTGCAGCAGGCCGTGCTCGATTCCAGCGGAGGCCTACTGTGGGGTACCTGGGTGATTCCTGCCTGGACCGAAACGACATCCTCCACACTCGAGGACAAGATGCGCCAGCTGATCTCTGACCTTCACAGTCGGGCCCATGCCATCGATGATTTCTATCAGTCCCTGGAAATCCTCGGTGCGATGGAGAACTCACCACGCGGGGAGATCCTGCTCAGCGCCAGTGAGAAACCGTACCTGCAGGCGTTGTAGCCCCGGTCAAGGTTCCCGGTGGAACTCCGTCGATGTGTGGGATTAGCTCCGCCATGCTGGTTCCGAGGCCCCGTCTGCCGACTGTCATATGGGACACACGAGTCCCTATCCGGACAAATCTCCGACAGGACGCCGCCGAGACTCAATTGAGGCGCGATACATCTGTTCGTCACGAGATGCGTTCCTCACGGAATACCCGTGATTGCTCAGCTGGAAATTGAATCGGCTTCTTCTATGGCGGCCAGAGCTGAATCTTCCACGCTCAACATCACGCTGCTGTCCCGACGATTGAAGAGGTGTGTGGTAATCGTCCGGCCGTTTGCCTCCCAGATGCAGGGTGGCGTCTCTTCGTTGTCCCACGGATGGTCCGGTTTTCCGAAGAGTTCGGTGAGTTGCATCCGCAGTTTGTTGAATCCGCTTTGCGCAGCTGGATCCCCGGATTCTTGAGTGCCGTAGAGGTGGACTGACATACCTAGGAACTCCTTGTTATAGGTGTCCCATGAGCCAGGCGTATGTCCGCCGAGGCCGATATCCAGCTCAGTCATCTGGTGGGGTGATTCTTCGTTCTCCTGCTCGTACCGGCTCCCTGATTTGAATCCTAGGTTCGCGAATAGATTTTCGCGTTCTTCATCGGACCGTGGCCAAGGTTCTTCAACCAATTTCTTGACGAGCTCCGCCACGGTGTCAGGCGCGGGATTCAATTCCAATACGGGTTCAGTCTCGGACATAGTGTGAGCTTACCTCGCAAGAATGGAGACATAGCCGTTTTCCGGGGTTGGAGCCGTAGGGCCCGAAGCGCATCTTTTGGGTGGCGCTAGGGTGGTCACATGATGACAGTTGTTTCAGCCCCCGGGGATCTCGTTGTTGCAACCAATGATGGCGTGGAAGTGCGGTTTGCCGGCATCGAGTCGATTGCCCAGGTTCCGGTCGTTTCTGCCGAATGGCTGGGGAGAAAGGGCATCAGGCTCTACTTTCAAGGGATTCGTAGTCATGAGACCCGGCAACGCGACTTTCGCCACGAAGAGCAAATGGTGCAATGGGTAAACCTGAGGAAACGTGATGGGGAGGAGGCGGGAGACCCGCCTGTGATGCCCGGCCAGCTCGTTCTTGGCCCTGTTGGAGCGGTTATCTCGGACGATGTGGGAACCACTTATCAAATGAGTACCGGGCAAGTCGCCGGGAACGCGACCGAGTGGGAAGCAACCTGGGTATATCTTCCCGAGCCTCCCGAGACAGCGCGGATCCTCACGCTTGAATTCACCCTTGATGGTGAACCAACCGGCAAGGCATGCCAAGTACGATTGGACTGACTCCGGAAAGTGCCCGTTCAGGGTTCCTTCCGGACGTAGCAGAACGGCTCCCGCGGACACGTGGCGCAAGCTGTGACTTCAATCCGCAATAGTTTGCGTTGAAGATCCTCACACCCGGATTGGTGGTGTTAGATGAAAAGATCATGAGTGAATACAAAACCTTGCTCGATCAGGCACAACGCCATTTCAAAGTCCCGAGTTGCCCGAGCGTCTCCGAGGCCATAGCCCTGCTGCAAGGTTTCGGGGCGACAGCCTTCGATTTCGAGACTCACCAAGAAGCCCTGGCGGACGAATTCGTTGACCGGCGGCTTGTGGTCGGTGCCTACACCATCCACGATCCCCGCTTACTCAATGAGCGTGCAACTGCCGAAGAGCTTGAAGTGGCCGAATTACCCTTGGAAGAGTCAGACGAGGACACGGGTATCGAGCACCCTGACGGGAGCGACGAATGGAACAAAATTCAGGACCAACTGAGCAGCCTTCAGCGCCTGATAATTATCATCGAGCACGGAGCGGAAGACCGAAACATGGTTGGCAACTTCCGGGTCCATGGATTCGGTCAGTGGTTGCGTGAATCAATGTGGGCATCCACCGGCGTTCTCCCTCGAGACCCAGGAGCCCCCAGCACGAATTCCGTGCTTTTTGGACGCGCTTTCGAACTTGCAGGTCGAGAGCATTTTCAGGCCGTAGCGATCAAGCAACGCCGCCCACGACGGCTGGCATGGTTCCGCGGCAAAAGCCGGGAAACCTGGAATCCTCCATCTGGATAGCGACCGCCCCAAATGCGGTTCCCCTGCCGAAAGCGAGCAACCGCTGATGCGTCTGGCGGGTCAGTTCACGAAGACGAGTGTGGACCAGGCAACGTCGATCACACACAGGCCGTCGTCGGTCTCACGATAAAAGACGTTTCCCGGGTGGTGGGTGCCGGGCACTGCACCTTCGGGAAGGCCCTCTAGATTGATGCTCCACTGAGGGTCGAGTGCCACTTGGTCGACCCAATACTCGGCGATGAATTCTTCCGGCTCACCCGCCGAAAGCCCTGACCAATCGCCGGGCGTACCGAGATCAGCCACAGAATCCGTACAGACGATGTCTGACTTTTCGCCCGAAGTCAAGTCACTGACAAGCTTCTCGGTCGTTTGAATCACCTTGGCGCCATCGTTTCCCCAGATCATGGTGTCGATTGAGCATCCAGCCAATAGTGCCGAGAGCGCACCCAGTGAAAGTCCGTAAACAGATCTGCGAATCGGTGTCATGCTTCAAACCTACCGCGCACCTGCTTGACCCGCGTGTGACAGCCGAACTCCGATTGTCGTGCCCAGAAGGGGTTCCTCGCGGGCAAACGCTGTCCAGCTTCCATCGTCATCCCGTGATCCGGCGGTCACCTTCATCAGCGAGGCCGCAGCGTGCGGCCTGTTCCGTTTTCTGTAGCGGCCCCCAGATGAACTCCGCACCAAGAAGTTGAATGACCCGAGCCTTGCTGCCGCGCGTATCCGCCACCGCAATCCCGGCGTGTGTCAGGCCCGTTCCCCGCCGGCAAGGTCCGAGGTTTCAAGGGATTCCAGGGCCTGGATTGCCAGCCACAGCTGGGCCACGGAGGCGGTCTCGGCCAGGTCAAGGCCGGTGAGCTCGGAGATCCTGCGGATCCGGTAGATCACGGTTTGCCGGTGTGTGAAGAGTTCCACCGCAGCCTTTTGCGCCGAACGTTGGTTCGACAGGTAGGAGCGCAAGGTTGCCAGCAGGTCGGCACCGTGGGCCCGGTCATGTTCCAGCACCGGGCCGAGCACCCGATGCACCAGCGCCTGTCCGTCTCTGTACCCATTGAGCCCGAACCACGGGGTTTGCTCCGAGTACAGCACGTGCCGTTCCCGGCCGGAGCGCGCCACACCCAGCGCCCACACGGACTCGCGCAGCGCCCGCTGCAGACCGCCGGCACCCACGGGACTGCTCAGGCCAAGCACGTCCTCCGGTTCCAGCACGTGCAGCAGCGACTCGACTGGCGCGTCTGCCGCAACCACCAGGTGGATCCGCTCCCCGGCGTCAACGCAGACGCCGTTCACACCGTGGCGCCACAGTGCGCGGTGCACCTCGGGCAGGTCGAGCCCGGGCCGCGAGGCCATCGAAAGGACCCTGACCCCGTCCTCGGGAAGGGAAAAATCGGCGAGCCGGCGGGCGGCCTCCGCGGCGCCCAACCGGCCGGCGAAGGCCTGCAGCAGGAACTCTCCCCCGGTGCGGTACGTCCCCTCCATTTCCAGCGCCGAGCGCGAGAGTCCCAGCCCCAGCACTGTCGTGGCATGCAGGAGGACCACAGGATCCGGGGCCGCATCATGCTCGGGCAGCACCACCAGCATCGCGTTTTCGTGGGTAGGAACATCGACAAGCAGCAGGGGCTGGTCCCCCGCCTGGCTCCAATGGAAATGGCGCGAACCGCCCGCGGCCTTCCCGCCGGCCTCGGCCACCTGCCCCCGGAGCTCGGCGGGAAGCGCCGTGTCCCCGGGGCGTCGGGGATGCAGGCACCTGCGGTCCACCACGAACAGGCGCGCCGCCAGTTCCCGACCAATGCCGCCCAGCAGCCCGTCCCAGGAATCCCCCGGGACACTCGCCTTGCGCAGCAGGTCGTAGAGGCGGGCCGTTTGTTTGACGCGCCGGGATTCCTCCAGGAGCGCGGCCTCGGCGATGGAGCGGGAGATCGCGATGAACGGCAGGGGGTAGGGAACGTTGAGCAGCGGCAGGGGCAGCGTGTTGCAGGCCTGGAGGAACTCCTCGGTGAAGGCGGGTGCATGCATCTTTTCACCCACGGCAAGTCCGCTGGCGCCTGCGGCGACGAGTGCGCGCGCCAGCTCCACTTGGCCGGCGGAATCGGCAGGGACGGATAGCCCGTTGGTCATCAGCAGCACGCCGCCGGATACCCATTCCCAGAGGCTGGGCAGGTCCGAGGTATGCGACCAGGTAATGGAGTTCCCCAACCCGGCCTCCCCGGCCAAGATTCCCAGGCCAAGGTGCGGCTCGGCCAGAAGCTCTCCCACGGTCATCGACATTCGGCACACCCTCGCAATCTGGTCAACGGCAAACCCATTGAATCCCGGGTTCATACAAATGTCTAGGGTGGTGCTTCAATTGTTGACACCGGTTGATTGATCCAGTGACGTCCGTCACGAATCATTGAGATACAAATCCTCCCGCCCCAGGGCACTGAGAGAAAGAAGGGTCGCCATGAGCTCGTCCGTTCATCTGGTTGATGACGCGCCACTGACCCGTTTCCACAAGAAACTGACAACGTTTTCCTCCGGCGGCCCGTTCATCGACGGCTACGCGCTGTCGATCATCGGCATCGCCTTCATCACGATGACCCCGGCGCTCGACCTGGATCCCTCGGAAATCGGCATGGTCGGCGCGGCCAGCCTGGTCGGCATCTTCTTCGGCGGCGGTGTCTTTGGCTGGGTCACCGACAAGGTCGGCCGCCACACCATGTACATTCTGGACCTGCTGGCCCTGGCCGCCTTCTCCATCCTGAGCGCCTTCTCCACCGACATCTGGCAGCTTGTCATCTGGCGCTTCCTGCTCGGGGTCGCCATCGGCGCCGACTACCCGATCGCCACCTCGCTGCTGGCCGAGTTCCTGCCCAAGAAGCAGCGCGGGCGTCTGCTCGGGGCGACGTTCGTGGTCTGGGCCGTCGGCGCCGCCGCGGCCTTCGCGGTCGGCTACGCCCTGCGCGACGCGGGCCCCGATGCCTGGCGCTACATGCTTGCCAGCCCGGCAATCTTCGCCCTCATCACCCTGCTCTTCCGGCTCGGCACCCCCGAATCCCCGCGCTGGCTCCTCTCCCGTGGCCGGGTCGACGAAGCCCGCGCCATCATCAAGAAGGTCTACGGCCCGCAGTACGACATCGAGTCCCTCGGCGAGGCCACCGAAGGCGGCACCACGCAGGCGAAGTTCACCGACATCTTCAACCGGCGGTTCTGGAAGCGCACGCTCTTCGTCTCGATCTTCTGGACAGCCCAGGTCATCCCGCTCTTCGCGGTCTACACCTTCGCGCCGGACCTGCTGGCCTCCTTCGGCCTGGAAGGGGACGCCAACCTCTACGGCGGCTCGCTGCTGATCTCGCTGATCTTCGTCATCGGCGGCATCCCCGGACTGTGGCTGGTCGAGCGCATCGGCAGGCGCAAGCTGCTGCTCTGGTCCTTCGGCGTCATCGTGGTGGCCCTCGCCGCACCCGCCTTCATCCCCGACGTCGCCCCGCAGACGCTCTTCACCGCCCTGGCAGTGTTCGCACTGGCCTCCGGCGCCTCCAGCTTCCTGGAGGTCGTGTACCCCAACGAGCTCTTCCCCACCGAAATCCGCGCCACCGCGGTCGGGTTCGGCACGGCCATCAGCCGCATCGGATCCGCAGCCAGCACCTACCTCATGCCGGTGGCCATCATCTCCTTCGGTGCCTCCGGTGCACTGCTGATCGGCGCCGGAATCTCCCTGGTCGGGCTGGTCGCCACGCTCCTGCTGGCACCCGAAACCGCCAACCGCAGCCTCTCCGAAACCACCTCTCACGGCGCCCTTCCCGACGCCGGCGAATCCACCCACCGAGCCCCATCCACGGCCACAGCAGAAGGAACCCCCTCATGAGCACCCACCAGCCGATCGGCCCCGTCGACGCCACCAAGGTCCCCCGTTTTGCGGGCCTGGGCACCTTCGCCCGGCTCCCCCAGATCGACGCAGTCCCCGACTACGACATCGCGATCCTCGGGGTCCCCTTCGACGGCGGCACCTCCTTCCGCCCCGGCGCACGCTTCGCCCCGTCCGCCGTCCGCGAGGCCTCCCGGCTGCTGCGCCCGGGCTACCACGTCGAACTCGACGTCACCCCCGTGGAAGCCGTCCAGGTCGTGGACGCCGGCGACATTGCCTGCACCCCGTACAACATCACCCGCGCGATCGAGCAGATCGAGGAACAGGCGCTCCCGTTGCTGGCCAAGGACAAGCGCGTGATCGCCATCGGCGGCGACCACACCATCGCCCTTCCGATGCTGCGGGCCGTCAACAAGGTCCACGGGCCGGTGGCGCTGCTGCACTTCGACGCCCACCTTGACACCTGGGACACCTACTTCGACGAGCCCGTCACCCACGGAACCATGTTCCGCCGGGCTTTCGAGGAGGGCCTGCTGCTCGAGGACAAGTCGATGCACGTGGGCATCCGCGGCCCGGTCTACGACCAGGACGACTTCCTGCGCGACCACGAGTTCGGCTTCCAGATCATCCGCAGCACCGACATCGACGAGATCGGCGTCCCCGCAGCGATCCAGAAGGTCCGGGACCGCCTGGGCGACACCCCGGTCTACCTGTCGGTCGACATCGACGTCTTGGACCCGGCATTCGCCCCGGGCACCGGCACCCCGGAAATGGGCGGCCTGCACTCCCGCGAGCTGCTGCGCCTGATCCGCGGCCTGAACGGCATCAACATCGTGGGCGCCGACGTCGTCGAGGTCGCACCGGCCTACGACCACGCGGATGTCACCTCGCTGGCCGCCGCCACGCTGGTCTTCGACATGATGGGCCTGATGGTCAACGGCCCGGCGGACTTCGCCCGGGCCGGCGAGGACGAGCTGGAAGGCGCCGCGGTCTAGGCCCGCCAGCATTTCCGAAGGCGTGCCGTCGGTCCCCTGCATGGGGCCTGCGGCACGCCTTCGGCGCGTTCCCGCCATCAAGGACGACACGGAAGCGGGCGCAGGACCGCGGCAGGACGGCTGGCCGGTAACCTAGGAACGGTCGCGGCACCCCGGGACCTGCAGGACCCCAACCGCCCCGAACCCCGTGAGGAACCATCCATGACCCAGGCACCTCCCGCCCCGCTCCGGGGCGTGCGCGTCCTCGAGCTGGGCAACTACATTGCCGCGCCGACCGCCGCACGGCTGCTGGCAGACTTCGGGGCCGAAGTGATCAAGGTGGAGCGGCCGGGCACCGGCGACGAGCTGCGCAACTGGCGCCTGCAGGAGGGAACCACCTCCATGCTCTACCGGACCATCAACCGCAACAAGAAGTCGGTGGTGCTGGACCTGCGCACCGATGCCGGCCGGCAGGCCGTGCTGGAGCTCGCCGCGAAGTCGGACATCCTGCTGGAGAACTTCCGCCCGGGCACGCTGGAGAAGTGGGGGCTCGGTCCCGAGGTGCTCAACGAGGTGAACCCGGAGCTGGTGATCACCCGGATCTCCGGGTTCGGGCAGACGGGCCCGATGTCGGGGCGGCCCGGGTTCGCGGCGGTGGCCGAATCCTACGGTGGGCTGCGCAACCTGGTCGGGGACCCGGACCGCGCCCCGGTGCGCGTTGGCGTCTCGATCGGCGATTCCATCGCGGGTCTCTACGCGGCCTTCGGGTCCGTCATGTCCCTCTTCCAGCGCGAGGCGCGCAAGGCCGCCGGGGGAACGGGTGTGGCCCTGCCGGAGCGGATCATCGACGTGGCCCTGAACGAGTCGGTGTTCTCGATGATGGAGTCCCTGGTCCCGGACTACGAGGCCTACGGCGTGCTGCGCGAACGCACCGGCGGGCGCATGGAGGGCATCGCCCCGTCGAACGCCTACGTGTGCGGCGACGGCGCCAGCATCGTGGTGGCCGGCAACGGGGACTCGATCTTCCAGCGCTACATGGACACCATCGAGCGCCCGGACCTGGGCGCGGACCCCGGCCTGCAGACCAACGCCGGGCGCTGGGAGCGGCGGGAGGAACTCGATGCCGCCATCGGCCAGTGGGCCGCGCGGCGCCCCGCGGCCGAGGCACTTGGCGCCTTGGCGGACGCCGGAGTCCCGGCCGGCCCGATCTACACGGCCGCCGACATCCTCGCCGACGAACAGTACGCGGCACGGAACATGATCCAGAGGTTCGACGTCTCCACCGGCGCGAAGGTGCTGCCCGGCATCGGCTTCCCGGGTATCGTCCCGGTCATCGGCGGGCAATCCCTGCCCATCCGCAACCTCGGCCCGGACCTGGGCGAACACACCGAGGAAGTCCTCGGCGGCCTGCTGGGAATGGACGCGGCGCGGATCGATGCCGCCACCGGCCGCACGGACGGGGAGCAGGCATGAGCCACACCCTTGAACCGCACGCCGAACTGCGCGACGTCACGCTGCGCGACGGCCTGCAGCTGACCGGAAAAACACTGTCCGCCGAACGGAAGGTCCGGGTGGTGCGGGAGCTGCTGCGCCTGGGCGTGCCGGCCATCGAACTGGGCTCGATGGCCCGCGCCGACCTGGTCCCGACCATGGCCAACACCCTCGAGGTCGTCCGGGCCTTGGGCGCCGAAGAGCTGGAGAAGTGCTGGATCTGGGTGGCGACCCCCGGCCACGTGGCAAAGGCCGCCGCGGCCGGCGCCCGGAACTTCCAGTACTGCCTCTCCGCCTCCGATGCCCACAACCTCGCAAACATCGGCCGCACCACCGATGCCAGCCTGGCCGCGCTGCCCGAGGCCGTGGAACTCGCCCGGGCCGCCGGCGGGCAGATCCAGCTGTGCATCGCCACGTCCTTCACCTGCCCCTTCGAGGGGCCGGTGCCCGAGGAACGCGTGCTGTGGATCGCGAACGACCCGCGGGCCGAGGGCTGCAGCGACATCGTCATCTGCGACACCCTGGGCCAGGCCGTTCCGGCGCAGGTATCCAGCCTGGTGGGCCGGGTGCGCGGGGAGTCCCCGGCCCGCCGAATCGCCTACCACGGGCACGACACCTGGGGCCTGGGCGTGGCGAACACGCTGGCCGCCATCGCAGCCGGGGCCACCCTGGTGGACGGCGCGCTGGGCGGGCTCGGCGGCTGCCCGTTCGCCCCGGGGGCCAGCGGCAACACCTCCACCGAAGACATCCTCTTTGCCACCCGCCCCGGCTGGCTGGACCCGGAGGGCTTCGCCGGCCTGGTGCGGCTCTCGGAGTCGCTACTGGCGGAACTGGGCGAGCCCAACAGGTCCCGGGCCGCCCAAGGCGCCCGCTCCAGGGCGGCCGCCTTCGAATGGGTCATCGACCCGGACTAAGGATGCCCGCCGGCGGAACTTTCCGTGCGGTGGTCCTTTAGCCTCTGGCGTTCCGCGCCCCGCTGTGCCTACCCTCGAAGGGAATCTTGCGGAAAGGCCTGGAACCCCCAGGGGTCGCTCATCGGTCGTCGGCATCCACACAAACGCCGTGGATGCCCGATCCACACCACGGGACCGGTTTCCGGTCCCCACAGGCACCACAGCCGGTGCAATCCGGGCGCGCGTTGAAGCGCCGTGAAAGGACATGGGTCATTGGTGGTCCGGCTACCGACGTGACGGCAACACGAAATGCCCGCACAATTTTTTCGACCGGTGACCGGACCTGCCCGCAAGATTCCGCAAAAGGCAGTGGCCCGGATGCACGCGCATCCGAGCCACTGTCCTACCTGTTGACATCAATGGGGGCTTCCTGTCGGCGGCGCGCCGCTCAGGAGCGCTTGGCGCGCCGCGCGCGAAGCAGCCGTACCAAGCCGAAGATGGAATTGCCCACCGAGTTCACGACGCCTCCGGCCACGATGACGATCAGCAGCCAGCGCGGGATCCACGGATTGTTCCAGTCCGTGAGCAGGATGACCAAGGCAAAGAAGGCGGCTTCCGCCAACCCCCAGGCCAGCTGCTTGGACGGCTTCCAGGCAAACACGTTGAAGAACTTCTTCCAGCCCGTGGCCTCCCGTGTGTCGGCCGCCATGACGGCGGCCATCGACCCCGTGAACCCGCGAGGTGCAACATCCACCGCGGACTCGGGGACCGGGGTCCCGGCCAGGTAGTCGGCCAGGTTGGCGGGCCTCCCGAAGACCCGCAGCACTCCCTTGACGGCCTCGAGGCTTCCGCTGCCGGTCAGGGCCTCGCCCAGCCGGCGGATTTCCTCGGCGCCGACACCGAACTCCCGCAGCTCGGCGATGGCCTCGGTGTCCGGTTGGGACCATTGGCGCTTCAGGAACTCCGTGGCCTTGGCCGCCGGGGTGCCCTCCGCAGCCTCCAGCGCCGGCTCCACGGCCACCGACCAGCCGTGGCCGAATGCGGGATAGCCGTGCAGCTTCCGGCTCTGGCCCTCGAACCAGAAGACCATGGAGAAACGCGGGCCCGTGCGGCTGAGCATGATCGCGGGGAACACGGAACGCGAAAGAATGATTTCGGGCATGTAGCCCTCGTGCACGGCAACGCTCAGGTCCCCGTCGGCGAAGTACTTCCAGGCGGTCTTGGTGACCCCGGCGAACGCCGCCACCTCGGATTCCGGGAAAGTCCCCAGGAGCACCGAGCGCCCGGCATGCATGTCTTCCAGCCGCGGGTCCTCCACCGGTTCCCCGCCTTCGGCGTCGACGCCGTCGAAGTCGGCGTAGAGCGCCCCGGTGCCGCGCTTGAGGGCTATGGCAAACCCCTCGATCTGCTGGCCCAGGCTGGTGTTTCCGTCCGCATCGGCCATGACGATGTAGCCGTCGGGGTTCACGGCGATGGCCACTTCGACAACGCTGAGTTCGCCCCAGGCCACGGGCGTGGCCAGCAGCGAGAGGCACCGGCGTTCGGTCAGCAGCTGCCGCACCCGCGCATGCGGGATGATCCCGGTCCGCTCCTCGAAGATCAATGCCAAGGAGGCGACCAGCATCTCGGGCCGGTCGCCTCCGGGGCTCCCCTCGGGGTTACTTGCCAAGGAACTTCTCGAACCCCTTGGGCAGGTTCATGTCGGCCGGGTTGAATTCCTTGTTGCCCGCACCGAAGGCCGCGCCGCGCGGGGCCTTCTTGGCGGCCGCGGCGGCCGCCTCCAGCTGGGCTGCCTTGGCCGGGTTGCCGAACTTCTGCTTCTTCTTGTTCGAGCCCTTGGCGGCTGCCTTGCGGGCACCGCCGCGGCCGCCGGGCATGCCCGGGATGGCGCCGCCGGAGGCCAGCTTCTTCATCATCTTCTGGGCCTCGCCGAAGCGCTCGAGCATCTGGTTGACCTCGGAGACGTGCACGCCCGAGCCCTTGGCGATGCGGGCGCGGCGCGAGCCGTTGATGATCTTCGGGGCCACGCGCTCGTGCGGGGTCATCGAGCGGACGATGGCCTCGATGCGGTCCATCTGCGACTCGTCGAACTGCTCGAGCTGCTGGCGGGAGATCTGCGCACCGGGCATCATGCCCAGGATCTTCTTCATCGACCCCATCTTGCGGATCTGCGCCATCTGCATGAGGAAGTCATCGAGCGTGAAGTCTTCCTGGTCGGCGAACTTCTTCGCCATGCGCTCGGCTTCGCCCTTGTCCCAGTTGGCCTCGGCCTGCTCGATCAGGGTGAGGATGTCGCCCATGTCCAGGATGCGGGAGGCCATGCGGTCCGGGTGGAAGATCTCGAAGTCGTCGAGGTTCTCGCCGGTGGAGGCGAACATGACGGGCTTGCCGGTCACCGAGGCGACGGAGAGCGCGGCGCCGCCGCGGGCGTCGCCGTCGAGCTTGGTCAGCACCACGCCGGTGAGGTCGACGGCGTCGTTGAACGCCTGGGCGGTGTTGACCGCGTCCTGGCCGATCATGGCGTCGATGACGAAGAGGACCTCGTCCGGGTTGACGGCGGCGCGGATGTTCGCGGCCTGCTCCATCATCTCGGCGTCGATGCCCAGGCGGCCGGCGGTGTCGACGATGACCACGTCGTGCAGCTTGGTGCGGGCCTCGGCCACGCCGTCGCGGGCCACGGCCACCGGGTCGCCGGTGGCTGCCTCGAACTCGGAGGACACGCCCGGGTGCGGTGCGTACACCGGCACGCCGGCGCGTTCGCCGTTGACCTGCAGCTGCTTGACGGCGTTGGGGCGCTGGAGGTCGCACGCGACGAGCAGCGGGGTGTGGCCCTGGGCCTTGAGGTGCTTGGCCAGCTTGCCGGCCAGCGTGGTCTTGCCGGCGCCCTGCAGGCCCGCGAGCATGATGACCGTCGGCGGGACCTTGGCCAGGTTCAGTCGGCGGGTCTCCCCGCCCAGGATGCCGACGAGTTCCTCGTTGACGATCTTGACGATCTGCTGGCCCGGGTTCAGCGAGGCCGAGACCTCTTCGCCCAGGGCGCGCTCCTTGACCTGCGCCACGAAGGCGCGCACCACGGGGACGGCGACGTCGGCGTCCAGCAGGGCGCGGCGGATCTCGCGGACTGTGCCGTCGATGTCGGCCTCGGACAGCCTGCCCTTGCCTCGGAGGTTCTTGAAGGTGGATGTCAGGCGATCGGAGAGTGAATTGAACACGTGCCGTGCACTTCTTTCGTGGTGGGATCAGGCGCGGTCTTACCGCTGGACTCAACTTCCAAGATTACCAACTTCGCGGGCCCCATGCTGCCGGACATGGCAGTCTAGTGGTGTGAAACTTGATTCGGGCACCGCGGAAACCATCCATGTACGCACATTGCTGATCCTCGGGGCCTCCGGGGACCTGACCGGGAGGCTGCTGCTGCCGGGCCTCGCGCGGCTGATCGGATCCGGCCGGGCGCCGGGGATCGCGCTGGCCGGGGCCGGCGCGCCGGGGTACTCCCCCGGGCAATGGGCCGAGCGCGTGAGAACCGTGTGCGAGGCAGCCATGGAGCACGCGACGGAGGCCGGGCGCGCCCAGCTGCGCGAGGTCATCGAGACCACCAGCTACGCCGAGCTCGATGTCACGGCCCCCGGCGAACTCGCCGCACTGGTCGGCACCCTCCAGGGCCCGGTGGCCCTGTACTTCGCACTGCCCCCGGCCGTCAGCCAGAAGGCCTGCGAGGTGCTGGAGCCCGGCGAGCTGCCCGAGACCACGCTGCTGGTCATGGAGAAGCCGTTCGGCTCCAACGAGGAATCGGCCCGCGACCTGAACCGCACGCTGATCCGCCTGGTGCCCGAGCAGAACATCCACCGCGTCGACCACTTCCTGGGCAAGGGCACGGTGTTCAACATCCTGGGCCTGCGCTTTGCGAACCGCCTGCTCGAGCCCCTGTTCACCGCGGAGCACGTGGCCAGGATCGAGATCTTCTACGACGAGGAGCTCGCCCTGGAGGGACGGGCCGGCTACTACGACAGGGCCGGCGCGCTGCGCGACATGATCCAGTCCCACCTGCTGCAGGTGCTCGGGCTGCTGGCTATGAACGCCCCGGCGACCCTCTACGAGCGCGATGTGCGCGACCACCTGGGTTCCGTGCTGCGCGCCACGGCGCTGGCCGGCACACCGCAGGAGGCAACTCGCCGGGCCCGCTACACCGCGGGGACCTCCAAGGGCCGCACCGTGCCGGACTACGCCTCGGAGGCCGGCGTCGATCCCGCGGCCGGGACCGAGACGCTGGCCGAGGTCACGCTGAACATCAACAACTCGCGCTGGGCGGGTGTCCCGTTCATCCTGCGCGCCGGCAAGGCGTTGGGCCGGGTGCGCAAGGAGGCGATCGTGACCTTCCGCCCGGTCTCCCACCTGCCCACCGGATTCAAGGGGACCGACGAGCCGACGACGCTGCGGATCGGGTTCGGGCCCGACACCCTGGAACTGGACCTGGACGTCAACGGGCCGGGCGACCTGTACACGCTTGACCGGGTAACGCTCGGTGCGGAACTGAACTCCCCGGATCTGCTCCCCTACGGCGAAGTGCTGCTCGGGGTGCTCTCGGGCGATCCGACGCTGTCGGTGCGCGGGGACACGGCCGAGGAATGCTGGCGGATCGTGGACCCGATCCTTGCCGCATGGGCGGCGAACGAGGTCCCGCTCGAGGAGTACGCGGCCGGCGGGAGCGGTCCGGCCGGCTGGGCGACAAACTGCAAACTGCCACCGGCACACGCGTAGGCGCGGTACCAACGGAATCCAACGACCAACCCAGGAGTTCGTCTTGCAGGCATCCACGTCGACGGCAAGGGCTGAAGGTGCCTCGCGATCCGCACCTGCCAACGCGCGATGCGCCATGATGTACATGCCTCTGCACCCGCGAAGCCCTCTGCACCAAGCAAGACGTTGGACGCATCGATTTCCCGGGACTAGGGCCAGGACCCGCACGACTGTGGCTGCACTTTTATGTCGAGGCGTCGCTACTGGAGTTTGAACAATTGCGCCCGACGATCTTCAGGTTGCGGAGTACCGTTCGACCTTTGGGGACGAACAGCGACCCACTTGAAATTCGGGTCATTGGAAAACAAGGGCACCTGCCTTGGATCCGCCAATACCCACTCGGCACCGTACTTGTCCATGATTTCCCTGCGCTCCTCGGTCTGGGTCGAAGCGTCAAAGAACACTTGAGTGTCGTGATTTCGTTCTCGTTCAGCCTCCCCCAGGAACGGGTCGGGCCAAGCCGGCATTACGGTGAATACGCCGTAGGCGGGGGTCATCAGAAGGGCTTCACGATTCGCTGTCATTAGTGTGTCATTGTGGCCCACATAACGGGTTACCCATCTGTAACTGCCCATGCCCTGGCTCATCCCGTGTGACTGTTTCATTGCTGCGGGGTAGATGCCTGGGGCAAGTAGATTGATGAATCCGCTTTGGAAAACGAAACCTGCCAGAATCGCGAGGATTAGAACCGAAGAATAGATTCGCTTTAACTTGCGATTCCGGGATCCAATCCATTCGGCGATAGCCACACCAACGGCAACCTGGCTCAACAAGGCGATCGCCGGAAACACACGACCCAAGAAATAGTTCCCGGAAATACCACCAACAACATAGACAAGTGTGCATGCAAGCACCGTGAGGGAAAGCGGATCCAGCCTGTCCTTGGACAGCCGCACCCAGATAACCGGAATGACACACGCGAGCAGACCAAACTTCTGGATCAGTCCTTCGTACAGCGCCACATGGACAGCGTTGAACGAGTCGACGCCTCCGGTTGACTGGAAAAGGTTGAACCACGGCCAGGCAAGCACCAACAGCACGACGGACACAATGATCCCAAGGAATACAACAAACTTTTCGCGATCGATCTCGCGTCGGTACCTCAGCAAATAGAAGGCCGAGTACCCGGCCACCGCCAACGCGGTAAATTGATGCGACATAAGTACGAAAAAGGCCCCAAGCGCGATTCCTGTTGCAAGCCAAATCCTGGAAGCGCGACTGATGTCCTTTTGAACCAGGGCGTGAAGCCACGCCCATAGCAACATTCCCAGACCAACCGCAAAGGTGGACGGGTATGAAATTGTTGCGATGAGGCCCGGCAGCGAGATGAACCCACTCCACAGGAACAATCGTGTTCCCCACAGGAAGAAGACAGACAGCAGGACCCACAAGGGAGCCATACGTTCCTTCGACAATGTCCTCACGAACAAGCCAACGCCGACCAAGACCAACACAAGATTCAGAACACCGGCGATTCGCAGAATCGAAAAACTTCCCAATCCAGTGAATTTTCCTACCGTTGCCCAAAAAACCATGTAGGGGGAGAAATATGGGTTTCCGAGTCCTGATTCATCGACCATCGGATCCCGCGGAGCCCAGAAGTTGTCTTGAAGCCTTTCGAGGGTGGCCGCGTGTACAAAAATGTCGCCGTAGGTCGGCAACAAGACAATGGCTGGAATAAACACGGCCACAGTTGCGAGGCACGCCCACACATAGGGATTTCGAAGATAGTGAGGAATTCGCACCCGTAGAATATACGTTGCCAATGACAAGTCAACGAACTTGCACATTCGAGAACCAGGGGCTTCGCGGGACTGAATGTAGATTCAAAACGAGTTGGCGTGCCAATCAAGGGACCGAACAAGTTTCGACGGACGGCAACCACAGTCGCCTTCGGAGCCGGACTCGAATGGACATACGCTACAGCTTCTACGGAATGATTCTTAGCCCTCCACCAAGCTGATTCATTCGAGGCAACTGCGGTCGCTATCAGCTGTCGTGAGGTTCCATTCCCAGTTCTGGACCCGATCCTGGCCCGCTATCCGATTTTGCTTCGGCCTTCCACGTTCCGTGCGCCAATGTCCCGACCATGGCGTTGAGCACCGCGACCGTGGGGACGGCAAACAACGCCCCGGGGATCCCCGCGAGGTAGGTGCCAGCGGCCACCGCGAAGACGACGGCCAGCGGATGGATCTTCACCGCGGCGCCCATGGCCAGCGGCTGCATCACGTGGGCCTCGAAGAGGTGGACGAGCAGCACTCCGCCGAGCATGACGAGCGCCTGGATCGGCCCCGCGAAGACCAGGGCCACCAGCACCGCCAGCGCGCCCGTGACAATCGCCCCGATCACCGGGATGAAGGAGGCGAGGAACACCAGGATCGCCAGCGGGAGCACCAGGGGAAGGCCCAGGAAGAAGGCGAACAGGCCGATGCCCACGCCGTTTCCCGCGGCCACCACGATCTGTACCCGCACGAAACTCGTCAGAGTGTTCCAACCCGCCTTCCCGGCGCCGTCGACAGCAGGGCGCACGCCACCCGGGAACAGCCGCACCGTCCAACGCCAGACGTTCGACCCGTCGATCAGCATGAAGACCGTGGCGAAGACGGTCAGCAGGGTTCCGGCCACCACGTGGCCGGCCGTGCGGCCCGCCACCAGCACACCGCTGAAGACCTCGCTCCCGTGGGCTTGGATGTCCTGGCCCACCTGGACCAGGAACGCGTCGAACCGGGCACTGGTGAACTGCAGGGGCGAGGAATCGAGGTAGTTGCGGAACTGCTGGTAGGCAACCGCCGAACGCTGCTTGACCTCCGGCAGGCCGGCAGCGACCTGCGTTTCCACCAACAGGACCAGGCCCGTCATGACAGCCGTTGCACCCAGCACGGCCAAGGGAATCGCCAGCCACGGGCGCCAACCGTGCACCACCAGCCAGTCGACCGGAGGTTTGAGGAATGCGGTGAGCAACAGCGCCACAAGGAATGGGACGACGATTTCCCCGAGCCTGGCCACCAGGAACACGAACACTGCCAACACGCCAAGGATGCCCAGCACCCGCCAGGCGCCGCGGCCCAGCACATCGAGCCGGGGCGGCAGCACCCAACCCGTGCCGCCCCCGTCCGCCACCGCGGCATTCCCCTTGGATTGCACGGGATTCCCTCCCCCGGATCAGCCTCCAGCACCAGAGCGCCGATTGCGCAACGGGCCCACGTGCGACGAATCTACCCCCGCACCAGGTCCCGCACCAGCTTCCGCGTGCGGCGCCGGCACGGCGGAGCGGCGCCCAACACCTCACGCGCCACGATTTCGAAGTTGACGTTCAATGCCGCCGTACCGGCGGGTAGGGAATAACGTATGACATGGGTTACATGCCGCACCGGGCTCGGTCTTGCCCGGTAGCCGGCAGGTTCCCGATGGCTCGCCACACCCCTGAAACGAAGGCTCGATCTTGAACGGCAATGCAACATTTCGGCACAGCAATTCGGCGTTGCTGGCTATCACCAGCGTTCAGGCTCCGGTGGTTCTCAGCTCCGCCGAGTTTGACGAGCGGCTGGCACCCAGCCTCAAGCGCCTGCGGCTCTCCCGCAAGCTCCTGGAACGCGTGGCGGGGGTCGTCGAACGCCGCTGGTGGGATGCCGGGACAAGTTTCGACGACGCGGCGGTGGAGGCCGGCGGCAAGGCCCTGGCCGAGGCCGGCATCGAAGCGGGCCAGGTGGGCCTGCTCATCAACACCTCGGTGACCCGGCGCAACCTCGAACCCTCGGTGGCCGCCAAGGTGCACCACGGGCTCGGCCTGCCCTCCTCCGCCATGAACTTCGACGTGGCAAACGCCTGCCTCGGCTTCGTCAACGGCATGACACTTGCCGCCAACATGATCGACGCCGGGCAGATCAAGTACGCCCTGATCGTCGCCGGCGAGGACGCCCAGCCCACGCAGGAAACCACGATCCGGCGGCTCAACGACGCAAACTCCACGCGCGAGGACTACCTGCGCGAGTTCGCGACACTGACCCTGGGCTCGGGGGCCGCGGCGGCCGTGATCGGCCCGGCCGACGAGCACCCCGGTGCCCACCGCATCCTCGGCGGCGTCTCGCGCGCCGGAACGCAGCACCACGAGCTGTGCGTCGGCGGGCCGGCCGGCATGTTCACCGACACCAAGGGCCTGCTGGACAACGGCCTGAAACTGGTGGTCAACGCGTGGGACGAGGCGCACGCCGCGGGCTGGAACTGGCGCTCGATGGACCGCTACGTCACCCACCAGGTCTCGAACTCCTACACCAACGCCATCATCAAGGCCGTGGGCCTGGTCCGCGACCGCGTCCCCATCACGTTCCCCAAGTGGGGCAACGTGGGGCCCGCCTCCCTGCCCATGACGCTTTCCCAGGAGGCGGCAACCCTGCGCCCCGGGGACCGCGTGCTGTGCATGGGCGTGGGTTCCGGCCTGAACACCGCCATGATGGAGCTCGCCTGGTGAACACCGCCCTCCCCGGGGTGGACCCGGCCTGGTCCCGGCACGTTTCGGTGCCCTCCACCTCGGCGGCCGACGCCCCCGGCACCACCCACGACTGGCACCTGCTGGACAACGGGCCGGAGCTGGAATCCCGCGGCATCGAACCCGTCGGCACGCTGCTGTGCGTCCACGGCAACCCGACCTGGTCCTACCTCTGGCGCAGCCTGCTCGGGCACGTGCAGGCCCATGCCCTGCCCTGGCGCGTGATAGCCGTCGACCAGCTGGACATGGGGTTCTCCGCACGCACCGGGGTCTTCCGCCGGCTCGCGGACCGGGTCAACGACCTCGGCGACCTCACCGACGCCCTGGGGCTGAAGGGCCCGGTGACCACCGTCGGCCACGACTGGGGCGGGATCATCTCGCTGGGCTGGGCGCTGGAGCACCCGGACCTGCTGGCCTCCGTGGTGCTCACCAACACCGCCGTGCACCCGGCGGGGCACGACCTCCCGGCGGTGCTGCGCCTTGCCACCCACCCGGCGGTGCACGGCTGGGGCACCACCACCAGCCCCGCGTTCCTGCGCACCACGCTCGCCCTGGCCAACCCATCCCTGGAGACCGGGGTCCACCACGCCTTCATGGCGCCCTACCGCGGTGCCCCCCGGCGCCACGGCGTGGGCAACTTCGTCGCCGACATCCCCTTCGCCCCCGGGCACCCCAGCCGCCCGGCACTGGATGAAATCGCCGAGGGCCTGCGTTCCCTCAAGGTCCCCGCACTGTTGCTCTGGGGCCCGAAGGACCCGGTGTTCTCGGACAGGTACCTGCGCGACCTCATGGACCGGCTGCCGCACGCCGCGGTGCACCGCTTCGAGGGCGCCGGGCACCTGCTGCCCGAGGACCGCGATGTTGCAACCCCGGTCTTCGACTGGCTCGCGGGCCACGCCGTCCCGCAGGCTGTCCCTGAGGCAACGCCCGCCGACATCGCACCATATGTGCCGATGCTCGCCGAGCTCGACGCCCGGCGGAACGACAACTCACCGGCCGTGGTGGACATCAACCCTCCGGCGTCCCTCTCCTGGGCGCAGCTGGGGGCCCGCGTGGATGCGTTGGCCCGCGGGCTGGCCGGCATCGGCGTGCGCCGCGGCGAGCGCGTGAGCCTGCTGGTGCCCCCGGGCACCGAACTGACAACGCTGATCTACGCCTGCCTGCGCCTGGGTGCGGTGATCGTGGTGGCCGACGCCGGGCTGGGCACCGCCGGACTCGGCCGCGCCATCCGCGGCGCCGGACCCGGCTACCTCATCGGCATCGACCGCGCCCTGGCCGGCGCCCGCATCCTCGGCTGGCCCGGCGTCCGCATCGCCGCCGGCCCCCTGCCCGCCGCCAAGCGCGCGCTGCTCGGCGTGGCGCACACCGTCCCGGAACTGCTCGAAGCCGGCGCCGCGGCGCCGGATGCCGAAGGCGCCCCGCCCGCCTTCGAACCCGTAGACCCCGACGCCGACGCAGCGGTGCTCTTCACCTCCGGTTCCACGGGCCCGGCCAAGGGCGTCGTCTACACGCACCGCAGGCTCGCCGCCATGCGCGACACCCTCAAGGACACCTACGGGTTGAAGGCCGGCTCCGGGCTCGTCGCCGGCTTCGCACCCTTCGCCCTGCTCGGCCCCGCCCTGGGCGCCACCTCGGTGACCCCGGACATGGACGTCACCTCCCCGCGCACGCTCACCGCCGCAGCCCTTGCCGACGCCGCGGCGGCCATCGGCGCGGACACCGTCTTCGCCTCCCCCGCGGCGCTGGCCAACGTGCTGGAAACCGCCGGTGGCCTGGACCCGTCGCAGCGGGGAACCCTGGGCGCCGTGGGGCTGCTGCTCTCCGCCGGGGCGCCGATCCCCGAGCCGCTGCTCACCCGACTCCAGGAACTTGTCCCGGGCGCCGCGATCCACACCCCCTACGGGATGACCGAGACGCTGCCCGTCACAGACATCGACCTGCCCGGCATCCGCGCCGCGGGCACCGGCAACGGCGTCTGCGTGGGGACCCCGGTGGCCGGGGCCACCGTCGCGATAGCCGCCCTGGACGGCGACGGCAGGTCCGGCGACATCCCGGGCACGGAGCCCGGGGTGCTCGGCGAGATCCTCGTGGCGGCGCCGCACGTGAAGGAACGCTACGACAGGCTCTGGATCACCGAATCGGACAGCGCCTCCATCCCCGGCTGGCACCGCACCGGGGACGTGGGACACCTCGATGCCGACGGCCGCCTCTGGGTCCAGGGGCGCCTGGGGCACATCCTGACCACCGCCTCCGGGATCGCCACCCCGGTGGCCGCCGAGCACGCCGCCCAGTCGGTGCCCGGCACCGGACGGGCAGCCGTCGTCGGGGTGGGCCCGGCCGGCACCCAGGTCGGCGTCGCGGTGCTGGAAACCGTTCCACCGGCCCGCCGGGCCGCACCCGCCGGCCAGGCACTCTCCGCCGCGGTGCGCGCCGCCGTCGCCACGACGGGGCTGGAGATCGCCGCGGTCCTGGTGGTCCCCGCACTGCCCACCGACATCCGGCACAACTCCAAGATCGACAGGAGCGCGCTGGCTGCCTGGGCCGGGAAGACCCTGGCCGGGGGAAGGACCGGCAACCCGTGAGTGCCGCATCGGGCCCCGTGCCCGCCCACGAAACCCACCGTCCGGCGCCGCTGCCCCGCCGCGTCCTTGTCACGGGTGCCAGCGGGCTGCTCGGGGGCCGGGTCGCCGAACTGCTGCGCGCCAGGGGGCACGCGGTGCGCACCTTCCAGCGCCGGGCCTCCGCGTCGGCGACCGACGAGGTCCTCGGCTCGCTCGCCGACGCCGAGGCGGTGCGCCGCGCCGTCGCGGACATCGACTCCGTCATCCACCTGGCCGCCAAGGTCTCCTTCACCGGGGCCTGGGACGAGTTCGTTGCCACGAACATCACGGGCACCGCCACGCTGCTCACCGAGGCCCGCGCCGCCGGGGTCCGGGACCTGGTCTTCGTCTCATCCCCCTCGGTCGCCCACTTCGGGGCCGCGCTGGCCGGGGCCGACGCCGGGGACGCGGACCCGGAACGCGCCCGCGGGAACTACGCCCGCTCCAAGGCCGCGGCGGAGCGCCTGGCCCTGGCCGCCGATTCGCCCGGCTTCCGGGTCACCGCCATCCGCCCGCACGTGGTCTGGGGTCCCGGGGACACCCAGCTTGTCGAGCGCGTGGTGGCCCGCGCGCGTGCCGGGCGCCTGCCGCTGCTGGACGGCGGGGCCGCCCTGATCGACACCACCTACCTGGAGAACGCGGCCGAAGGGATAGTGCGCGGGCTCGAACGCATGGACCACGCCCACGGCCAGGCGCTGGTCCTCACCAACGGGGAACCGCGGCCCGTGGGCGAACTCATCGCCGGGATCTGCCGCGCCGCGGGGGTGCCGGCCCCGGCCTGGAGCGTCCCGGGATGGCTGGCCCGCGGCGCCGGTTCGGTGATCGAAAAGGCCTGGTCCGCCGCCGGTGCCCGCGGGTTGGTCCGCGACGAGCCACCCATGACAAGGTTCCTGGCGGAGCAGCTCTCCACGGCACACTGGTTCGACCAGCGCCGCACCCGGGAGGTGCTGGACTGGGCCCCCTCGGTCACCATCGAGCAGGGCCTTGGCCTGTTGGCCGCTCACTACGGCGGAACGGGGCCGGGGACGCCAGCGTCACCCTGAGCCGTACCCCGGGCCGGACCCCGACCGACATACCTACCTCCACCCCGGCCCGCTTCCCCCGATTCCCGGCGAGCGCTGCGGCGGGAGCAACTCCCGGCAACCGAAACCTTCTCCCGGGCTATTGCTTTGCCCTCCCGCGTGCTTACCCTTGGGAACATCGGCATCCGTCCCTCAAGAGTCCCCCTTCACGGAGAGGCTTGGCATGGCACAAGTTTTTGACCCCGGAACCGCGGCAGCCTCGCCAAGCCGCCCCGACCACCCTCGCGAGGGGGCCCGGCAGGCGCTGATGGTGACGTGGTCGGTCAGCGACACCTTCGGCGGGATGACCGCCATGTGCCTGAAGAGAGCCAGCCTCTTCCACGAACGGGGAGTCCCCAGCGCTGTCGTGACCTTCAAGCCGGAACCGGCCTTCGACTCCATCCGCGCCTCACTCGTGGCCCACCGGAAGCTCCACCCCGGAGTCCCCATCCTGAACCTGCACGAGTACTACGCCTCGGTTCCCGCAGAAACCTCGCCCGCCCGCCCGGACCCCCGCGAGCACGAGCAGTTCGAGTGGAACCACCACTCCAGCACGAGGCGCGATATCGATGGCTCGCTCCTCTTCACCGAACATTCGTCGCGGATCCACGCGGGGATCTCATACCGGGAGCACTACCGGCCAGACGGCACCATCTACCTGACCGACTCGGTGCTCCCGTCGGAACAAGACGCCCGAAAGACGCGTCGCATCCTGCGCCTGCTGGATCCGCAGGGGCAGGTGCGGGCCGAGTTCGCCGGGGCGAGCGAACTCTACAAGCACTGGCTGGGGAAGCTGGTCGGCCGGGCCGAAACGGACATCCTCGTCGACAGCAAGTTCTCCGCGGGATTCCTCTGGTCCTTCGAACACCCGCTGGCCATGAAGTTCGTCAATTTCCACAGCACGCATATCTCGCCGGGCGAGGACCCGCTCACCGGAAAGCTCTCGGATGCCCACCAGGGCATCATCGCCAACCGGGAGAACTGGGACGGGATCACCTTCCTGACCCGGTCCCAGCGCGAGGCCTTCGTGGCGCGGTTCGGCGACCAGGGAAACACGGTGGTCATCAGCAACGCCGTCGACGGGCCGGCCGAGCTGCCGGACTTCGCGCGTCGGGAGCGCTCCCTGGTGGTGCACGTGGGCCGCTTCACCAAGGGCAAGAACCTCCCCGAGGTCGTTGACATCGTCCACGATGTGGCGGCCGGGGGCACCCCCGTCCGCCTGGACCTGATCGGCGAGGGCGAACAGCACCGGGACCTGGAGGAACACGTCCGGAAACGCGGCATGGAGGCAATCGTCCGGTTTCGCGGCCACCTGGACAACGTTGAGGAGGAATTGTCCGCCTCCAAGGTGCTCCTGCTCTGCAGCAAGTTCGAGGGCCAGTCCCTGGCGCTCCTGGAGGCACAGGCCGCCGGATGCGTTCCCGTCGCCTACGACGTGGACTTCGGGCCGCGCGATGTGATCCGGCACGGCGTCACGGGAATCCTCGTCCCGTTCCAGGACCGCAGGGCAGCTGTCCGTGCCGTGGAGCGCCTGCTGAGAGACGATGACTGGTGCGAGGAACTTTCGAGGAACGCCTTCGACCTCGCCAAGCACTACACGAGTGACGAGATCTTCGGCCAATGGATGCAGGCCCTTGACGCGGCCAGGGCGAAGCAGTCGGCGCGGCGGTCGATGGCCGGGGCCAAGGCCCGGCTCTCCGCTTTGAGGTTCCACGCGGACGGAACCCTGGAGATCGAGATCGGAACCGAACTGGCAGGGCTCGGGCTGGACGGTCTTGAGCTCGTGCTCTCGGAACGCGGCAACCCGGACGCCCCCGCGGTGAAGTGCCCACCGATCAGGGAAACCGAGGACGGCTTCGGGTTCCTGGTTCCGGCGGACCTGCGTACGAGGATTTCGGGCAGCGGAGCCATAGACGTCCACGTGCGATTCGAAACGGACGGGGTCGGGCGCACGGTGAGGCTGGGCGCCGACCCGAAACCGGGAAGCAGCCCCTTCCTGACGGCCTACGGGAACCTCAGCTTCAAGTAGGCCCGGCATGGATGCGGGTACCTGTCTGGCGCCCGGTGGACGCACGGTTTTCGCGGTGTTGCGGGGCACAGTTTGTGCCAAGCCCCAACTGGTATAGTGATAGCGCCAAGCGGCAAATGCGGTGATCTTCCTCATGTCCAACCCCTCGCGGCGGGGCATCCGGAAATCGTGTAGTTTCAACTCACATACCGTTTCGCCGCTTGGTTTGCGTCAATACCGAAGCAGCACCAAAGAGCACCCCACGGCGTATTTCGGGACTGGTCCAGGCGGCACACATCGCCGGCCCCGGTCCCGGCGAGGCCCTACCGGCTTCAATGGTGATAACTACCAACACAGACAGGTGTCTCGAGTGAAAGACTGGCTAGGCCAACGCTTGTCGACGATGATTTCGTCGCCAACCGGAGTAAAGGTACGCAGGTCCCTGGGCATTGGCCCCGCCCCGGTTGCCAACCACGAGATGGACCGCATCCCCGTGGCGGGGGAAGTCGTCGTCTACTTCAGCGACGTGCCAAACCGCTCCTACCAGCTGGAGCAGTGGCTCCCGGCCCTCGAGAACCTCAACAAGGTCCACCCCGTTGTCCTGGTCTTCCGCAAGGTGCCGGCCATGCGCCAGTTCCGTTCACTGACCACCCTGCCCAAGATCTTCCTGCGCAAGTACGACGACCTCGTCAACTTCTACAAGTTCAACGATTTCAAGGTCTGCCTTTACGTGAACAACGGCGTGGCCAACTTCCAGTCGCTGAGCGCACCGGACCTGGTCCACGTGCACGTCAACCACGGGGAGAGCGACAAGCTCTCGATGGTCTCCAACCAGGCCAAGGGCTACGACAAGACCTTCGTCGCGGGGCCGGCCGCCATCGAGCGCCACAAGGCCGCGCTGATCGACTTCAACCTGGACAGCCTGGTGAAGGTTGGCCGGCCGCAGCTGGACAGTTCCTTCACCTCACCGCTTGCCGCCTTCGCCGGGCGAACCGTGATGTATGCCCCCACTTGGGAGGGCGAGAACGACGCGAACAACTACACCTCCCTGGACATGTTCGGCGAGCAGATCGTTTCCACGCTTGTTTCCCTGCCGAACACCCGGGTCATCTACAAGCCGCACCCCCGCATTTCCACGACGACCAACAAGGACATGGCCGCGGCCCATGCACGGGTCGTTGAGATCCTCGGCTCCAACCAGGTCGCCGGCGTAAAGCACATCGTCGACGACTCGAGCAACATCCTCGATTTGTTCGAGGGCGTCGATGCGCTTGTCACCGATGTCTCGAGCGTCGGCCTGGACTTCCTCTACCTGCACCCGGAGTGCCCGCTGATCCTCACGGACCGCAGGGACAAGATGGGCCTGCTGCACCGCGAAGTGCCCGTCAGCCGCTGCTGCCCCGTCATCTCGAAGTCCACCGCGGGCGAGCTGCTTCCGGCCCTCTCGAACCACTTCGACGGCGCGGAGCACCTTGAAGAGCGCCGCGAGATGCGCTCCTTCTACTTCGACGAATTCGAAAAGGGCCAGTCGACGACCGCGTTCATTTCAGTGATCAGCGACCTGATCGCGGATCGCCGGAGCAAGCTGGCCGCGAAGGGCCGCGGCTAGGCAACACCGGCGCCGGCAACACTGCCGCCGGCGCACAAAGAGCACAGGCACAGGCCGCGTTGCTCCAGCCTTCCTGCTGGTGCAACGCGGCCTGTGCCGTTTCCGTGCCTTGGCCTTTGCCGGTGTCAGACGGCCGCCATGCCGCGCTCACCGGTGCGGACGCGGATGACCTCCTCGACGTGGCTGACCCAGATCTTCCCGTCCCCCGCGTTTCCGGTGTTCGCCGTGGAGACCAGGACATCGAGGATGTCGTCGCACAGGGTGTCCTCCACAAGCACCTCCAGGCGGACCTTGGGCAGCAGGTCCACGGTGTGGTCGGCGCCGCGGTAGACCTGGGTGTGTCCACGCTGCCGGCCGTAGCCGCTGGCCTGGCTGATGGTCATCCCCTGCACCCCGTAGGTTTCCAGGGCGGAGCGGATCTGGTCGGTCTTTTCCGGGCGGATGATCGCCGTCACGAGTTTCATGCGTTGATCTTCTCCTTGGCTGGTGCCGCCTGCTTGGCTGCGGCGCTGGTCTTGAGGTGGGACGAGGTGGCCGGGTGCGGGACGAAGGTCCCGCCGGTCCCCAGGCCCCCGAATTCGTAGCCGGTTTCGGCGTGCTGCATGAGGTCGATGCCGGCGACTTCCTGCTCCTCGGTCACCCGGAAGCCCATGGTCTTGTGGATCGCCAGGCCGATGACGGTGGTCATGATCGCGGTGAAGGCCATGACCACCATGCAGGCCACGAGCTGGGCCCAGAGCTGGCCGAAGCCGCCGCCGTAGAACAGTCCCCCGCCGGCGCCGTCCACCGGAAGGGCGATGAAGCCGAGTGCCACGGTACCGATAACGCCGGAGACCAGGTGCACACCGACAACATCCAGGGAGTCGTCGTAGCCCCAGCGGTACTTCAGCCCCACGGCCAGGGCCGAGACGACGCCTGCGACAAGGCCGAGGCCGATGGCTGCGACAGGCGAGACGTTGGCGCAGGCCGGGGTGATGGCCACCAGGCCGGCGACGATGCCCGAGGCGGCACCCAGCGAGGTGCTGTGGCCGTCGCGGATGCGTTCAACGAGGATCCAGCCGAGCAGTGCGGCGGCCGGGGCTGCCAGGGTGTTGACCCAGATCAGGCCGGCTTCCTCCGCCGTGCCTGCCGCTCCCCCGTTGAAACCGAACCAGCCGAACCAGAGCAGCGCGGCACCCAGCATGACCAGCGGGATGTTGTGCGGGCGCTGGCTCGGGTCCTTGCCGAAACCTCGGCGCTTGCCCAGGATCAGCGCCAGGACAAGGCCCGCGACACCGGCGTTGATGTGGACCACGGTGCCGCCGGCGAAGTCGATGGCCTCTCCGACCACCGAGCCGATCGCTCCCTCGGCGCCCAGGATGCCGCCGCCCCACACCCAGAAGGCGATGGGTGCGTACACGAGCGTCACCCAGACGGGGACGAAGACCAGCCAGGCACTGAACTTGGCGCGGTCGGCGATGGCACCGGAAATCAGTGCCACGGTGATGATGGCGAAGGTTGCGCCGTATCCCGCCGCGATGAGCCCGTCGGTGCCGATCAGCGATTCCATGCCGAAGCCGTCTGCGGGGTTGCCGAGCAGCCCGGCGATGTCCGCCCCGCCGCCGGCCATCGAATTGCCCCAGAGGACCCAGACCACGGCGACAAGTGCCACGGCGGAGAAACTCATCATCATCATGTTCAGGACGCTTTTGGCGCGGGTCATCCCGCCGTAGAAGAATGCCAGTGCAGGTGTCATGAGCAACACGAGTGCCGCGCAAACCATCATCCACACCTGAGTGGTGGTTAGCTCCATGTCCAACGCCTCCCGAGATCGATGGCGAGACCCTCTCGCCTTGGTTCAAGGATTCACCTCGGGTGTTTCGGCTTTTCCAGCCCCCTGTTTCGCCGCGGTTACGGAAGCGGCGCCACCGTAAAGGACTGGTGTCCGACCTGTTGCGGGGATGTTACAGGCTCAGTTCCCGGCTCCCCCGGCGATCGCCGGCTTCGCGTGGCCGGGCAGAGCCGCATCCAGTTTCCCGGCGAGGTACGGGGACATCGAACGCACATAGGTGGCGGTCAGGTGGGAGCCGTCGATGTACGCGATCACCGAGCCGATGACCGCGGGGCAGACACCCTCCCGGCAGAAGAACCCGGACATGTCCACGACCTCGGCCGTGCCGCCGGCGGCACTTCGGACGGCATCGGCGAGCGGGTCGATGGCGGTCCAGGTACCGGGGGTCCCCGAACAGCCGGCGTAGGGTTCCTTGCCCGCGGCAATGCAGTCCGGGACGTTGGGAACGGTGTTGCCGGGGAACGGGCTGTCGCGGATCACCACGATCGGGGTGCCGCCGGCCATCCACTTCGAGAGGTACGTCTTGTACCCGGCCAGCGCCTGCTCCCGCGTGGTCGCCAGGGTCTCCCCGCGGACCGGAAGCGACTGCCGGGCCGCGGCGATGACCACGTCGAACTGCCCGTGCGCCGTCTGTTCAAGCACCCACTGCCCGAAGTCGTGGCAGCCCGCGGTGCTGGCCGCGGAATCGAAGTCCAGTTCGGCATCCGTGGGGGCGCAACGCGTGGCCAGGAACGTGGAGATCGTCCAGTCCCGCTCCTGCGCAATCTGCTGCAGCGCCGGCAGCCACTGGCCCGCATGGGAGTTTCCGACCAGCGCGACCTTCGTCGCGCCGTTGCCGTAGGTGCACACCGGCCGGTCCGCGAACTCACCCTGGGACCAGCACTTGTCGGCGTACGCGTCGGACCTGTCCTTCTTGGCCGCCGCGGGCGAGGGGACCAGCGGGCCGGTGTCCGCCTCGGCGCAGTCGTTCACCATGGAGGCGGCCCCGAAGCACTCCACGCCGACCTCGTCCAGGGCCTGGGCCACCTGGCCGGCCGTCTGCGCCGGGGTCTGCTCGCGCTGCGCCGCGGCGCCCACCAGGGCACCGCCGACCAGCCCGATCGCCAGCGAGCCGGCGAGCAGGAACCTGCCGCCGGTCAGGATCCGCGCGCGGTCCAGGCTGATGCGGAAATTGACCTCGACGAGGGCCCTGGTCAGCACGGCCAGGACGAGCGTCGCGGCGATGATCCCGAGCTTCTGGGGCCAGGCCAGGGGGCCGAGGGCGAAGGGAAGCAGCACGATCAGCGGCCAGTGCCACAGGTAGATCGAGTAGGAGTGGTCCCCCAGGAACTGCACGGGACCCCAGGAAAACGCCCGCCCCGTCGAGGACCCCGCCTCCGCGTGCACCCACAGCACCACCGCGGTGCCAAGCACCGGCAGGGCCGCGGCGACGCCCGGGAACGGCGTGGCGCCGTCGAAGGCCACGGCGGAGACCAGCAGGGCAGCGACCCCGGCCCACCCCGCCGCCGAGGCCGTCGGCGAGGCCCTGAAGCGCGCCGAGGCGGCGGGCAGCAGTGCCACGATGCCGCCGGCGGCAAATTCCCAGGCCCGGGTGAAGGTCGAGAAGTAGGCGATGCCCGGCTCGCCGGCGGTGAGCTGGATGCAGTGGGCGAACGAGAGCAGCGCCAGGGCACCGACCCCGTACCTGAGCACCTGCAGGCGCCGGGCGCCCAGCGCCGACGCAGCAAGGGCCAGCGCGCCGATCACCAGGGGCCACAGCAGGTAGAACTGTTCCTCGACGGAGAGCGACCAGAAGTGCTGGAGCGCCGAGGGGGTGTTGCCCTCGGCCAGGTAGTCGACGCTCGATGCCGCAAGCGACCAGTTCTCCACGTAGAAGGCCGACGCCACCGCCTGGCCGCCCCAGTCGCGCCACACGGTGTCCGGGGCCAGCAGCCGGATCCCGAGCACCGTCACGGCAAGCACCGTGAAGGCCGCGGGCAGCAGCCGCTTGACCCGGCGCATCCAGAACCGCCACACGTCCCGGGCCGCGCGCGGCGGGTTGCGCACCAGGTGGGCCGTCATCAGGAACCCGGAGATGACGAAGAAGGCATCGACGCCGACGAACCCCCCGGGCAGTGCACCTGGCCACAGGTGGTAGATGACCACCAGCACCACGGCGACGGCGCGCAGCCCCTGGACGTCGTCGCGCAGGCTTCGCCTGGCCGAGTGTTTCATGGTGCGCTGCTTCCTCCTACGGGGCCGGCGGCGGCCTGGTCGTTGCTCCGTCGACGTGCGTTCGGGATCCCCACCATGGTAGCGCCGATACCGCACCCGCGAGTGGACCACGCGCCGGGCACCCGGGCATGGGCGCGCGCAGCCGTCTACATGGAAAAGTGCGGGCACCCCCGCCCGTGGGAAGGGGATGCCCGCACCGGTTCCGGTGTGCGGAGGCTAGTCGAGCAGCGCGTCCACGAACGCCTCGGCGTCGAACGGCGCCAGGTCGTCCGGGCCCTCGCCCAGGCCCACAAGCTTCACCGGGACGCCGAGCTGGCGCTGGATCGCCACGACGATGCCGCCCTTGGCGGTGCCGTCCAGCTTGGTCAGCACGATGCCGGAGACGTTCACCACCTCGGAGAAGACCTTCGCCTGGTTCAGGCCGTTCTGGCCCGTTGTCGCGTCCAGGACCAGCAGCACCTCGTCCACGGTGGCCTTCTTCTCGATGACGCGCTTGATCTTGCCCAGCTCGTCCATCAGCCCGACCTTGTTCTGCAGGCGGCCGGCGGTGTCGATCATCACGATGTCGACCTCCTGGTCGATGCCCGCGGTCACGGCCTCGAAGGCGACGGATGCCGGGTCGGCGCCGTCGACGTCCGACTTCACCGTCGGCACGCCCACGCGGTTTCCCCAGGTGGCCAGCTGCTCGGCGGCCGCGGCGCGGAAGGTGTCGGCGGCGCCCAGGAGCACGTCCTTGTCCTCGGCGACCAGGACGCGCGCCATCTTGCCGATGGTGGTGGTCTTGCCCACGCCGTTGACGCCCACGACCATTATCACGTTGGGGCGGTCCGCGTGGCGCACCGGGATGAAGCTGCGGTCCATGGACGGATCCACCAGCTTGATCAGTTCCTCGCGCAGCATGTCGTGCACGCGCTGCGGGTCGCGGCTTCCCTCGATCTTCACGCGCTCGCGCAGGGCATCGACAAGCTCGAGCGTCGGCTCCGTGCCCAGGTCGGCCAGGAGCAGGGTCTCCTCGATTTCGTCCCAGACGTCGTCGTCGATCTTGTCCTGGCTCAACAGGGCCAGCAGGCCCTTGCCCAGGGCGTTGTTGGATTTCGACAGGCGGGCACGCAGGCGTGCCAGGCGGCCCTGGACCGGCTCCGGGACCTCGGTCGGAGCGATCGCGGCCTCTGCGGCCGTCTCCTCAACGGGGGCAGCCGGGCTTTCGACGGCCTCGGTGGGCGCCGGGGCGGGGGCTTCGGCCGCGGGTTCGGTCGCGACGGCGGTGGGCGCGGGGTCGTTCGCATCACGCGGGCCGGCATACGTTCCCCGGGGCGCCTTGCGGCCTCGCACCAGGAAGAACGCGGCACCAATACCGATGATGGCGACCACTGCGACTAGGACAATGATCAAAGTTAGTTGTTCAGACACCGTCCAAGCTTCTCACACACTAAACTGGTGGCACCTATGACTACGAATGCCCCGACGCCCGGCCCGGCGGAATCGACCGACCCCACGTCCCCCGCACAGCGCCCGCCAGTCCCCCGTGAAATCCGCGTACTTGTCGCGGCAGCCTTCGTCATTGCACTGGGGTTCGGCCTGATCGCCCCCATCCTGCCGCAGTTTGCCACGAGCTTCGATGTGGGCGCGGCGGCAGCAAGCGTGATCGTGAGCATCTTCGCCTTCACACGGCTGGTCTTCGCCCCGGTCAGCGGCAAGCTGACGGACCGCCTCGGCGAGCCGGCCGTGTACGTCACGGGCGTGTTGATCGTCGCCGTCTCCACCATCCTCTGCGGCTTCGCCCAGGACTACACGCAGCTGCTGCTCTTCCGCGGCATGGGCGGCCTGGGCTCGACGATGTTCACGGTCTCCGCGATGGCGCTGATCGCCAGGCTGTCGCCCCGGGAGATCCGCGGCCGGATCGCCGGCCTCTATTCGGGGGCGTTCCTCCTGGGCAACGTCGCTGGCCCCGTGATGGGTTCCCTGATGGCGGGACTGGGCTTCAGGATCCCGTTCTTCATCTACGGCGGGTCCCTGGTCGCGGCCGCCGCGATCGTCTACTTCTCCCTCTCGCATTCGCGCACCGCCAAGGCCGATGCCGCGGGCGCCAAGGCACCGGCGGTGGACCGCATCCCGCTGTCCGAGGCCTGGGGCGCTGCAACGTTCAAGGCGGCGCTCGTCTCCGGATTCACCAACGGCTGGATGGCCTTCGGGGTCCGCATGTCCCTGATCCCGCTGTTCGCCGTCGCGGCCTTCGCCTCGCAGGGAACGCTCATTGCCGGCCTGGCGCTGGCGATCTTTGCCGTGGGCAACGGGGCGGCGCTGCTTGTCGCCGGCAGGTTCACCGACGCCCACGGGCGTCGGCTTCCGATCCTGATCGGGCTGACCGTCGCCTCCCTGTCCACAGCCTCCATCGGGTGGGTCGACAACATCCCGCTGTTCATCGCCCTGTCGATCACCGCCGGCATGGGCACCGGCTTCATGGGCCCGGCCCAGCAGGCGGCCATCGCCGACGTGGTGGGCCAGGGCCGCAACGGCGGAAAGGTGCTGGCGACCTTCCAGATGGCCACGGATTTCGGGTCGATCATCGGCCCGATCATCGCCGGCGTGGTTGCCGACCATTCGGGCTACGGCTGGGCCTTCACCATCAGCGGGGCCCTGGGGCTCGTCGGCGTGCTGGCGTGGCTTCCGGTCAAGGAAAACCGCGGACTTCCCGCGGGCACCCCGGCTCCGAAGAGGTAGGACCGGGCCGCCTGCAGCGGCGGTTCAGTCCCCGCTCGGGTCCGCCGTGCCGTTTGCGGGCTCGGGCTTGACCGTCTGGAGGCTGAAGTTGCCGTGCTTGGTGGTGTAGGGCATGAGGTTGCCGTTGGTTGAAAAGGCGGTCCTGGCTGCGCTCGGGGTCCGCTTGGCGCGGCCCGTGATGTCCCTCGCCACGGGTGTGGCCACGAAGTCGATGATTGCGTCGTCGTCGGGTATCCCCGGAAGCGTTCCGGAGAAGGTTCCGTCCAAGGCGGCGAATGTCGCTTCAGCCAAGGCACCCGGTTCCTTGCCGCGGTAACCGGCGGCGATCCGGACGGAATCGATGTCGGGTGAATGCACAGTTCCCGACAGGTGCAGTTCCCCGTCCTCGTAGCGGGCCCCGTCGATGGAGATTCCCTTCGCCAGCTCCTCTTCCAGCTCGATGATGCCGAAGAGCGCCTCCTTGTCCAGCCGGCGGATGCACTCTGTCTTGCGGTGGCGTATGCCGTCGAGGTTCCCGGAGGATTCTTCCGTGACGAACTCGTTGACGAACCGGGAGTGCTCCTCGAGCCATCGGTCCTGGACCGTCTCCGAGTAGCGCCGGTACCGCGCCGGGGCATAGATCTTCAGCCCCTTGTTCGACCACAGGGTGAGAATCATGCCGTCGGCCAATTTCGGGTCCCGTGCGTGCGCACGCACTATCGCGGCGATCTTTGCTATCGACGAGGTGTAGCCCTCGGGGTCCAGGGGCCGGCTGCTGATGTTTGAACCGTCAGCCCGGGCCCTCAAGCTGTAGTGCTCCCGACCCGACGCGATGCCTATCCCGTTTGCCAGCAGGTAGCAGGCAACCATGAACATCCCGTCCTCCAAACGGACCGGCTCCTCCTCGAAGCGAAGCCGGTTGGATTCGATCAGGTCGCGCAAGATCAATTTCTGGGGCGTCAACGTGTTGATGGCCTGCAGCGGCGACAGTGCCGGGTTGGCCTTGGCGTACATGCCCTTTGAAACCCAGCGTCCCCCCAGCCCCACAACCTTGGGGAAGACCACGTCAAGCTCGTGGTCCGACGCGAACTGCAGCATTCTGCGCAGAGCCGACGGCGCCAACACGTCGTCGCTGTCGGCAAAGAACACGTATTTTCCCTGGGCCAGGTCGAGGGCCACGTTCCGGGGCTTGCCCGCCCACCCGCTGTTTTCCTGGTGCACGACTCGGAAATTTGCGTGGTTGTGGGCAAATTCATCAAGGATCGCACCGCTGTTGTCCGTGGATCCGTCATTGACTGCAATGACCTCGAATTCCTCGGCCGGAAGGTCCTGGGCCACGAGGCTTTCGAGCAACTCCCGGAGATAGGTCTCGGTGTTGTAGACCGGGATGATCACCGTGGCGCGGATGTCGGGGCGATTCGGCGCTCCGGATCCGACCAACCGGACTACGGCCCGCTTGCCACGTGAGATCATTCTTCGCAAAGCCACCAGGCATCCCCCATTCAAGATGCGCGGGCGATGAAGCCCGCGCAAACGTAGATCAAACACCTAGGCTAATCCACCAATCTGAGAGAATCATCCGAAGCCACTGGGCGTTTCCACCTCGCGGAAGCGACCTTGGCGGTCACTCCCGGTCGATCCGCTGGCTGATCACCTTGGAAACCCCGTCACCCTGCATGGTGACGCCGTAGAGGGCGTCCGCCACCTGCATGGTGCGTTTCTGGTGGGTGATGACGATCAACTGGCTGGACTCGCGCAGCTCCTCGAAGATGGTGATCAACCGACCCAGGTTGGTGTCATCGAGCGCGGCTTCGACCTCGTCCATGACGTAGAACGGGGACGGCCGGGCCTTGAAGATCGAGACCAGCAACGCCACGGCAGTGAGCGAGCGTTCGCCGCCGGAAAGCAGGGAGAGTCGCTTGATCTTCTTCCCTGCGGGCTTGGCCTCGATCTCGATGCCTGTGGCAAGCATGTTCTCCGGGTCAGTGAGTACCAGCCGTCCCTCCCCTCCAGGGAAGAGCCGCCCGAATACCCGCTCGAACTGCGCAGCCGTATCCGCGTAGGCCTCGGTGAACACGCGCTCGACGCGCGCATCGACGTCCCGGATGATGTCCTGAAGGTCCTTGCGGCTCTTCTTCAGGTCCTCCAGCTGCGTGGTGAGGAACTTGTGGCGGTCCTCCAGGGCTGCGAATTCCTCGAGCGCCAGCGGGTTGACCCGGCCCAGGGCCGCAAGGTCTCGTTCAGCCTGCTTCAGCCGCTTTTCCTGTACGACCCTGTCGAAGGGATCGCCTTCCGGGACGGATCGACCTTCCGCGTCGACTTCCTGGTGCAGCGCCGCCCACTTGTCCCCGGTTTCCGCGAATCGCGGGACCGGTAGGTGGGGACCGAAGTTTTCGACAAGGTGCTCACTGGTCATGCCCAGTTCCTCGATGCAGCGGTTCTCCAGGGATTCGATGCGCAGCTGCTGCTCGGCACGGGCCAGTTCATCGCGGTGCACCGAGTTCGTGAGTTCGGCCAGCTCCCGCGCCACGGCGTCCGCCCCCGTGCGCGCCGCACCCAGGCGTGCCTCGAGTTCCTCCCGGCGGGCCTGCAGTTGTTCGCGTTCGCGGTCCGCCAGTTCCACCGAGACGTCAAGGAACGAAAGGGCACTCCGGACCTTGTCGCCGACCTCCCGTGCAGTCGCCGATTGCAGCTTGCGGGCCTCGGCCCTGCGCTGGACCTCGATGCGCACCTTCCGCTCGGTTTCGGCGGCCCTCTGCAGGGATTCCACGCGGCCCCTCAGCGAGTTGGCGCGTTCCTCGGCCCCACGCAACGCCAGGCGTGCGTCAAGTTCCATCTGCCGGCTGCGGGAGGCGGCTGCCGCAAGCTCTTCACGCCGGCCATCCTCCGGGCCCTCGTCCTCGGTGGCCTCTCCGGCCTGGGCGAGCCGTTCGTTGAGTTCCTCGAGTTTGTCCTGCTCGATCTCGAGCTTGTCTGCGGCCGTGGCGACCTGCCGTTCCAGGCGCTCGCGTTCGTCCTGCCCCTGCTTGAGCAGCGACCCCACCTGGGCCATGCGTTGGGTCACCTCGGCGATCCTGGAGCCAGAGTCCTGCAGCTGGGCAAGCGCCTGTCGTGCGGCCTCTTCTGCCTCGGAAAGTCGGCTTCCCAGCCCGGCACTTTCCAGTTCCAGGTCCTTGAGCGCCGCCTCCGTGGCCACGAGCTCCGCCTCGGTTTCGGCGATGGCCGCGTTCTGTTCGATCAGCGTGGGCGCAGCAGTTGTTCCGCCACTGGCGGTGCCGATCGTCAGGATGTCGCCGTCCCGGGTCACGGCACGCAATCCGGGATCCGCCTGCAGCAACTCGTGGGCCTCTGCGAGGTTCTCGACGATCACCGAATGGGCCAGCAGGTGCCGGACCGTGCCGGCCAGCTCATCGGGGGCGGAAACGACATCGGCGGCGTGCCGGCCGAGCGGCGGGGCCGTCGTGCCGGCGGCGGGGCCTTTGAGACCTGCGGTCACCAGGTGCACCCGTCCCCCGTCGGATTCGCGCAAACCCGCCAGGATCTCCATGGCGTGGCCGCGCTCGTGGACGGCCAGGGCCTCCGCGGCAGGTCCCAACGCGGCCGCGACGGCGACCTCGAACCCGGCATCCACCTCTAGGAACCGGGAAACCCGTCCCAACAGACCTGGCTTCTCCCCCGCAAGGATCTCTTCCGTGGCGTCTTTTCGCACGGCTCCCATCTTCAGGGCCCCCAGCCGTCCACGGAGCGCCCCGACCTTTGTGGCCAATTCCTGTTCCCGGGCACGGAGTGCTTCCGCGCCCATGGCCAGCGAGTCGCGGCGTTCCGCGGCTTGTTCGTGCGCCGCATCCAGGTCCTTCCCGCCAGCGCGGACCTTTGCGGCCTGCTGTTCGAGCTCCTCCAGCTCCAGGGCCCCGGCTTCGCGCTTGGCGGCCCAACCCCCCAGCGACTCCCTGAGACGCCCCAGCTCCCCCTCGGTGCCTTCGACGCGGCTGCGCGAGGCACCCACCTGGCCGGCCAGGCGCGCGAGTCCCTCCCGTCGGTCAGCAACGGCACGCAGCTGTTGGGTGAGGCGCTGCTGTTCGGCGTGGGCCGCGTCCTCGGCAATGCTCCTTGCATCGAGTGCTTCCTCGAGCTGCTCACGTCGAAGTTCGAGGTCTTCCTCGAGATCCTCGAGCTCGCCACGCAGGCGCTCGGCCTGCGCTTCGAGCCGCTGGGGGTCTCGGGCGGGGTCGAACGAAGCAGATTCGGAGCCAAGTAGCCTGGAGCGTTCGGCGGCGACGGCGCCCAGGGACCTGAAGCGCTCTCGCATTGATGTCAGGCCGAACCAGAGGTCACGGGCGCGGTTGAGCTCGGGGGTTGCACGGGCCGCCGAGCCTTCAAGTTCGGTGAGTTCGGCGCGCGTGCGCTCCAAACGGAGGTTTGTGTCCTGCTGCCGGGTACGCAGGCTTGCTTCATCGGCGAGCTCCCTGGCAAGGGACTCGAGCAAAGTCACCAAGTCATCCGCCATGAGGCGGGCCTTGGCATCGCGGACCTCGAACTGGACGCTCTGTGCGCGGCGGGCCACCTTGGCCTGCTTGCCCAACGGGGTGAGTTGGCGGCGGAGCTCGGTGGTGAGGTCCTCGAGCCGGTTCAGGTTTCCCTGCATGGCATCGAGCTTGCGTACGGTTTTCTCCTTGCGGCGGCGGTGCTTCAAGACCCCCGCAGCCTCCTCGATGAAACCGCGGCGGTCCTCGGGTGTCGCGTGCAGGATGCGGTCGAGCTGTCCCTGGCCGACGATGACATGCATTTCCCGGCCCAGCCCGGAGTCGGAGAGGAGTTCCTGGATGTCGAGCAGCCGGCACGGATTGCCGTTGATCGCATACTCGGAGCCGCCGGCACGGAAGAGCGTGCGTGAGATCGTGACTTCGGCGTAGTCAATGGGCAGGGCGCCGTCGGCGTTGTCAATGGTTAGCGATACGTGTGCGCGTCCGAGCGGGGCCCTTCCCGAGGTTCCGGCGAAGATCACGTCTTCCATCTTGCCGCCGCGCAGGGTCTTCGCTCCCTGCTCCCCCATGACCCAGGCAAGCGCATCAACGACGTTGGACTTGCCCGAACCATTGGGGCCAACGACCGCCGTGACGCCCGGTTCGAACTCGAAGGTGGTTGCCGAGGCAAACGACTTGAACCCACGAACTGTGAGTGTTTTCAAATGCACGTGCGGCAGTCCTACGTTCTAGGTGGCTAAAGTTGTCAGGGGGTTGGCTTCCATAGTATCCACTGGTGCCGGATCCCCCGGCAGCGGAAACCCCGCAACCGGGCAATTCTTAGCGTGACCCAAGGAGTAATACTTCCATGCAAAGCCTCAAGGCAATCGATTCCTGGCCTTCGACCCACGCCGCTGCCGCAGTGGTAGCCCGGGACGGCTCCGTGGTGGGTTCACACGGCGACCTGACCCGTGTTTACCCGCTGGCGTCGGTCACCAAGCTGCTCAGCTCCTACGCCTTGCTGGTTGCCATCGAGGAAGGGGCACTTGAACTCGACACTCCCGCAGGCCCCGAGGGTTCCACCGTCAAGCATCTCCTGGCTCACACCTCGGGATACGACTTCGCCGAAAAAACAGTTCGCTTTGCCCCGGGCAACCGGCGCCTGTACTCGAATGTCGGGTTCGACGAACTGGCAGCCACGCTGGAATCCGCAACCGGCATGACCTTCGCGGAGTACCTCGAGGAGGCTGTCCTGCAACCGCTCGGCATGGACTCGACAAGCGTCGTCGGCAGCGCCGCGGCCGACGGAGTATCCACCGTGGCGGATCTGCTGAAGTTCGCCGCGGAACTGCAGAACCCCGCCTTGGTGGCCCCGGAAACCCACTTCGAGGCCACACACGTGGTCTTCCCGGGTCTGGCAGGAATCCTTCCCGGCTACGGCCGGCAGAAGGACAACGCATGGGGCCTGGGGATCGAAATCCGTGCAGCGAAGTCCCCCCACTGGACGGGTTCCCAAAACTCGCCCGAAACGTTCGGCCATTTCGGTCAGGCCGGAACGTTCCTATGGGTGGATCCGGTGTTGGGTGCTGCGTGCGTAACGCTTACCGATAAGCCCTTCGGCCCGTGGGCAGTCGAGGCCTGGGCTCCTTTCAACGACCAAGTGGTTGCGGAGGTTCGCAGCCTTTAGCCACAGCAATAACGCGCGGGGCCCCTCAGCGCGGTTTGCGCTGGCAGCGGGGGCAGCTGTAGGAGGATCTGCCCATGAAAGGGTCCCGGCGAATCACTGTGCCAAGCCCTGCCTCTTCACAACGGTGGCAGGGCTTGCCCTCCCTGCCGTAGGCGTTCAGGGACCGGTCAAAGTACCCCGAGGCGCCGTTGACGTTGACGTACAGCGAGTCAAAGCTTGTTCCCCCGGCCTCGAGAGCACGGCCCATGACGTCCGACAAAGCGGCGTGAAGTCGTTGGACGTCTGGGCGTCGGATCGTGGCGGTCGAACGAAGGCCATGCAGTTTGGCAGCCCACAACGCCTCGTCCGCATAGATGTTTCCAACGCCGGAGATGACTTCCTGGTCAAGGATCGCCCGCTTGAGTTGGGTGTTGCGCCCCCGCAACGCCGCATAAAGATTTTCCGCGGTCGAAGCGGGGTCCAAGACGTCCCGGGCAATGTGTGCCGCGGCCTGAGGAAGGTATTCAAGACTTGAACCGACGCCGCCCGGCAACCGATCGTTCGTCGGTACCATCGGTGAAAGGAACATGCCGCCAAAGATTCTTTGGTCAATGAAACGGAGTTCCCTCGGCTTGAGCGCGTCGGGGCTGAGTCGGAGCCGAACCTTCAAGTGTTTTTCGTCGGGCTCGTCGGGCTCCTCCACCAGGAGCTGGCCGCTCATTCCGAGGTGGCCAACGAGGGCCGTCTGCTGCTGGGGGCCATCGAGGATCATCCACAGGAATTTCCCCCGACGTACAGCAGCAGTGATGGCTGATCCTGCCAATTTCCGTTCGAAATCGGAAGGGCCCGCTCCGTGCCGGCGGACCGAGCGCTGGTCAATGACCTGCACCGATTCAACGCCCCGGCCGACCACCCAGTCGGCCAAGCCACGCCGAACCACCTCCACTTCAGGCAGTTCCGGCATGGCTATTTGGCCTTGCTGTTTTCCGGCTGGACCATCTTCCAGGAAACGGCTGCCGATTCCTGCTCGGCCTCCTTCTTGGATGGGCCTTTGCCTTCGCCGTAGGCCTTGCCTCCGATATGGAGTACGGCAACGTAGGAACGCGCGTGGTCGGGTCCGGATCCGGTTACCTTGTACTCGATCACTCCAAGCTTCTGGGCGGCTGCGATTTCCTGGATGGCGGTCTTCCAGTCGGTACCTGCGCCAAGGACTTCAACGTCCTGGAGCAAGGGCCCGATATGGCGCATGACCATTTGGCGGGCGGTTTCGATGCCGTGGTTGAGGAACGTGGCACCGATCAGCGATTCCATGGTGTCGGCGAGGATCGAAGATTTGTCCTTGCCATTCGTGAGTTTCTCGCCCTGTCCAAGCAGGATGAATTCGCCGACTCCGAGCGACCGGGCAATGCCGGCAAGTGCACGGGTACTCACCACGGCGGAACGACGTTTAGCCAGATCGCCTTCGGGCAGATCCGGATAGTTGTTGTAGAGGTGGTCGGTCACGGCGAAGCCGAGCACCGAGTCACCCAAGAATTCAAGCCGTTCGTTGGTGGGGATCCCACCGTGTTCGTAGGCGTATGAACGATGTGTGAGTGCAAGACGAAGCGTCTCGGGGTCAATAGTGACCCCGAGACGCTTCAAAAGCTCTTCTGTTGAAGGCATCAGACAGACTTACGCGTCTGCGACCTTGCGACCCTTGTATTCAAGGAACAGCTCGGTGCCTGCGGAATCCGTTACAACCTTGGCCTGGTGCGGCAGGCTGTAGGAGACACGGCCGTTCTCAACGGTCTTCACCAGGGTAGGCGCGGTTGCCTTCCACTGGGCGCGACGGGCGCGAGTGTTTGAGCGGGACATCTTCCTCTTAGGAACAGCCACGGCTACTTCTCTTCTCTCTCGACTGAATGTGTACTCTGTGTCGCGTCCTCTGCGACGATGTCGGACAGCCCGGCAAGCGCTGCCCAACGAGGATCCAAGACCTCATGGTGGTGCCCAGGATCCTCATTCAGGCTTTTTCCACATTCGGAGCAAAGCCCTGCACAGTCTTCCCGGCACACCGGTTGGAACGGCAGTGCGGTCACCACTGCATTCCTAAGTACTGGTTCGAGATCAATACGATCATCTACAACCTGGTACTGGTCCAGCTCTTCATCTTCGTCGAACTCGATCGAGCCCTCGTAGTAGAAGAGTTCTTGTATGTCGGCATCGAAGTCATACGCGATGGCTTCCAAGCACCGGCCGCATTCCCCGCTGATTTCAACGGTTGCGGTACCGGACACCAGAATGCCCTCGTGCACGGCTTCGAATCTCAGATCCAGGTCGATTTCCGACCCTTCACGAACACCGATAAGTGCGACGCCCACTTCCGCGGGCGCAACGACCACTTCTTCAAGGGTCGTCATGCTTCCCGGGCTGCGCCCGAGGTCCTTGGTCAAGAAAACCAAGGGCGAACTGCGATCGATGTCGTGTGACGACGGACGATCTGAACGCTTTTCGCTGATGATGACTCCTGTAGAACATAGACGGACATTACATCTTATCCCGAGCGGCCCAAGCTGACCAAACCGAAACGATTCGGCCTTACGTGAGACAGCTCTCCAACGCGTCGGCCATGCCGCTGGTTACTTTTCAAACCGCGACGGCACCGGAAGGAACTCCTCAAGACTGGCGCGGATGAACGCGTCTGTTTCAACCCGCTGTTCGTCCGATTCGTCGGTGGACCCGTCGTTGACGCAAATCGTGTCCTTGTCATGTGTAGCGATGACATGGCGCATCCTCCGGCGCCCGTCTTCGACGGCCGGATCGATGTAGTCGTATCCGATGCGAGCCGGCACCGCCGCCCCCGCGGCACCAGCCACGTTGAAGTAGAACGATCCTGCCACGGCAATATCGGTTTGCTCGCGGAACTGCGCCTTCCGTGTGACAGCAAACAGCTCCGGGTACTTTTCCTCCAAGCGCTCCGTCACGCTGCGCCGCAATGGCGACGGCGTGTGGAAGAACTTGCGGGAAACGGTGGCTCCACCCTGGCCCCTCATCGCCACTCGGGCATTCTTTGCCGCGATCGTCGAGGCATTGTCACCGTCGCCAATATCGCAAAAATCCACCAACGCGCGGGAGTAGAAGTACTTGCTAACACCGTTGCCGTGGAAGAACCGACCAGGGCTGACCGGGCGACCCAAGATCATGTCGTCGTTGAAGTAGAGGTAGTGCTCCGCCAGACCGTCGATGCGGTGCAGGCAAGCCTCGATGGCGTGGGAGTTGAAGTTCGGCAAACCCTCGGGCGTCGGCCAGATCTCCTCGTGCGAGACAACTTGGATCCGCGGATTGTCCATGTCCAACCATGCAGGCACCTGCCCGTTGGTGACAATCCAGATCCTTCGGATCCACGGCGCATATTGCTCGATGGAGCGAAGGCTGTAGCGCAATTCGTCATGGTCGGCGAAGCGTGCAGCGGCCAAGGCGTCCTGAATGAGGGACTCGCCCGATTTTTCCGTCTGGGCAGCAGCCTTGAGCCGTTGCCACTCTTCGTCGGTTCCATCGACCCATGTATAGACAGCGTCGATGGGGAAATCAACCTGGTCGGCCAGAGGGCGATTGGCCTCTCGCAAGACCGACTCAAATGCCTCGCGACCAGCCTTTGGATCGGGGAGCTCGGTGGCACGTTGGTTCCAGGCCCGGCAAATCAGGCCCAGTTTCGACGGATTTTCATCCCAAAACTCGATCCGAACACCTTGGCGCGCATCCGATGCGAAAGTAGGGTGCTTCTCGTGCGCGACAACTTCGTACAGGGCCAGGCCCGCCCACGATGCGCTCATCTTGCCATCGCCGACTCGATAAACAGCCGCCTGCGTACGACCATTGGGCAGGATCTGCCTGGCATACCAATGTTGAAGCGACTCCTCGCGTGCAAGCGCAGCTATTAGGCGCCCTGCATCACGAGATTGGATACCATACGTTGTCGCCGCATTGCTCTCACTGCGCATCGGCCAGAAGTCGACGTCCGTCTCGTTCATGATTGCCGTTACCGCAGCGGCCGACTCCTCGCGCAGATCGGGTAGACGCAGGACATTGCTCGAACGAGCCAAGACTGGGCTGATACGCGTCCCCACTCTGACAAATCCGCTGGATGCAACGCCCGGGCGACTCGCGATCATGTGCGAGGTAGCCGCTCGAACGACACGCTCTTTCATCTGGACTGCTGTATTTCGAAGGCTCAAGAACTTTCCTTACTGGTTTTCCGCATGCGGGCACCAATTCTCCCATTGCAACGAACTATGGGTTTGTCGTCTTATTGGTCCCGCACAGAATCAGTATGTTCATCGCGCGATGGCACGGGATACTTGCTTTCGAAGAAGCAACGGAGCAGGCGATCCGTTTCATCAGGATTCTCATAACCTACGTTCGATTCACCAAAGGTTGCCACGTCAAGACGTCCTGAGGTCACCAGACCGGCCAGTTGCTCCTCGGTTCCCGGACGTCCCAAACCAACATAGGTGTAGCGAATTGAGCCTTGCACATACTTTTCGAGGCAGAACCCATAGTACTGACCCAACGACGAAAGCAAGGAAACATCATCGGGATGCCGGAATCGATGGCTTCGGGTAGCTTCAATGACATCTCGCTGTTCATGCTCGATTTGTGCCAGGACTGACTTACGATGCGGATGGGGCGTATGAAGCATCGATTGCGTAATCTCAACGCCGAACCTGCCGCGAATGATGTCGCGGTTGTTGATAGCCGCGGCTATGTGCGGCTCGGCTTCGCCGGAGAGGTAATTGATCTTTACTGGCGACGGGAAGAACTTGGCAAGGCCGTTGGGTGTGAAGTACGTTTCGGGAACCTGCTGTCGTAGCAAGACCGTGTCGTCGTTACAGTAGAGGAAATGCTCAGCAAGGTCCGGAATCCTGTGCAATGCCGTTTCAATAGCATGACTATTGAAGGTTGGAAGACAAGTTTCATCTGGGAAGATCTCGCTGTGCGAAACAACCCTGACATCAGACTCTTCGTCCAGCCATTCCGGAGTCTGATTGTCAGTCACGACGAAGATGTTTCGAACCCAAGGCGCGTACCGCCTCAAGCTGCGAATTGAGTAGCGGAGCTCATCCCGGTTGGTAAAACGAGCTGCGCTGACTGCTTGGTCATGTGCGTCGCTGCTGTTAGGGATGAACGACGCCTTTCTTTTCATCCAAGCAGTATCGTTTCCGTCTACCCACGTGTATACAACGTCGATCGGAAAATTGGTTCGCGACCAGACATTCCTAACCGGCGTCGCGGGCTGTCCGGGCGAGAGGAAGTCTACTTTTTCCAGGGAATCTACGGTCCTGTTGTGACGGGGAGCAAGATATGTACCTGTTTCCTCGTCGCGGCCCCAGAATTCAAGATCCACCCCGGAATCCGCGCCAATCTCAACCAAGCCGTGTGCATCGCTATGGCGCCCGAAGATTCGAACTACATCGGCATCGGCAAGCGCAGCGGGAGGCGCTTCTTCGGCAGGGCACCAGAGCCGCGGGCTAATGCGAGTCTGGCCCTTGAAGAAGTCGACGGCCACTGTTGGATCGGACAACCGCGCGATTTCCTCCAGAACAGCATATCGATCCTGGGCGGCAACCGCGACAACCTTACGGTAACCGTGGTAACCCTCAATTTCACGCGACTTGACGTTCGTCCCCAGGAGGATATTTTCAACGATCAAGCGGTTCGTTCGCAGAATTCTTTCATGTTCAAGTTCGAATGCCGATACAACCTGGGCCGCCGGCTTCTTGCTTGATGCCTTGCCATCTGGCAACTGATCCAAAGTCATATCCCCAGCAAGTTCATCCGCTGTTTCCAGTGATGCAGCGAACCTTTCGGCATTTCGCTCTGCACGCGAGGGTAGACGCTTCGCGTCGTCCAAGAGTTCGGAATACAAACGACTCCACTGTGCCTCAATCTTCGAAGGCGCGTAGTCACCGATTGACTCTTTTGCCGCCTGCCCCATCGCGAAGCGCAGATTGTCGTCTCCCATCAGCTTGCTCAATGCCAACGCCATGGATTCAACATCGTTAAGGGGCACGAGGATGCCCGACCTGCCATCATCAATAAGCTCGGCGGGGCCAGTTTGACAATCGTAGGAAATCGTTGGGACACCCGCACCGGCCGCTTCCATGATGACAAGCGGCAGGCCCTCCATACGTGATGTCAATGCCAAAATGCTCCCTTTGGGCCATTCGAGCTCAAGGTTCTTCACGGGAGGCACGATTTGTACGGCGTGCGATACGTTAAGCCGGACAGCTTGGTTCTTCAGCGAATCTTCAAGAGGTCCATGCCCGTAGATTCGAAGGAGCCAGTCCGGGTGCTGAGAACTGATTCGGCTGAATGCATCGATCAGCTGCGAGAATTGCTTTCCGGGGGCGAATCGGCCTGCCGCAATTACCATCTTTTCTTCAGTGGTGCTTTGCGGCCGGAAAAGGTCCGGTAGTACGTTAGGAATCGTTTCGAGGCGTACGCCGGCACCTGCAAGCTTTTCAAAGAGCCAATCATTGCTTGCGTCCGTGAGCGAGACAATGCAATCGATTTGGGAGGCTGCCAAACGCAGTGGGGTGAAGCCCTGACCTCGTCGCATGGTCGCACGGTGTTCCTGTGCCAGAACTACGGTCTTGGGCTTGGAAAGGCTACCTGCCAGCAGACTCAGCGCTGGTGTTGTGGTGACAATGATGTCAGAGTCAATGTTCGGAATTATCCGACCAGCAACAACGTCAGTGAGCAGATTGAACTGGTCATCCCATTCGCGCGGAATGAGACGCGACGGCTTGTGGCCATAGCCATCGACATCGGTTCCAAGGCAGCTACCGCTCGCGTCAGTCAACGTAGTGCCGTCGACCCAGTAGTGGATGGAAACACTTTCATCGAGTGGGAATGCAGGAGCACCTGTCGTTCGATACACGCTATGTATGTCGACCTGGGCACCTGATGCAACAAGGCTATTGGCTTGCGTGATAATAGCTCGTTCTGTGCCAGCCGCATTATCAATAGTAGTCAGAAAAAAGGTGATTTTCATTTGTTTCATTTCTAAGTTACGGACTGCTCGGCGTGGTCATCTCAGCGGTCATTTTCATCTCGATTGCGAGTTTCTTGTCAAGCGTCCAGTAAGGGCGCATCTTGACGAAGCGCTTGCCAGATCGGGCCACTACCCATCCGAATCTGAAGGCAGCACGTGGATGGGCAATGTCAGTTCGCCCGAAATGCAGTCTCGCACCGTTGACCGAGACGTCCCAAGTTGATTCTCCGACTGGAAAATCGACCAAGGCCTCAGCCACCGACGAGGCATCAATTAGGCACTCACCCTCGCGTGAATCGCTTTCTACGGGGATCACAATCTGTCGGTCGGACTTGCGTGCACGCAAGACTACTTCAGTGGGTGACCCGGAACTCTCCGTTGAACACCCCAACCTAAGCTTTATGCGGCCAAGGCCAGTGGATATGCCCAGGATTGAGATTGGTTCCGAATCCGGTACCAAGCCAAATTGGATGCTGTTCCGTCGGAACGCAGCCAACCAGCGCGCACCTGTTTTCCAAGAAGTAGAGCTCTGCACGTGACCTTGTCCTTGGACCCCCGCAGTGCCGTCAGCGACAGGTACCCGCCTCCCTCCACGCATGGCCTTTAACTCGAACTCGTCCATCTCACCGGGGATCCTGCCATAAAATTGAATCCAGCGGCTGCTTTCAGCCACAACCTGGAGGCGTGCATCAAGTGCATCGGATGAATTGCCAACGATCTCGAATGTCGGACGTTTGGTCGTTGCAGACTTTTCGGCGAGAACATTGAGAGACTTTCCGTCGGAATAAACCAGTCCGATCACGGTCACTGGCTGGCCCCTGAGTAGCGTTTCGCCAGCAGCCACCGCCTTATTGAGTTCTCGACGTGATTTACTCCGCAGGCGCCTGGCAAATCGTCTAAGTTCTCCTACATCGACTTTCAAACTCTGGCCCGCCCCTTGAACTTCACTTGTTGATACTGACTTAGGCATGCCCGAAAGGGCGCACTACCACCAGATAATGTTAGCCCATCAGTGGCATCAACTATCGGTGGGCCCCACGCTTCAGCTGCCCGGAATTGTTTATCCAGTGAGTGAAAGAGACAACCAGCGTTGCTCCGATTTGCGAATACCTCAAGTGAACCAACTGGCTTGGTTCCTTCCTGTGGATCTGCACTGGCACTTGCAGCCGGTTTGAACTGCTGGAGGCAACTGTGCAGACCCGAGAGCAACCAGATTCCGAGTGAGCGCCAAGACAATGGCTGCCGCTGAATGCACTCCGAGATACGTACGTGGTGCGCTACGGTACTGAGATGTGACCACAGGCCCTGAGGAAATGGCGCTCTAGGTTGGAACACCGTGGTAGAGGCATTCGTTGTGGCCACCGTTGACAGACCGCATCGGCCAGTCAGCTCATTTCTGGACTCTGTAGGGGATCCTTGCTTCAGGCCCATGCCATCCGCGAGACTGAAACCACCCCCGGCGGCCGGAAGTTCGATTCGCCAACACGCTCCCATGCGATGGGACAGAGTCGGCGACACAAGTTCCTCTCGACTGTCTTGCAAATCACCGAGCAGAAAATGAATCCTCGTTGCACTCATACCACTTGGCGCATTTCTTGTCAGTGACTCCTAGGTGGCTAAGACCGCAGCATTGCTCAGCCAGAACTAATTCCTCAGCTTAAGGAGTTGATTGGAGATCAACTTGCCTGCCGCTAGAACGCTTTCCGCTGTACCGGACCTGACTGGTCGACCGCAGTGCATTGCCAATCATGGGCCGGATCGGCCGTTCAATGAATCGTTCAATTATCATCGCAAAGGCAAGGCTAAAAACGATGGCCATTAATAGAGCGGCCCACTTACCATGTTCGGGGTTCACCAACGAGATGATCCACCAACCCCAGGCCTCATGCACAAGGTAAATGGGGAAAGTGAGGGCTCCAACATACGTCAACCAGTCTGGCCCCAGGCCCTTCAAAGGCGTGACCGTAACGAGTGCCACGACCACAAAGAAACCTACAACAACGAGCACCCCAACGGTTGCCGACAATTCCTGACCTGTATTCTTTTGCATCGCCGTCATCAGGAAATTGTCGACAGTCTGTTGGCTAGCAACACAAACATTGAACACTACAAGCAACCAGCGTGACAGGCTATGGCCATAAGCGTGGATTAGATAGAGCGCCATTCCACCCGCGAAAAGAGGTGCATACTGGGGCGAAAGCATCATCCGTAGGAAATCCGATTCACTCCGTTGTGCGACTGCGCCGATGAGCGGCCAAAGGAATGCAAACGCGACAATCCTAGATTCACTCGGCTTTATGGCGATTAGTCCACATATCAAAACATAGAACAGGAGTTCCACCCACAACGTCCAGTAGACGCCATCGATATGAGGAATACCAAGAGCTTCTTGGACCATTGTTAGGTTGGCTAAGACCATTTCGATGGACGGCGTTTTAAACTGGCCAGGCGCTAAAACGACATAGAGGAATACTGTTGCTAGCACGCCAAACCAGTATGCCGGAAATAACCGCGAGATTCGTGAACTAACAAATTCGCCAACAGTCCGCCCCTGGGCTGACATGAGAATGACGAAGCCACTGATTATGAAGAACAATTGCACGCCGAGCGCTCCATAGGCGGCCATTGGTGACAAAACAGGGAATAGTTCCAGCGGGGGCACACCCCAACGCGAGTGGTCGAAACCAAGGTAGTGGTATGCGATCACGGCGAATGCTGCGAAGAACCGGAGTCCATCGAGTAGTTTAAAGCGCACACGACCAATGGTTGGCAAGGGGGCCGGCACATTTTTGGCTTCCGTTTCGACTGAGAGATTTCGTGTGTATGCAAGCTCCCATCCTGAAACAAGTACAAATATGAGGCCTGCAAGTCCATGCAAACGAAGAGTTCTCGCCAATACTAATCTGAGAATTACCTGCAGCCTAACTAGTCCTCAAAGGCGCAATGGGATACCTGAACTATCTTGCACTGGCAGATCGTGAGCAATGTCGAAGTCATTCCAAATCCGCGCAAACGTCTTCGCACCAGGTGGACGAATGCCTTCGATGGAACACCCAGGTTTGCCTACCAGGAATGCAATCCGCCGCAACCTATGCATTCAATGAATGAATGACTCGCAGTGCACAATTTTCCTATTCCGAGCAAAGTCGTAGCTCAAGTAACTGAATGCCCAAACCGTTTTACCGAAGTATCCGCTTCCTGGGCATCCCATGCCACTCGATAGGTGTAATGGCAACATTGGGTCACGAAAGCTAAACCTGAACTCGGTGAATAGACTTGAACAGAACGTGACGCAACAAGGATCAAAACTAACCAAGCACTTCGCAGATCGGACCGGGCGTATGACCTAGATTTCGAACGAAGACTTCCAAGGAAATGCATAATCAAGAAAGTGTCCGAGCGCCGCGCTCTGACGAACAAGGTCCCTACTCGAGCCAGAGACCTGATTAAGGCAAAACATCTGAGGGCGCCCACGCCAACAGAGTTTGGCCAGGTTCAACTGGGCGTTCGTGGCGCCCAAATCGATGTAGGCGTAGGCCACGTCTTTGCCGATCGCGCTTCCGACGGCGGATCCGTAGTAGTGTGCGAGCGACGAAGGAATCGATAGGTCAGAAGGGCTCCGGAATTTGGCGGCAGCGGTCCTTGCTACTTGCTGGGGATGGTTCCGCTCGATCGTCGACAGTAGGGATTTTCGCTGCGGGTGCGCTACATGCTTGAACTTGAGTGTAGCTTTCAGTCCGAAAGTTTCTTCAATGAGTTGCGCGTTATTTTTCGCTGCCAAATTGATCGGTAGATTGTTCTCGATGTCCAGCTTGTAGCTACGCTCGGAATTGGAGAAGACGGTATGTCCTTGCGATGAATAGAATGAGTTTTGGTGAACTGATCTTCCAAAAAATAGGTCATCATTCATGTAAAGAAAATGCTCAGCCAATCCCGGAATATGGTGTAGCTGCGATTCGATGGCATGCGAGTTGAAGGTTGGAAGGTCTTGTGGATTCCGGAAAATCTCATCATGACTCACAACGGTCAGTTTCGGATGCTTTGATACTAGCCACTCTGGTCTCTGGTTGGCAGTGACTAAATATATGTGGTTGACCCACGGCATAAAAGCATCCATGGAACGAAGTGAATAACGCAGTTCGTCGTTGGACACGAATCTCGCGTCTGAAGCAGCTGTCGGTAAGTCTGTTCCACTCCCTGGCCCCAAGTGAAGATCGCGTTCGGCAAGCCAACCGGGATCTGTGCCGTCAACCCAGGTATAGACGACATCTACTGGCTCAGTGAAATCAAGAATGTTCGGGTGCAACGGTTTGAGTCCATCGTGGGTTTCAAATATCCTCACGCCGAACGCTTCCGTCAGGTCATTTCGACGTCCGACCAATTCTTTAGAGGCGACTGCCCACGCGGTGACAAAGTTGGGCGATACCGCTTGGCGATCGATGCGCACGACCCTGGCGCCCATCTCCTCCAGTTTCATCCGTATCGCGAGAGAATCCCCAGGGGTTAGGTAAACGCACCTTTCGTCTTCGTCAATTTGTGCCGTCGATGAGGCAAATACTTGATGGTAGCGCGTAAATTCTCGAGATTTGATTTGATCGAGTGTCAAATCTGACGTAACAGGCCGCCGACTGGTCAGGTCAACCAGCAGTCGCCATTTCCAGTCAGGTACAAGGCGCGCCAAGTTGCCCTTCCATCGCGACATCCAAACGGCTCCTTGCTTTTTCACTCGTGTTCATTCAAACAAGTCCTGCACGTCTACCTTACAAGGCTTAAGCTGGTTGGATAGCACACTTTGTCGAGCCGCCATGGTGTTTCGGATCATTCAGACTAGTCTGTGACAGTGCGATACATTGGCAAACTCATGCGTCCTGCAGCAGCGGCGATTCACAGACTTAATGGTGTTATACATGAATCATCCATACAGCGAAAGCTCGTCCGAAGTCATAGGTCGTTCAATCAAACCTGCGATCTCGTCGTTTTCTTTGCAGATCCCGTCGCGCAGGTGTACCAGGTTTCGCAATGGATTAGGCCTTTGGAAGCTCTTGCTAAGAGTGGCCTAGAAGTCGGATATGTCGTCGCCGACCCTTTTGTTGCCCGGACACTTTCTGAACGAACATACTTGCCCGTGCTACTGACCAGGTCCATGGAGTCGTACGAAGATTTCATACTCGCTCGCAACGTTCGCGCGGTCTTCTACGTGAACAATTCGCAAGCAAATTTCACCGCGCTTCGTGTCACGTCGCCTATTCACATCCACCTTAACCACGGTGAGAGCGACAAAGTGTCGATGGTATCCAATCAGTTAAAAGCATATGACTTTGCATTTGTGGCCGGAGATGCGGCAGTCGCAAGGATTCTCTCGGTAGTCCGAAGGTTTGATAGGGAGCGCTTATTCACTATCGGACGGCCACAATTGGATGACTTTCCGGACATCATCCAGCCGACAGGTCTGAGAATTAGGGTTCTGTACGCGCCCACGTGGGAGGGGGACAGCCGACAAATGGCCTATAGTTCTTTGCCAAATATTGGCATGGCCATTGTCGAAGAATTGCTCAATGACAACCGATTCACTGTCGTGTTCAGGCCTCATCCAAAGTCTGGAACTTGGTCCAGAGAAACCCTTGAAGCATTAAAGAAGATTGAAAGCAGAATTGCCAACGCTGCCGCAAGAAATCCTGAAGCAGGACATCGCACAGATAAATCTACGAACGCCACGGCGGCAATTGTCAGCAGTGATGTAGTCGTCGCGGACAACTCTGCTATGACTATGGACGCCGTTGGCCTGGATAAGCCTGTGATACTCTCCACCAGCGATTCCGTTCTGCGACAGTCCGAGAGAAGCAAATCGCTACGGATGACCATAAGCGCTCTCCGGCAAGTTTCCCCGGATGAGATCGGCAACATTGCCGATCTCGTTTACGAGGCCGCAACCGGACCAATCCCCTCCGCACAAACTGTATTCAGGGACTTTGTTTTCGGTGCTCCATCTCTCGGAACCGGAACTGAAAGATTCATCGAAGCAACAAAAAAGGCAATCTCGGAATCCCCACCCAATCGTGAGTAAGTCAACTGTTCAGAATGAGATATTCAATTCCTCCCAGCAGGGAGTCCCGTGGCAAACCAGTCAAGTTGCACTCTCGATGGGGCAATGCTGAGGGGGGCACGGACCGCTCTTCGACTTTCTGCAACTTCCATGCCAGAGGGAACGTACAGGTGGACCCCCGCTACGCATACCTGATGAATGGGCATCCTTATCGAGTGAGCCGGCTTCCACGTTCAGACCGACTGTGCCACACACGCAAAACTGTTCTTCATCGGACAAGGTACGCTCGCCGGGTTTGACGCTCCTTCCTGAACATAGCATCAAGGTACCGCTGACCCTTCCATGGCTTAAGTCAACAGGGTTCGGTGTTTCCTGAAGAGTTGCCGGGCAATGAATCGTTTGATGCTGCGGCGGATCTCCCTCAGGCTTTTGCCCTCCGAGCTCCGCCGCTCAACGTATTCCTTGGTGACGGGGTCGCTAGCCATCCGGGACCTGGCAATCGTGTGCAGTGCCTTGTTCAGCTGCCTGTCGCCGTGGCGGTTAAGCCGGTGTCCGACGTTGTTGCCTGAGGACGCCGGGATCGGGTTCACTCCGGCAAGAGCTGCGAAGGCCGCTTCCGAGCGGACGCGGCCATGGTGCGAATAGGACACAAGCACCTGCGCGGCGCATACGGGGCCGAGCCCTGGCAGGTCCATGAGACCTGCCGCCAACTGGTCGACTATTTCGTGAAGCTGTTTCTTGTTCCGCGCCAAGAGGGAGCGGAATTCATTGATGGCAGTGGCCAGCCTCGTGGCCTCGGCGCGTGCAATCCGGGTCTGTAGGTCATCAGTTCCTCGAGTCCGACAGCGGCTAATCTGCAAGACTTGCTCGTCGGCGAGGGCCTTTCGTGCATCGACGCCCAGGTCCATGGTGCGCAGCAGCGCGGTGAGCATCAAGCGATCAGCGGTGCTCTGGCGTTCCATGGCGCTTCTGGCATTGACTAGGATCCGCAGGGCCTCACGGCCCCCTTCCGAACGGGGATCGAGCAGGGCCTCGACCTGTTCCCCGAGCACCGTGCGTGCGGCCGCCAAGGCATCACTGTCATCGGATATTCCGCGGCCGGCACGCGACATCCGGCGCGGCGGACGCACCTCGCAGATATCCAGCTCCGTGGCGCGCAGGGCCCGTGTCAACCCGGAGCCGTAGGAATTGGTGCCCTCGATGGCCACGAGCGTCTTTCCTGGCAGGCTGTGCCGGTCGATCCAGGCAATGGCCCGCTTCAGGCCCGGCGGGCTTGTGGGAAACGTTGCGGTATCCATGACCTGGCCGGAAGCGGCGACAAGGATGGCATAGGTGTTGGTGCGCGCGTGGGTGTCCACGCCGACGATGTTCACGTATTGCTCTCGGACCGCGCTCATTGCAGGGGTTCCTTCCCAAGACAGGTCACTGAATGGCCACCTTGAGGGGTTCACTCCGAGACAGATCTCTAACGAGTCACGTCCCACGGGGCGCCGCGGGACGGACAACCTTCTATCAGGCCACCGGTGCGAACCAGACTGGCCCCGCGGACGGGGTGGACAAGTCAGCATCAAGACACTGCAATGGCAGGTCAGATATGTGAAGGGTCACGCCCCGCTTGCGTGGAGCAAGTCTGGCAGCAAACCTCAGGCTTGCCACCACCCATTAGAGATATGTGAGAAGTCTTGTCAAGAGTCAGAGATGAGCGGCTTCCGGAAGCTTGGTATCCGGGAGCCGCTCTTCCCGTGCCCCGGCGGTGGCATCGGACCCGGTTCGGCAGGTCATGGTCGACGGCATGGTCAGACTGATAAACGCGGGTTGGGTACCGCATGACAAGGAATTCGAGTGGAGCGTAGCGTCGTCTAGCATCGGGCGTCGGCTTTGGGGCCTACCCATAGCGGCATCTCGCATTGGCTCCGCATGTTGCCTCGTCCGGGTGCGTCCGCCGGGGCACGTCTGTAGGGTTCACGGTCCGGCCATGGGATGGCCCTCCTGCAGGGGTGCGGCCAGCGACCAGCACCACCCGGCAAGTTCCCGGGCGATGGCGGTCTTGGCCTTCACGGGCATCTTGTGGCGTTCCTCGAAGGCCGCAGCGCGGGCATGCAGGCGCTGGTTGCCCTGCCGGGCGCGGGCCGCGGTGGCCGGGGACACCAGCTCAAGCTGGCGCATCTCCAGGACCCCGGGCCTGCGGTAGGGGCGCTTGTGCACGGCCGCGGCCTCGATGAGCAGGTGCCGGCATGGGTGTTGCCGGCCTTGGTGATCGAACCCTGGGTGCGCGTCTCGCCCGAGGAGTGTTCCGAGGGCACCAGCCCCAGGTAGGCGCCGATGCTGGCCCCGGTGAAGCGGGTCCAGTCCCCGATCTCGGTGGCCAGCCCGAAGGCGCCGACCGTGCTGATGCCGCGCAGACAGGCCAGGGCGTTGACGACCTCGGTGTACCGGCAGTCCGCGGCCACGCGGGCCACCTCCTTGTCGCTCCGCTTGAGCCGCACGGCCATGGAATCCTCCTGCGCCAGGGATTCCTGGTACGCGAACTCGAGGGCGGGGTCCTCGAAATGCTGTTGGTGCAGCCATGCTAGGTGTTCCCGGGTCCAGCGGGACTTTCCTCCGGGGAACAGGATGGCGTGGCGCAGCAGGATCGCGTTGACCCGCTGCTTGGCGTGGGCCAGGTCGACCGAGGCGACATGCCGGGCGCGGGAGAGATCCCGCAGGGCCTCCTGTTCGGGGTCCGGGATCCTGACCTCGACGACCTCGCCGATGGCGAGCATGTTCGCCAGGATTTTTGCATCACGCCGGTCGGTCTTAATGCGATCGCCGGGAGCGCGCAACAGTTTCGAGGGGGCGGCGATCACGCAGTCGATGCCGGCGGCCCGGAAATGCCGGGCCAGCCCGAAGCCGGTGGGCCCGGCCTCGTAGACCACCCGGACCCCGGGGGGGCGAAGCCCTGCACCCACTGCGAGACGCCCAGCAGGTCGTCCTCGAAACGGATGTGCTTGATCTCCCTGGTGTCGATGTTCAGGGCGCACCCGACGATGCTGCGGGCATGGACATCGAGCCCGATATAGGTACGCTCGGACATAGCCGGGACCTCCAACCTTCAATGTGGCACTACCATTCCACAGCGGTTTGGCTGCAAGGCCAAGGCCCCACCGGATGGCAAACCACGAAAGCTTGAAGCGGAGGTCCCGGTCTCTCTCACAAGTTGTCTAACTTGATCCGAGAAGTGCGCTCAAGCCGTCCAAGGACGCTTTATAGTGTGGCCCCTGTCATGCCAACTGGCCCACAGCGTGTCCCTTGCCAGGGATATGGGACCACCTGCGAATGCTATCGAGCATGCTATCGACCCGGTTCCTCGACAAGGGGCCGGGTTCGGATGTCCCGTTGCCTGAATGAAGGCCCCGCGACGACGAGGATGCGAGCGCCCTAGGTGAGGCGGTCAATGGCCGACTGGGCCAGCAGGGTGTCGCTGATAATCGCCATCCATTCGGCCGCTTCCCGGTTGGAGCTGATGATGGTGCACTTGCGGCGGTGGCGTTCGACAACGATCTCGTAGAAGTCGTTCGTTTCGGTGGCGTCAAGCTTTTTGATGGCAAAGTCGTCGATGATCAGCAGGTCCACCGAGGCGATCCTGCGCAGCTCGGCATCCAGCGAGTTATCCAGGCGGGCCGCCCGCAACTGGGTGAAGAGCTTGTCGGCCAGGGTGAAATGCACGCTCAGACGCTTGCGGATCCCGATGTGTCCCAGCGCGGTGGCCAGATGCGTCTTGCCGACCCCTACTGGCCAGAGCAGCAGCATCGCGTGCCCGGTCTGCGTGAAGGCCAGGGAAGTTAGGCCCGAGAGCAGCGCACGGTCGTATGCCATCTCCGGTTTTCCTCCCACGTTTCCAGGCGCATTGCCGCATCGAGGTTGGCGCGTTGGGCCCGCGGTGCGCCGGTGTTGCCTTCGATGAGGGTCAGCTGCAGCCAGCTTCCGGCGCCGGTTCGGGCCGCAGCCTCGCGTATTCGGAGGGGTCGCGGGCGAAGCGGGCCGAGGAACCGGGTGCGCCCTGAGTGTTGAGGGTGATCAGGTTTTCGGTGGCCATGGCCAGCACGAGGCGATCTTCCCGACCGCGATGACATCAAGCTCCAGGGCGCGCGAGCAGGTAGCATCCACCGCGTCGGGGCCATAGTGGCGCACCAAACCGTTGAGCAGGTAAACGGTTCGCATCCGCGCCCACGGCAGCGGGTCATCCACGATCCTCTCGACATAGATATCCCCACGTTCTCACCCGCGTACGCGCAGGCGCTTTTCTCAGCCGGCAGGGCCTACGCATCGGTGCGCCGAGTGCCAGGTTTCCCGGCCGGGGGGGGTATTGATCAGTTGGCCGTAGCGGTAGATCTTCAACAGTTCGGAGTCGGCACGGACTTGGACCCGGCGCCGATGTAGTCCCTTGGCACCGAATACAGGCCCTTGTTCACCTCGAGGTGGTGGTCCCGGTGCACCTTGGCGTACTTGGACGCCGGCGCGTCGCAATCGATTGGCACCGGCAGCAACCGTGCCGATTCCTGGGCGTCGAAGACCTCAAGCGGTCGGGACTGGGTGGTGCCGTGGATCCGCATCCCCGCCTTCTCATACCACCAGGCAATGGCGCGGGTCTGGGCGTCCTCCAAATCCAGGAAGTTCTCCCCGTCGAAGAATTTCCCGCGCACGTATTGCACGATGCGTTCCACCAGTGGATTGTCTTTCGGGAATGGACCCGGGCCGGGTCGGTCTCGAACCCCGCATGCGCCGCGTAGTCCAGCCACCCGATGGTAAATAGCGGGTTCACCGGGTCCGCGGCGGCCACCACCGGTTTGAGGTTGTCCGGGATCAATACCTTGAACGCCCCGCCGAAATAGACCCACGCCATCTCTCACCCGACGATCACCGCACGAAGGGTTTGGGTGTGGGTGAGCCAGAAGAACATGTGGCGGGAATAGTCGGCCGTGAAGACCAGGGTATGGACCTTGCGTCTGGTCCCGGTGTTCTCATCGAGCAGGTAGCCCATCTGGGAGAATTCGATCTGGCAAAGTCGATCTGGCAGTCCACCCCCGATTCCCCGTCGTTGAACCGCACCGTGATTTGCTTGGATCGGTACCGGCACTGCTCGGTGGCGAAGCGGTGCAGCGTCCGGTAGGGAACCTTCACGCCTTGGCAGGTGAGCAGTTCGTGGACCTTGACCAGGCTCAGCAGTTTCTCCCCAGGGGTCCGGGCCACCCAGGGGGGTGACTTGTTCCCGGTGCGCTTCCATGGATTCGTGGGCGCTTCCGGGCCGGGCGGACCGGGCCGGGCGGACCGCGGCCAGGAAGGCACCGATGATCTCATCGCCCACGGATTCGGGGACGGTGTCGCGTTCCAGCCGGGCCGCCTGCGCGGCATCGAAATAGCGGCGCGCCGTTTTCCTGTCCGCGCCGGCGAATCGACCACGGTCCGCAAACCCGCGCCTCCCAGTCATGCGCGCAGGACTTCCCTGATTTCAACCACGCTGACCTCCCTGCATCTCAACTTCCAGAAATTCCGCGTCGATGATGCCGCTACGTCGATCCAATAAGTCGCCATGGGCCGTTCTGGCAAGGCGCGTCTGGTGGTCCCCTGAGAGTGATAAAAACGGTGGTTTGCGGTTACGTGCTCGTGGCAGGCGACACACAGCGGAAACTCAAGATTCCGGCACGATGCACTCATTGCTCTTAGTCCGCGTTGTGCCGGCTAAGAAAGCGACGCTGCGTGATGCTGACACTAGCCACGCCGATTATGCATTAGGCGAACGTCGGACCACTTGCCAGTTCGCTAAATGGCAGGCGTGCCAAAGTAGAGTTGAAGCCTCGAAACGGCATCTCAAGATAGTCAGGGAGCACAAGCGCCGGTTCTCCGCGCGAACCGGGCGACGGCAGAATCTCGTCGAAGGCTCGTACGAGCGCTCACGTCGGCCAGGGAATTGCTGCCATTGCTTTTTTGGCTGAACTACTACAGCCGACAAACGTAAGGGTCAAAGGTAAAGCATCGGTACTTGCACAGTCGTTGTAGCCCCGTGTGCCGCGCATAGTCCGGATGCTCCGACCTACAAGCCTGTTGAGGCCGCCTACTCGTACAAGCGCCGAAAATCGAAGGCAGACAATCCAGTCACAAAAACGCCCAAGAGTCAGGATATTTCTGCCGACAGACGGATTGTTGTCTCGCAATTATGGAGTTTTTGGTGGGAGTTTTTGCTGCCGATCACAACGGTCCTTAACACCGCACCAAGAGCCAAGAACGGAGTTCATGTAGAGAACCTCGGCGTAAAACAGCGACTATCATGGCCTGGAACGGTAGGGACGAAGCATGCACGAAAGTTGTCGTCAGCTCGGGTCGCCGTTCGATGCATGTTCCAACGACAACTAAGGCGCGTGTCGCTCACGATCCTCGATGTGACTTGAACGGGTACCCAGACGATTGGATCTACGATACACCACCTGCCGAAATTGGTTACGCCAACTCTTCACGAGCGACGGCCTAGATTCCTCACATACTGAAAAACCGAATTTGGTCAGTGGAACTGGATTGACAGCGGAGAAACGGGCGGGACGGTCTCAGCTAAGTTCCTTAACGATCTGGCTCAGGCTGTCCAAGGTGTCTTTGAGCTTGGCGACATGTCGCTCGTCGAACGCACTCAGGACGCGCTTGAGCTCGGTCGTCGAGATACCCGAGGTGCGGGGAAGGTAGATCACTTCGACCTTGTCCCCGAGATCGTCGAATTTGCCCTTCCAGTCCTCTCCGATGCCAAAGACATCAACGTCATACTTGGCGATGTCCAAGCGTTTCTGGTCCCAGTTGTCCTCCGGGATGGCTTCATCCACATACTGGATAGCCCTCACGATTTCGATACGCTGTTCAAAGGGGACAATCGGCTTCTTGCCTTTAATTGCGTTGAACTCATCGGTCGATACCCCCACGATGAGTCGGTCTCCGCTTTCTTTCAAGCGTTTGAGGATATTGAGGTGCCCAATGTGGAACAAATCGAATGTGCCGTATGTCAGTACTGTTTTTCCCATGGCGCTCTCCAATGCAGTTAATCCAAGACACTACACGTGCCCGGAACAGTCGGATCTAGATTACAGGTGGCCGGCCAGCCATCAACATCCGGAAATGAGTTGACCACTTGAGTTTGGGCCTAGGGGCGGCATACCATGGGCTGTCTCGCCAGCCAGCCAGCCAGCCGCTCATGTACTTGTTGACCGCACCGTGTTCTTTCCGGAGTCGAATGCATTCCAAGAGACCCCAGCTGGTGACGTATGCCCACGTAAATGGCCACCTGAGATTCCTTCGAGCCAACCAAACTCGGTTTCGAGCATTGAGTCTGAAGAACTCTTCATGCCGGCGTTGATCAATGACAGGGTGCCCGATACGCATGTCTCCCGCATACCAAACGTGATGTCCGGTATCCCATACACGCCAAGCAAGTTCAATGCCCTCGTGCGCATACCAGAAACCGCCTGCCCATCCTCCTGTCTGGTCGAATATTGTACGTGGCATCACCAAACATGTCTCGCCAACGTGGAATACCCGACTTGATTCCAAGGCGGTTCGTTTGTTGAGTCTGGGAATCCAACGCGTCGGATCGTCGGATCGTTCCGGGTCAGTAATCCTGGGCTGCAACAATCCCATCTTGGGGTACTTGGAGAATCGTGAAACAGCGTCTTCCAAGAAGTCATCGTCCAGGAACCAGGAATCATCGTCAAGGAAGCACAAGAACTCCCCCGAAACCAATGGGACACCCGCGTTACGTCCAGCGGGGATCCCGATATTGGATTCAAGATGGTGACCGCGCACACCCTCCGGCAACCCCATTGGATCCCAGCCATTCCCAACCACAACCACGTCAAGGAGCACGTTTCGTTGGCCAAGGAGGCTGTTCAAGGCCCGTCCCAATTCAATGGGTCTGTTGCCCATGGTCAGGACAACGACACCAACAGTGGGCAGCTTCTCCCTATCAATCATTCGTGGATCACCGCAGCCTGGAAGAGGCCATGCTTGCCACGAAATGGCCGATGTTGACGAAGAACACTGCGGGAAGCAGGATCCATATCATCCACTTTTCGGCGATTCCCGGCGTGCCCACCAGCAAGGACACAATCGACATAAGGAGAATAAGCAAGCTCAGCTCGACGGCGTGAAGCATCTTATGAAATGGCAGGAACCTGGCGGCGGACCGAAGCTTGCCGACAAGACTTTCGGGAGCCACTGATCGCGCCTCCGCGGTGTCCGGCAACTTGCCCAGTCCAGCCATGCTGCGAGCAGCATGCACCATCAGGCTTTGAGAACGGTTCAGCACCAGCAGGACAGATAGAACCGCGGCGATAAACAACGTCGGCCAAGCCTCGGCCGACTCCGCGCCCTGTTGGAGGTCGCGGAACACCCGGTATCCCAAGGCGATCGGGATGAGGGCTTCCGTGGTGTGGTGGCCGACCATGTCGATGAAGATACCCCTGGGTGACTGGGTCCCACGCCAACGCGCGACTTCACCATCGCTGCAGTCGAAGTACAACTGAACCTGCGACAGTACGACAGCGAGGAGCGGACCCCAGACACCCGGAATCAACAAGGCAGCGGACATTAGCCAACCAGCGAGAATCATGAGCCCAGTGACGCCGTTGGCGCTGATGCGAGTACGTACAAGCATCGCGGTCAAATAGATCGAGACATGCCGGAGATAGAGCTCCGCGGTCCAGTGCTCGGCGTTCCGACGCGCACGTACCTCGGGAGGCTGGCAAACTGCCCGCAGCTGATCCAGCGACGGATTCTTGGGGCGAGGGGACGAATTCTCAGTCATTAACGAACTCTCCCCTTGTCCAGGGTGCCCTGAGCACCTTTGAGACGGCCCTTGACAAACCCAATCGCCCACGGGAAGTGGATCGTAGGTAGGACCCTGAGCATCAGCAATTTTTCCTTCATCGAGGCACGCTCTGCGGTCGCCGACGCATAGACAACCAATCCCGCATACGCGATCGGTGCAAGCTTCGCAAGATTCCATGCCAACCGGACCACCGGCTTGGTCTTGTGCCCCAGGAGCGGTTCAACTATCAGGGCCAAAGAACCCGCCACAGTGCCCGCCACCATCAACGGCGGCAAATCATGTCGCAGTGACTTCCCGTCGGGGTATCGGCGGGCAAGTTCTCCTCGCCAGACTCCAGACGCATACGATTGGGCGGCCAGCGATTCGAACTGGTCTCTGGGGTAGTAACCCGTTCTCAGTTCCGGGTCGAACCACACCTTGTGACCGGCTTGGCGGATCCTGAGGCAAAGCTCCCAATCCTGGGCCCTCCAAAGGGACTCGTCGTAGAACCCGACCTCGTCGAACACTTCGCGACGGAAGATGCCAAGATAGGCGGATTCGGCTGGGCCCTCTGGGGCCCCGCTATGGTAGGCGGCACCGCCCAGGCCCCATGGGGAGTGGTAGGCAGCAGCGATTGAACGCTGCAGCGGCGTTCTACCCCTGGCATCCATCAGGCCACCGACGTCGTGCGCATCGACGCGGTACATCGTCTCGATGCCTCGGGCTGTGTACGACGGCTCCAGTTCGCTGTGTGCATCAACCCGGATGACAATGGGGTGCTTCGAGGCCTTGATCGCCAGATTCAAGCCGATGGGTGTGCGACCCTTCGGATTTTCGACCAAACGGACTCGGGAGTCTTCAGCCGCCAGTTCTGCAGCGACCTCGGCCGTGTTGTCGACGCTCGGACCCAGCGCCAGGATCATTTCTTTTTCGCCGGCGTAATCTTGACCCAGAATGCTCTGAACCGCAGCACGCAAATAGTCGGCTTCGTTCAGGACGGGCATGACGTATGACACGCCGGGAGTCTGTACAGCGGTCACTTCTTGCTGGCCTTGTATGCGTCCACCACGGTCTTGGCATCGCCGTCCATCTGGAGTACGCCCTTGTTGATCCAGATAACGCGATTGCATGTATCGAGAATCGAGTTCATGGAGTGGGAAACAAGGAACACGGTTCCAGCGTTTTCCCTGATTTCCCTGATCTTTGCCTCACTGCGTTTGCGGAATCGGGCATCACCTACCGCCAGCGCTTCATCGACGATGAGGATTTCATGCTGTTTGGACGCCGCGATGGCAAACTTCAGACGCGCAGACATGCCAGAGCTGTAGGTTCGCATCGGCAAGTCGATGAATTCCTCAAGCTCTGCAAATTTAATGATCTCTTCACGGAGGGAGTCGACCTCCTTGCGGGAATACCCCAGAGCCAAGCCTCCCAGGGTGATGTTTTTGTCCCCCGACAAGTCCGAAATCAGCGCTGCCCCGACTCCCAAGAGGTTCGGGCGCGATGAAGCATAGACCGAGCCGGAGGCGGGAGGCGTCAACCCCACGATGCTTCGCATCAAGGTTGACTTACCCGAACCGTTGGACCCGATAACACCAATGGATTCGTTTTCATAGGCGACGAACGAAACGCCCTTGACTGCGTGCACTTCCCGGACACCGCGTGTGGACGGGGCCAAAAGGCGTCGTGCGCCTGCCGCACCAACCGACTTTCCACTTGAATACACCTGGTATTTGACATGCAAGTCGTCTACAACCACGACGGGTCGACGGCCCGGCTCCTGCTGCACGAATGGGGATTCAGGTGTCGTTGCGGGCAATTCCTGGCTTTTCGAAGACAGGTTCAAGTCGCTGGTCGCAGCCACCGTATCTGGCCGATTGGCCGTATTCATCCTTGGATTGATCAGATCATCGAAATTAGTTGACTCGACCATAACGCTCCTCAGCAGTCCAGAAGTATACGACTCCGCCGACGAACGCGACGATTGCCCAAGCGGACAAGACGAGCCAATAGAATGCCGGATATTCCACGTTGTTCATGATCGAACCACGGGCAATCTGGAGAGCCTGGTAAATAGGGTGGAAATCAAACAATGTCTCCAGGATCGGCATAGATTTCAATAGCTTGTCGACACTGAAGAGAACACCGGAAGTGTACATAAGCATGCGGGTGATCAGCGGAATGAACTGGGTGAAGTCCCGAACATGAACGGTGATTCTGGCGCAGATCAGAGCGATGCCCGTGTTGAACAAGGTGAAAATGACTAGCAACGGCAGCAGCATGAACCAGGACCATTTGGGCGTCGTTCCAAGAATCATGCAGTAGATGAACATGACGCCAAGCATTGGCATCAAGGTCAGAAACTGCTGAAGCACCGTGGCGATAGGCAACGTGATTCGCGGGAAAGCCAACGACTGCACCAACGAGGCATTGCCCGTAATTGATTTCGCGCCCTGGCCCATTGAATCTGCAAAGAACTCAAAGAGGAAGACGCCGATGACGACGAACACAGGGAAATCTGCAGGCTTGTTTCCACCCTGAAGGATGCCAAAGATCGCACCGTACATCAGGGCGTTGAGAGTCGGACGCAATACGACCCAGAGCATTCCCAGACGGTTTTGCTGATTCGTAGCCTGGATCCGGCTACGCGCGAGCTCGTAGGCAAAGTCCCGTCGAGCCCAGGCTTGCTTTAGATAGCTCCCCAGACTCGGACGTGCACCAACCCGGTGAAGGTTGTGCTGCTCCGCAAATTCGGCAGCTGTCATCTGTCTCTATACCTCATAAATTGCTGATAAGTAGGTCCAACCGTTTGAGGCAGACGCTTCCAAGTCTAGTAGATGGCGCGGGCGCTCAAACCTTGCCAAGGTTTCCCGTCCCAGCGCACCGATAGGAATGCAAAGTGCTAGGGAGCAGGGGTCGACTTCTCCAGGTACTCGCTCATGGTGTCCGACTTCAAGGCTTTGCTGATCTGAGCCATCGCCACCTCATCGCGAACAACGATGGATTGCCCGTCCGGCGACGTTCCGGTTCCTGCAGTGGGCAGAGTGAACATCTCTACATTCGAGGCGCGTAGGTCCTTGAGCTGGAGTCCCAGGCCTGCCGCGGTGGCCGCATCGAACCCGTCGTCAAAGGAAAGATACGGCGAAACCGTGTCGATCACTTCATAGATGGTGGCAGGATTCGTCAGGGTGTCCTTGGAGAGCATTTCGCTAATGACGGCCTTGATGAACTTCTGCTGGTTCCGCACGCGCTGGTAGTCACCATCGACGAATGGTTTGCGTTCGCGCACGAACCGCAAGGCTTCGTTGCCCTCAAGGGTGATCTCGCCAACCGGGTAGTGATACTTGTACTTGTCCGTCGAATAGAACTCAATGTCATTCTTCACCTTCACCCCACCCAGGGCCGTGGAGAGCTCTTTGAATCCGTTGAAATCGATCATGGCCACGTGGTCGATCTTCGTATCGAGCATGCCTTCGATTGTTTGCACGGTCAGCGGAACTCCACCCAGCGACATCGCGGCGTTGATCTTCTGTGTTCCGTGCCCGGGGATGTCCGTCCACAGGTCGCGCATGATCGACATCACGTAGACGCCTTTACGGTCCTCAGGGATATGCATCAGCATCATGGAGTCGGAACGCTGATCGGTACCTCCTCCGGACAACATGTCCGAGGTCGACGTTCCGTCAGCACCATGGTCGACACCCAGCAACAGGAAGTTGAGCGAACCGTCGTCCGGGTTCTTTACGGGCCGGAGCGATTCCTCGGGAAATGCCGAGGCAATGACCTGGGTTTTGTCGTCGAAGGTCTTGGCGAGGTTCATGATGTACCCGCCAGCGACTGCACCCGCGACGAGCACCAGCGCAGCAATGATTGCCAACACCACCAAGCCGGTGCGCTTCTTCGGCGCTTCCAACCGACGGGGTTCATAGCCGCCGCGGAAATTCTTATTGTCAGTCAATCAAGGTCTCCATTAGACAAAGCGTATTGCCAGCTCAGGGCAGCATTGAGCTGCATAGGCAACCATCGCACAAACAAAGCAAGGCTAACCAGCTCCCCTGTGAGGAAGCTGGGTTAGCCATGCCGACAAATCTCTATTCTAGAGGCCAGCCACGAAATCCTTGAGCCAGGGTCGAAGCCCGGGGCCCAGATCCTCTCGATCAGCGGCGAGCGATATGACCGCTTGGATGTAGCTCAACTTGTCCCCGGTGTCATAGCGACGTCCACGGAAAACCACTGCATGGACACCAGCTCCTTCGCCTTCGGCAATCGCCAAGGTCTCCAGTGCGTCTGTGAGCTGAATTTCACCGCCTCGACCCGGTTCAGTTTCTTCCAACACCGAGAAAACGCGCGGGTGAAGCACATAGCGGCCGATGACGGCGAGGTTTGATGGCGCGTCTTCGACCGCTGGCTTTTCGACCAGGCCGTTGACCGTTACGTAGTCTTCGCCGTCAACTGCAGTGACATCCGCGCATCCGTAGGCACTGATCTGCGACGGGTCGACCTCCATCAACGCGATGACAGACCCCCCGGTCTTTTCCTGGACGTCGATCATCGTCGAAAGGAGCTCGTCGCGCTCGTCGATCAGGTCGTCACCCAGGAGAACGGCGAAAGCCTCGTTGCCGACGTGCTGTTTGGCACACAGGACAGCGTGGCCGAGTCCCTTGGGGTCCCGCTGGCGAATGTAATGGATTTCACCCAGTTCTGTGGCTTCCTGAACGCGGCGCAGCTTTTCCATGTCGCCCTTGGCTTCGAGCGTGGACTCAATGAATGGCACGCGGTCGAAGTGGTCTTCAAGAGCACGCTTGTTGCGTCCGGTGATCATCAGCATGTCGGTGAGTCCTGCCCGCGAGGCCTCGGAAACAACGTACTGGATGGCCGGCTGATCCACGACGGGAAGCATTTCCTTGGGCATGGCCTTGGTGGCTGGGAGGAACCGGGTACCGAGCCCCGCCGCCGGGATCACGGCCTTAATTACACGCCTGCTATTATTCATGCGTTCGACTTTACTTCATGATTTGCACAAACAACGACATGACAATTCCTCATTATTACCCGCGCCTCAGGCGTTTGAGTACCGTACGCGGCAGATAGTCAGAGACATCTCCTCCCAATGACTGCACTTCCTTCAAGAGCGAGGACGACAGATGGGTGTAGCGGTTGTCGGCAGCCAGGAAGACCGTCTCAACGCCCGTAAGATGGCGATTCATCACGGCCATGGGGATCTCGTACTGGTAATCCACCGTCGAACGCAAGCCTTTGACGATTGCATCTGCACCTTGTTCCCGGCAAAAGTCCGCGAGCAAGCCGTCGCCCATAGGCTGAACGCTCACACCACGAAGCCCGCCAATCGTTTCCTGAACCATTTCCAGGCGGTCGGATGCCTCGAACCTGTACTTCTTTGCATAGTTGGTGGAAACCGCCACGATCACCTCGTCAAACAGGCTGCTGGCACGGGCGATGATCTCAACATGACCATTGTGGATGGGGTCAAAGGACCCGGGGCAGACGGCTCTACGCATACCCAGCAATCTATCAAAATCGGGCCACCTGCGGCTGTCTCCACAACCGCTCGTTGTGTCCGTGTCGTTTCGGTTCGTCAAGTGCCGATAGTAAGGCCAGGAATCGGGATAATGGATCATGCCCACATTCAACTTGCCATGGCAGCGTACGGCGGCCGGTGCCAATCTCTTGTCTGATTCCAGCCAGCTCGGAGTCACCATCTTCGAGGAGATCACCGCACTCGCAACAAAGCACAATGCCATCAACCTCGGCCAGGGTTTCCCCGACACCGACGGGCCAACACGCTTGAAGCAACGTGCCGCCCAAGGCATCTCCGGAAACCGCAACCAGTACGCGCCGGGTGCCGGCATACCCGCCTTGCGCCAGGCGATTGCGGAACACCAGGAGCGCTTCTACGGGATCAAACTGAACCCGGAAGACGAAGTGATAGTTACCACGGGAGCCACCGAAGGCATCGCTGCCTCGATCCTGGCCTTCGTCCAGCCAGGCGACGAAGTCATAACCTTCGAACCGTTCTATGACTCGTACGGGGCGACGATCGGACTGGCCGGAGGAATCCATAGAACGGTCGCCTTGGCTGCACCATCCTTCCAACCGGATCTTTCCCAACTTCGGGAAGCCTTCAACCCGCGCACGAAGATGATCGTGCTGAACAATCCGCACAACCCCACCGGCGCCGTCTTCGAACGCGAAGTGCTGGCTGAAATCGTGGCCCTCGCCACCGAAAACGACTGCCTCATCCTTTCGGACGAAGTCTATGAACACCTCACCTTCGGAATCGCCCATACACCCGTGGCATCCCTGCCCGGGGCGTGGGAGCGAACCCTGACCCTTTCGTCTGTCGGCAAGACCTTTTCGTTCACGGGCTGGAAGGTCGGCTGGGCCAGCGGGCCAGCGGAACTGGTGGCCGCAGTGCGGACCGTCAAGCAGTTCCTCACATACTCCTCAGGCACGGCGTTCCAGCCCGTGGTCGCCGAAGCGCTCGGCTCCCCCGCCGAATTCTTCACCGGCTTCGCGGATGACCTGGCGGTCCGGAGCGAGGTTTTGGCAAGTGGGCTCGAAGCCGGAGGCATGACCGTGTACCGGCCGCGGGGCACGTATTTCATCGTCGCAGATGTTGCGCCCTTGGGATTCTCCAACGCTCTCGACCTTGCACGCAAAATGCCGGCCTCGGTTGGCGTCGCGGGAATACCGCTTTCGGTCTTTTGCCACGAGCAGGGCGCTGAACGAACCCGGTCGCTGATGAGGTTCGCGTTCTGCAAGAAGCTCGACGTACTCACCGAGGCAGCAGAACGCCTGTCTCAACTGACCGCCAAGATCGGACAATAGCCGTGACCAACCCCGTTTCACGTTGGATGAGCAATTTGGGCGCCCACGCAACACTGGAAGAAGACACCTTCGTTCCAGGCGCCTGGGTGTTATCCCTTGCTGGCGCCGAACAGTCCCATGTCAACCTCGCGCATCCCGGGGAGATCTTTTACGAGTACCTGCGGCGACTGGCAAACTTCGTCGACGAGGTGGACCGACCGGGCACGCCGCTGCGCGTGCTCCACCTCGGGGCCGGCGCACTGACACTCGCCCGCTACATTGAAGAGGTCCGCCCCGGGAGCACACAGGTAGCCGTTGACCTGGAACGCGAACTCCTGGACTTCGTGCTTGAATCGCTCCCACTGCAGCGGCCGGAGAACATGTCGACACTCATCGGTGACGCACGTGAAGTGTTGACGCATGAGCTGTCAGGCAGCACCTTCGATGTCATCGTCCTCGATATCTTCAGCGGCTCGGGCGCGCCAGGGCACCTCACGGTGCCCGGATTCTACGCCGAAATGAACGGCCTTCTCGCACCGGGCGGCATGGTCCTGGTCAATGTCGGAGATGATCCTCCGTTTGCATTTGCCGATACGCAGATTAGTGCCCTCTCTGGGGTCTACCGGTCTGTTTTGGCGAGTGCGCCCACCGAGATATTCTCCAGAAAGTACCCCGGCAACATGATCTTGGCGGCCACCCAGTCGAAGATCGACCTGGGGCTGGTTGAGCGGCTCCGCGCTGCCGGCCCCCATCCCTGTACCGTCCTATTCGGCAGTGACCTGGACGGGTTCGGCAAACCATAGCCTGGTTTCGCCATACTTCTTCTCGGCGAACCGGGTGAGCCCGACCGGCCACTCGGGTTCCGCCGAGCGGGAGGACCGTTCGACAACCACCGTTGAGTGTTCCTCGAGGAGCAGCATTACCTTTTCAAGCGTCGCGGCCAGTTCCTCGTTCGTCATGGGGTAGGGCGGATCCATGAAAACCAGGTCCCAGCTCCTGCCCCCACCCAGACCCGCGGCCGGCGCGAACGAATCCAGAACAGTATCCACGGCACCGCGCCTGACGCTCACCACGTCGTTTCGCAGTGCCTTGTTAACCAATCCGGCATTCGCCTGACATACGGCAACGGCTTTCGGCGCCAACTCGACCAAGAGGACCGAACGAGCCCCACGGCTTGCTGCCTCGAGACCCAGTGACCCCGAGCCGGCGAACAGATCCAATACGCGGGCATCGGCGAGGATGTCGTAGCTCTCCAGCCTGGAGAAAAGCGCCTCCTTAACCCTGTCCGTGGTGGGACGCGTGGAATCCCCTGGAACGCTCTTCAACGGAAGGCCACCCGCGGCACCTGCAACTATTCGACTCATTTATTTCCTATCCCCTTTCCAAGAATGCCTGCATGTCTTCATCCACCCAGTTCTCGACCGCAGCGCGCAGCAACGGATATCCTTCAAGGCCGCGGCCCGAGTCGACGATCTGTTCCGCGGCGTCCCGCGCTCGCTCAATAAGCCTCGAGTCCTTGATGACCCTCAGGACCTTGAGTGTGGAACGCGATCCAGACTGGCTTGCCCCCAAGATATCGCCCTCGCGACGCTCCTGAAGGTCCGATTCCGCCAGCAAGAATCCGTCCGTTGTGGATTCCACGGCTCTCAGCCGTGACACCGAGGGGTGCTCCGCATCCAGCCACGTGGTCATCAAGCACGTGCCGGGGTACTGGCCGCGCCCGATGCGCCCCCGAAGCTGATGCAACTGGGAAATCCCGAAATTCTCGGCGTCGACGATCACCATCAATGTAGCGTTGTGGACGTCAACGCCAACTTCGATGACAGTAGTTGAGACAAGGATGGAGGCGCGTCCGCTATCGAAGTCACCCATGGCCGCAGCTTTCTCCTCACTGGACATGCGCCCGTGAAGTTGCCTGATCTCGGTGCCCGCGAAGGCGGGCATTGCAGCGAGGATCTCCATCATTCGTTCGACAGTCATCGATGCCGGCTTCGCCGTCGCAGGGCTGCCCGAGCCTTGGGGCACTCCGTGATCGGCAAGGATCGGCGGTGCGTCGTCCTCGACGGCGGCCTCGGTGATCCGAGGGCACACCACATAGACCTGGTGGCCCTTGGCTACTTCCTCGGCCATCCTCGAGAATAGCCGGGCCTGCATGCGTGCAACCTGCAGAGGGACCAGATGCGTCGCTATCGGGGCACGCCCCGGGGGAAGAGTCTTCATCAGGCTGACTTCCAAGTCCCCGAACACGGTCATTGCCACTGTTCGCGGAATGGGCGTGGCTGTCATGACCAGCATGTGCGGGGGGTTTGTTGCCTTCGAACGCAGGAGGTCACGCTGCTCGACCCCGAAGCGGTGTTGCTCATCGACAACCACCAGGCCCAGGTCGGCAAAGCCCACCACGTCGGAGAGCAGGGCATGGGTGCCGACCAGGATGCCGGTTTCGCCCGATGCAGCCCCCAGGAGAACTCTCTTCTTCTCACGGGCGCCCGCGGACCCTGTCAGCAAGTCGACCCTGGTGGCCAGTGGATCGGCGCCCAGCTCCCCCAGCCGTCCGAGGGCCCCCAGGAGCTTGCGGATGGATTGATGGTGCTGTTGAGCCAGGACTTCCGTCGGTGCCAGCAACGCCGTTTGTCCGCCCGAATCAATGACCTGGAGCATTGCCCGCAGCGCCACAAGGGTTTTGCCGGAGCCCACCTCGCCCTGAAGCAACCGGTTCATCGGGTGGCCGCGGACCAGGTCACCGGCGATCTCGTCGCCCGCTTGGAGTTGGCCTTCGGTGAGGGTGTACGGAAGCGTGCGCTCGAACGCCGCCAGCAAGCCGTCTGGACGCCCCGTGCGCGCTGTCGCAGGCTGCAAACGCCGGTAGGCCCGTCGCTGCACCAGTGCCAGCTGCAAGAGGAAGGCCTCCTCGAACGCAAAGCGCCTCCTCGCCGCATAGCCTTGGGCAAGGCTTTCCGGACGGTGTATTTCAGTGTAGGCCGTCGCCCTCGAAGGGAGCCGCTGTTGCTTCAGCACCGGTTCGGGAATGAACTCGGGAAATCCCGCTTCATCCGTTCCCGCAAGAACCACGGACATCACGTCGCGGATCTTCTTGTTGGGGAATTTGGCGGTGGCCGGGTAAATCGGGATCGGTCTCGGGTCGGCTTCCTCTGCCGAATCCAACAGCGAGTATTCCGGATGGGTCAGCTCCAGATGGTTCTGGTAAATCGTGACCTTGCCACTGAACATGGCGGTTGCCCCGACCTGCAGGTCCCGTTTGGCGTCGTAGCCGTTGAAGAATGTCATTTTGAGCATCGACTGCTCCGGCCCCATGGCGTCACGTACCGCAACCTGCAAGAGGAATCCGGAGCGCGAGTGCATTCGGCGTTGGGTAATGGATTCGACCTGGGCGACGATCGTGACATCCTCCCCGATGGGAAGCTCGGAGATGTTCGAGAGTTCGCCGACTTCCATGTAGCGCCGCGGAAAATGCCCCAACAACTGCCCCACGGTCTCGTACCCGAAGGCTTGCTCGATCTTTCTGGCGGTGGCGGCACCAAGTGTCCGGTTCAACGGAGTTGTGGCAACAAACCCCTGGTCATCCATCGTGGGTGCAAAGATCAGTGACGGATACGTTTACCGGGGAACCGACCCCGCGAATGGCATCCAAGGCAATTTCCGCGGCCGGTACATGGACGTGGACCCTCCAGCGATATCCCTCGTTGGTTTGATTGACCGGGCTCATGATCACCGAGTCGCCCAGGGCATCAAGTTGACCGCGCAATGTGGCTGCCCCCAACGCATCGAGGTTGATCGTGCACATCACTTCCACGCCAGTGCCGGTGGATACGCCCTCATGGATGTGCGGATCCTGGATGTCGTAGCCGTGGAACTGGGCATACTCATCCGGGTCGAATAGGTGGCCCTGAAGTGCTCCGCGCAGTTCATCCAGGATGATGAGCATTCCAACGGCGCCCGCATCGACGATCTTTGCCTCGTTAAGGACACCCAACTCGGATTCGGTGGCTACGACGGCGTCTTCCGCGGCGACGCACATCGCTTCAAGAATCTCGGTAAGTGCAGCTTTGCTGGCTGGCTCGAGGCGGCTGGCCCGGTGTGTGGAGCGGGCAACCTCAGCCGCTACTTCCATCACCGAAAGCATGGTGCCCTTCACCGGTTCACTCAGTGCCGACCAAGCCCGAACCTTCCCACGTTCCAAAGCTGTTGCCAGGAGCGGAGCTGTGAGTCGTTCGGCCCCGCACAGCGGTTCGGCCATGCCTGCCAGGAACACCGCGAGGAGGGTTCCGGAGTTCCCCCGAGCGGATTCCATGGCGGCTCGGGATGCCATGGTCAGGAGTTCGCCGATGTTTTCGGTTTGCAATTTGGAAATTGCATCGTGCGCCGCACGTGCGGTCAGGTATAGGTTGCTCCCCGTATCCCCGTCGGCCACGGGGAAGATGTTGATTGCGTTGAGTCGATCGCTGTGGTTCCCGAGGCTCTTGACCGATCGTTCGAGCCAGTTGGCCATTGCTTGGGAGTTGGCATGGATCTTTACGTTCATGGAGTGACTAATTTCTTGACCTCTAGAGGTCGTTGTCCGTGACGAACCGGGCGACACTGTCCTCGTTGAGCGCTTTCGCGAACTCGTCGATGACAACCATGTCGGGAACCACGATGGACTGGCCGTCGGCAGAACGGCCGGTTCCCTTATTGGGAAGCGTAAAGAACGTCATGTCCCCGGAACCGATTCCGATCATGGAGCTTGCGATTTTTGCCACCTTCATGGCATCCAGGGACTCGTCCACGGCGATGTACGGTGCAATCTGCTTGACGCTTTCGGAGACTTTTGCCGGGTCTGTCAAGGTGTCCTTCGATGTCAGCTCATTCAAGACGGCCTCGATGTATAGCTGCTGGTTGCGGACCCGCTGGTAGTCACCGTCCGCGAACGAGTGCCGCTCGCGCACGAAGGCCAGCGCCTCGTCTCCGTTGAGTGTCTGAACGCCCTTGGGGAAGTGAACGTCCTTGGCCGAACTCGGGGTGAATGCGATCGGGTTGTTGATTTCCACACCGCCCAGGGCATCCGTTAGCCCCTTGAATCCTTCAAAATCAATCGAAGCAACATGGTCGATACGAGTATCGAACAGGTCCTCCAGGGTTTGGACGGCAAGCGCAACCCCTCCGTAGGCGAACGCGGCATTGATCTTGGCCTTGCCGTGCCCAGGAATGTTCAGCCAGGTATCGCGCATGATTGAGGTGACGTAGATGCCGTTTCGATCCGCCGGGATGTGGACAAGCATCATGGTGTCGGAGCGTCCTCCGTTGGGAAGCGCAGCAAAGTTCTCTTCGCCCTGGCCTTTGGCACGCGTGTCATTGCCGAGAAGGAGGATATTGACCGAGTTCTCGGATTCACCCGACTTCTGTGGTCGCAAAGATTCCTCGGGAAATGCGTTGTCCAGCTTCTGGGTCTCGTTGTCGAATGTACGAGCGAGAGAGAAGAGGTATCCGCCTGCCACCAACAGCGCAATCATAACCAAAGCCAATGTTCCCAGCAGGATTTTCCGACCGGTACGTTTCTTCTTCGGTTCCTCGTGGGTGGTGTCCTCGAAGGACTCACGCAGATACGTCATTGATGCCTCTCATCCAAATGCTCCTTTACATCCTAGTCATGTCCCACGACCGGTAGGCTGTTTAAGTGCCAAGATCGACAGTTTCGAACCCCAAAGCCCCTAATTCACAGCCTCTATCCAGCGAGGATTCAGTTTCAGCTTCCTCCAAGCTCCGGTTTTCGGCAGTCCTCGCCGGTGCGCTTGCGTCGGCCGCAGTCCTGACCGGCTGCAGTCCGATTGCCAATGTCCAGGCTGCCGACGATGCAGGCAATCCACTCTGCGCAGAGATGATGGTCATACTTCCCTCGGAAATCGGCGATCAGCAAAAGCGCCAAACCAATAGCCAAGCCACGGCAGTCTGGGGAGACCCTGCGCAGCTTGTTCTGCGGTGCGGGGTCACCCCTCCTCCGCCATCAACTGACCCGTGTGTCACTGTCAACGGTGTCGACTGGCTTGCGAAAGAAGGTCAAGGGAGCTGGACGTTGACGACCTATGGTCGCACGCCGGCGACGGAACTCGTCTTTGACCCAAATGTCATTCCTTCGAGCACCATCCTGGCTTCGCTGGCCACTGCCGCTTCCAAAATCCCTGCCCAAAGGCAGTGCACGGATGTCTCGAAGTCCGAAGACATTCCTTGACCTCTCCGAACGTGAACGGGGGCGGTGCCATTGGCACCGCCCCCTCACATTCTTGCCCTATCTATCGAAGGCCGGTCTTGCGGTTCAGGCCCAGATAGATCAACTCGTCGATCAGGTCCGCGTATTCGATTCCCGTTTGGGCCCACATGTGCGGGTACATGCTCGAGGGTGTGAATCCGGGCATGGTATTAATCTCGTTGATGATCCAGTTGCCGTCTTCGGTGTAGAAGAAGTCAACTCGTGAAAGGCCCTCGGCGTTGACAGCGTCAAACGCCTTGGCCGCCAGCTCCCGGATCTCGTCCGTGGCCTCAGCTGACAAAGCAGCCGGGCAGCTGAGCTGGGCCGCTGCGCCGTCGACGTATTTGGCATCAAAGTCGTAGAATGTGTGGCCGTCGTTGGCGACGGAGATTTCTCCGGGCATTGACGCCCGAGGCGCCTGATGGCCCCGACCCTCAAGGACGCCGCATTCGATTTCACGACCGAGGATTCCCTGTTCCACAACAACCTTCGGGTCGTGGAGCCGAGCTTCCTCGATGGCGGCCTCCAGCCCATCGGGGGTGTCTACCCGCGAAATACCGACTGAGGAGCCTGCCCGGGCCGGCTTCACGAAGAGGGGGTATTCAAGGTCCTTGACCGACTCCAGGGCTGAAGCACGGTCGCGCCCCCACTGCTTGTCGGTGATGACTACGTACGGACCGACAGCAAATCCGGCCGCTTCGAACACCACCTTCATGAAGTGCTTGTCCATGCCGATGGCGCTTGCTGCAATGCCCGAACCAACATAAGGAACGTCGGCCATCTCGAGCATGCCTTGCAGAGAACCGTCTTCCCCGAACGGCCCGTGAAGCAGCGGGAAGACCAAGTCGATATCACCCAGGCTGCGGACTTCATGGGACGGGGCCGACGCCAACAGCTCGTGGCTCCCCGGCTCACCCGTCAGGCGCAGGATCTCGCTTCCAGCCGTTACCTCAGGCTTGGCGCTGCCGGCCAGCGACCATGCGGCAACATCTTGGTCCACCAAGGTCCATGCGCCCTCACGCGTGATGCCGACAGGGACCACATCGTATTTTTCGCGGTCGATTGCTTCAAGCACTCCTGCCGCCGTCACGCAGCTCACCGGGTGCTCCGAGGAACGCCCCCCGAACAGAAGCAGGACCCGCGGCTTGCGGGAGTTTGTCGGACTCATTGGAGTTCCCCTTCGGATTTCAGTTCACGGCCAAGGAGTCGTGCACCCATGTTTTCAACGCTTAAGGTGCCTTCGAGTACCATGACGACGGCTTCGGTGATGGGCACCTCGACGTTGTTTCGCAAGGCCAAGTCCAGCACGGCGCGACCGGACTTGATGCCTTCGGCCGTCTGGGACATGCGGTCGTTGACCTCGTCCAGGTACAGGCCCTGCCCAAGCAGGCGCCCTGCTGTGTTGTTTCTTGAGAGCGACGAAGAGCAGGTAGCAACAAGGTCGCCCAGGCCTGCAAGACCGGATAGCGTTTCATATTTGCCGCCCAGGGCCAGCGCCAGACGAGTGGTCTCGGCAAGGCCGCGCGTAATGATTGAGGATTTGGTGTTGTCGCCCATCCCCAACCCGTCGCAGATACCCACGGCCAGGGCAATCACGTTCTTGGCGATACCACCGATTTCAACGCCTATGAGGTCGGTGTTGGTGTACGGGCGGAAGTACTCGGTGGAGCAGAGAGACGCAATCCAGGTGGCGGTCTCGATGTCCGCACAAGCAACGACCGAAGCCGTTGGCTGCTTCCGTGCGATCTCCATGGCAAGGTTGGGCCCGGAGAGCACGGCGATCCGGTCGGGGGCAATATCCACCTCAGCGGAAATCACTTCGCTCATGCGGGCGTCGGTGTCGCGCTCGAGACCCTTCATCAAGGACATGAGCACGGCGTTCGGCTCGATGAAGTCCCTGAACGACCTCAGCTGCTCACGGAGGCTCTGCGCTGGAACGGCCAACACGACGAGTTCGGCGCCGGCCAGGACCTCTCGGGGGTCCGAGGACGAAGTAATGTTTGCGGGGAGCTGGGTTTCACGCAGGTAGCGCGAGTTGGTGTGGCGGGTGTTGATTTCAACGGCCACTTCCTCGCGTCGCGCCCACACCATCACCTGACGTCCCGCTTCACTGCCCGAGTCCGCGAGGACCTTCGCAAAAGTGGTGCCCCAGCTACCGGCACCCATCACGGCGATCTTTCCAGGTGCTGGCTTCATCTACTTTTCCTTCGTCTCTTTGCTCGCGGATCCACTGTCAAAGTTTCGTCCCTTGATGGCTTGCCCATGCGCGGCCGGATCCCACAGGACCTCGGGTGCCTTTTCCCCACGCAGTTCGGCCACGTCGTCGGCGATCGCACGCATGATGCGCTCGGTTGCCTCGTTCAACACGGAGCGGGTCATGGGAATGTCACGCAGGTCATCGAGATCCACGGGGTCCCCGATGTTGACTGTGACGCGCTTGCGCGGGAACAGCTTGATGCCCTTGGCGTACCGGGGGAACAGTTCCTGCGCGCCCCAGTGCCCCATGGGGATCACCGGGGCGCCGGTCTGCAAGGCCAGGCGCGCGGCGCCGGTATGGCCTCGCATCGGCCACAGCTCCGGATCGCGCGTCAGCGTGCCCTCCGCGTAGATGATGATCACGCCGTTGGCGTCCAGCACCTTGCGGGCAGCAATGAGCGACTCAGATGCCCCGGCACTCGTTCGTGCCACGGGGATCTGCCCGGTTTTCCGCAGCACGAACCCCAGTACGGGCACCTTGAACAAGGATTCCTTGGCCAGGTACCGGGGATAGCGCTTGTTGCTGTAGACCGCGTGACCCACGACCAGCGGATCGATTTCCGTGACGTGGTTGGGGCACAGGATGAAGCCGCCGGCGGGCAGCTTGTCAAAGCCCCGCCAAGTCCGGCTGATCATCAGGTTCATGACCGGCCGGACGATTCCCGCGGCTACGGCAAACACGGCTTTGGTACCGCGTGATTCATTCATGCAAATCAGCCTATGCGGACTGGGCGATTTCATTCAGTTCGACTCGCGCACCGAGATCGGTGAGCTTGTCCATGAACTTCTCGTAGCCGCGGTTGATCAGTTCGATACCGGTGACATGGCTGGTTCCTTCGGCCGCGAGTGCGGCGATCAGGTGCGAGAAACCGCCGCGCAGGTCGGGGATGTCGATATCGGCGCCCTTCATCACGGTCGGGCCGGAGATGATCGCCGAGTGCTGGAAATTGCGCTGTCCGAAGCGGCAAGGAATTGCGCCGAGGCACTCGCTGTGCAGCTGGACCTGGGCACCCATTTCCACCAGGGCGCTGGTGAACCCGAATCGGTTCTCGTAGACCGTCTCGTGGATGATGGATACGCCTTCGGCCTGGGTCAGCGCCACGACGAGCGGCTGCTGCCAGTCTGTCATGAAGCCGGGGTGGACGTCGGTTTCGAGCATGAGGGGCTTCAATTCGCCGCCCGGGTGGTAGAAACGAATGCCCGTATCCAGGACCTCGAACTCGCCACCGATTTGGCGGTAGGTGTGGAGGAATGCAGTCAGGTCGCGCTGGGCCGCACCCTCGACGAAGATGTCGCCCTTGGTGACCAAGGCTGCCGATGCCCACGATGCGGATTCGTTGCGGTCCGGAAGCGCCTTGTGGTTGTAGCCTGACAGGCGGTCCACGCCGACGATGCGGATGACCCGGTCGCGCTGGACCGTGATGATGGCGCCCATCTTCTGCAGAAGCGAAATGAGGTCGAGGATCTCCGGCTCGACTGCCGCGTTCTCGAGTTCAGTGGTGCCCTTGGCTCGGACGGCGGTCAGCAGGACCTGCTCGGTTGCACCCACGCTCGGGTACGGCAGGGAGATCTTTGCGCCGGTCAGGCCGTGCGGAGCGCGAATGCTCGTGCCAAGCGGACCGGCCTTGTCGATGATGGCACCGAAATTGCGCAGCACCTCAAGGTGGAAGTCGATCGGGCGGTCGCCGATCTTGCAGCCACCGAGGTTCGGGATAAGCGCCTCGCCCAGGCTGTGCAGCAGCGGACCGCAGAAGAGGATCGGGATGCGCGAATCACCGGCGTGGGTGTCGATCTCGTTGCTGGTGGCCGTCTTCGTGCCAGCCGGGTCCATGGTCAGGTCCCCGGTCGTTTCGTCCTTGATGACCGTGACACCGTGGATCTTGAGCAGGCTCGTCACCACCGCGACGTCCTTGATCTCCGGAACGTTGCGGAGAACCGAGGGGGAATCCGCCAAAAGAGCCGCGACCATGGCCTTCGGAACCAAATTCTTGGCGCCTCTCACGGTCACTTTTCCCTTGAGTGGCACGCCACCATGAATCGTTAGGACTTTCCCCATGAACTTAAGAACCTCACCAAATTGTTTGGCCTTCGAAACCGAAGGTAAGACTTAGTAAGCATACAGCCCCCGGCAAAGCCGGGGGCTGTATGCGAGCTGTAACGCCCGTCGCGTTTGGGCCGGTTCGAGCCGCCCGACCCTAGTGTTTCAGGGCCTGAGCAGTTGCGTCGTGCACCGCCGGGCGATACCAGTTAAGCGGTTAGCAAAGACTTAAGAGTACCTTGCCGGAAGGGTGGTCGGCTTGAACGACGGACGCTGCTTTTCGAAGACCGTGATCTCATCTTCGTGCTGCAGGGTCAGGCCGATGTCGTCCAGCCCTTCCATGAGACGCCAACGCGTGTAGTCGTCGATCGTGAACGGAGCGATGATTGATCCGCAGGTCACGGTGCGGGCTTCAAGGTTGACCGTGATTTCGGTCCCCGGGTGGTTCTCGATTTCCTTCCAGATCAATTCGATGTCGCTCTGCGCGACTTCGGCTGCCACCAACCCTTGCTTTCCGGAGTTGCCACGGAAGATGTCAGCGAAACGCGAGGACAGAACGGCCTTGAACCCGTAATCCTTCAGCGCCCAGACGGCGTGCTCGCGCGAGGAGCCAGTGCCAAAGTCAGGGCCGGCGACCAGCACGGAACCTGTTGTAAACGGTTCCCGGTTCAGGATGAAGCTCGGGTCCTTGCGCCATCCGGCGAACAGTGCGTCCTCAAATCCGGTGCGGGTGATTCGCTTGAGGTACACGGCCGGAATGATCTGGTCGGTGTCCACGTTGCTCTGCCGCAACGGAACGCCGACACCGGTGTGGGTGGTGATTTTTTCCATGATGGTTCCTTAGGCTGCGGTGGTGGCGGCTGGTGCTGAGGCAAGGTCCGAGGGCGACGACAGCGTCCCGCGGATCGCGGTGGCCGCGGCGACGACGGGGGAAACAAGGTGCGTGCGTCCCCCCTTGCCCTGCCGACCCTCGAAGTTGCGGTTGGAAGTCGATGCGCACCGCTCCCCCTCCGCAAGCTGGTCCGGATTCATGCCGAGGCACATGGAGCAGCCGGCGAAACGCCATTCGGCGCCGAACTCGGTGAAGATCTTGTCCAGGCCGGCAGCCTCCGCCTCGAGCCTGACCCTGGCCGATCCCGGAACAACGATCATCCTGACGTTGGGGTCCTTCTCGCGCCCCTGGATGATGGCAGCGGCGGCACGCAGGTCTTCCATGCGGCTGTTGGTGCAGGAGCCCAGGAACACCGTGTCCACACGGATGTCCTTCATGGGCTGCCCTGCTTCGAGGCCCATGTAGCCGAGCGCACGCTCGCAGGCCGCGCGCTCATTCTCGTCCTCGAAGTCCTCGGGAGCAGGGACGTTGGCCGAGAGCGACACACCCTGCCCCGGGTTGGTGCCCCACGTCACGAATGGTTCAAGCTCGTCGGCGTCGAGGAAAACCTCGGCGTCGAAGACAGCACCCTCATCGGTGGACAAGGTATCCCACTGGGCGACTGCGGCATCCCAGTCCTCCCCCTGCGGGGCATGAGGGCGGCCCTTGATGTATGCGTAGGTTGTCTCATCCGGGGCCACCATGCCGGCTCGGGCACCGGCCTCGATGGACATGTTGCAGATCGTCATGCGCGCATCCATGGACAGCGCACGGATGGCCGAGCCGCGGTACTCGAGCACGTAGCCTTGGCCGCCGCCGGTCCCGATCTTGGCAATCACGGCCAGGATGATGTCCTTGGAGGTCACTCCGGGCTTAAGGGTTCCCTCGATGTTGATGGCCATGGTCTTGAACGGCTTCAGGGAGAGCGACTGCGTCGCCATGACGTGCTCGACCTCGGAGGTGCCGATGCCGAAGGCCAACGCACCGAAGGCGCCGTGGGTGGAAGTGTGGGAGTCCCCGCACACCACCGTCATACCCGGCTGCGTCAGGCCGAGCTGCGGGCCGACCACGTGGACAATGCCCTGCTCCTTGTCGCCCAGTGAGTGCAGGCGAACGCCGAACTCGGCGCAATTCTTGCGCAGCGTCTCGATCTGGGTGCGGCTGGTGAGATCGGCGATCGGCTTGTCGATTTCAAGCGTGGGAGTGTTGTGGTCCTCGGTCGCAATGGTGAGGTCCGGACGGCGGAGCTTGCGGCCGGCCAGACGCAGGCCCTCGAAGGCCTGCGGCGAGGTCACTTCATGGACAAGGTGCAGGTCGATGTAGATCAGGTCGGGCTGGCGCGCAGCGCCTGCCCCTTCACCCTTGCGCACCACGTGTGCGTTCCATACTTTTTCGGCCAGCGTCTGCGCTGCCTGGTGTGCGGCCATAACCGACTCCCTCACTTGATAAAAGTCTTATGGCATAACTGTTTCACCGCAGGCCACGTAATATCCACTACGCGGATTTGCATCTCAAATAGTGAGACGTCAATATCATAGTATGGACACAACAAGTGGCGTCGGCGTCATCGATAAAGCGGCCCAGATTCTGAATGCCCTTGAGGCCGGACCTACCTCATTGGCGCAACTGGTGGAGATCACCCAAATCTCCCGCCCCACCGTGCACCGGCTGGCACAGGCACTTGTGCACCACCGCTTGGTGGGCAAGGACATCCACGGGAGGTTCGTGCTCGGTGGCAGGCTAGTGGAACTGGCCTCGGCCGCCGGCGAGGACCGCTTGATCGCCGCCGCGGGCCCGCTGCTCATCCAGCTGCGAGACAACACAGGCGAAAGCACCCAGGTCTTCCGCCGGCAGGGAGATTACCGGGTATGCGTGGCCTCTGCCGAGCGGCCGGTCGGTCTTCGGGACACGATTCCCGTTGGGACGCAGCTCTCCATGAAGGCCGGCTCTGCGGCGCAGGTTCTGCTGGCGTGGGAAGACCACGAACGGCTCCTGGACGGCCTGCAGGGCGCGCGCTTCACCCCGACCATCCTCGCCGGGGTGCGGCGACGCGGGTGGGCCCAGAGCCTGGGCGAGCGCGAACCCGGAGTCGCCTCGGTTTCGGCGCCCGTGCGCGGGCCTTCCGGTCGGGTCATTGCGGCAGTGTCCATGTCGGGCCCCATCGAGCGGCTCTCCCGCCAGCCCGGCCGCACCCACCAGGAGGTCGTGGTCCAGACGGCCAACGCACTGAGTGAGGCACTGCGCAAGACCGGCGACTAACCTCAGCCGGGTCCGTCATGCTTCCGCGGCGGCGCAGACGGGCCGGGATCAACCGTCGAAATGGTCGTAACCGCCCGAGGGGGTCCTCGTCGATCCGTCGAAGCGGGCCTGCGGCCCGGACTCGTCCGGAGCCACGGCACACACACGCCCGACTCGCCTGAACCCGGGCGGCAGGGCCGCGTGAGGAGGGAACGTGGCCAAGAGGCCGTGGTCCTCTCCCCCGGCCAGAACCCAGTCGAGCGGATCGCATCCCAACTTCAGCGCTATCGGCCGCAACCGGTCGATGTCTGCCCGGAGTGCAGCCTGCTCGATGTACACGTGGACACCGCTGGCGGTTGCCATCCGCTGGCCGTCCTTGAGCAGGCCGTCGGAAAGGTCCATCATTGCGGTCGCACCGCCGCGAGCAGCGGCCGGCCCGGCATGAAGCGGGGGCTTCGGGCGACGCTGCCCCGCCACGACAAGCTCCTCCTCTTCGGTCCAGTCCACGCAGGGCTGGGGCGAATCAAGGAGCGACAGCCCCGCGGCCGCAACGCCCAAGACGCCATTGACTGCGACGGTGTCGCCCGGCCGTGCCCCCGAGCGCACCACGGGCCTCTCCGCCGCCAGCGCCCCCGTGACTGCCGCCGTCACCGAGACCTCGCTCCCCCGCCCCAGGTCCCCGCCGGCGATCGAGCAGTCAGCCGCTCCCAGTTCACGGACCGCGGCGCTGAACCCTTCGGCAAGGTCCTCAACCCAACCCACCGGCGTGGAGTGGGGAAGGGTCAGGGAAATCACCGCCGAGGTGGCGTATGCGCCCATGGCGTTGACGTCCGAGAGGTTCTGGGCAGCGGACTTCCATCCCACGTCGTAGCCGCTGCTTTCGTAGCCGCTGGGCCAGCGCAACCGGAAATCCTGGTTCTCCACCAGGGTGTCCACGGTGATGACGAATGCCCCGCCCGGCGCCGCAACGAGGGCCGCGTCATCGCCCGGGCCCAGCAACGGCTCCGCTCCCTTCAGGCGCGGCAGGATCCGTGCCAGCAAGCCGCTTTCACCCAGGTTGCCAACGGTTAGAATCTCAGCCTCTGGCACGTTGAAGAGCTCCAATGAATTGATTGTGTCGATTGATTTCGGCGTTCACCGGCCCGATGACGGTTTCCTCCACCACGGATTCCACGGCACCCAGCAACGCCTTCTTGGCCGATCGGGCACGGCCTGCGGCGCCCACCCGGGCAGCGAATCCACTGAGGATCCCCAGCACCACTCCCAACAGGATCCCACCTAGCAACATCAAGGTCGGAACGGGGAAGCCCTCCACCCGTGGTGCCGGCGGAAGGGTGAACTGCAGGTACTGCACTGCCGCAAGCGCCCCGAGCCACAGGGCCCCGGCCAGGGCGGTGGCGAGCGCAATCCATTGGACCACGGATATCAGCGGCCACCACCAGGCTCCCTTGGTTGCCTTCACGTCCGCTTTCGCGATCGCCTGGTCCAGGAGGTCCGGCAGTTCCTCCGTGTGCCCGCGCGAGGCTCGTCGGATGGATGCCTTCCATGGCTCGGGGGCGGCCGCCCCCGCCACCTCTGCGTATCTCCGCACTGCGGTATCCGCCTGGGCCCGCTGCGCCACGCCCGCGGCGGGCAACGACGTCCGATTCACGGCCGGGTTAACCTCAGCGCTTTTCAGGTTCAGCCTACGTAGCGGATCCGGCCTCATTTTGGACAGCCATCGCGTCAGTGGCCAGCCCGTCCGCTTCCGCGCATCCAGGCGATAGGAGGTTCGCACAGCGTCCACCACGGTGTCCACACCGGAGGCGGCAGCAAGGTTCCGTACCAGGTCTCGCCGGTCGTTGTCGGACGGCTTCGTGAGTTCCGCGATGGCGTGGCCCCGGCCCAGTTGTTCCGCCATGGTCGCCACATCGGCAGCCAACCGGTTCGAGGCAGCGCTCCGCTCGGTGACCACCTTGGCGATTTCCTGCCGAAGCCCCTCGACTCCCTCGCCCGTTACTGCCGAGACACCCAGCACCCGGGGGCCGGCCAGGCCGTCCCGCTCGAGGATCGAGCGCAGCGACGCCAGAACGGGCTGCCGCTGGGCTTCGCCCAACTTGTCCACTTGGTTCAAGACCACGAGGGTCACTGCTCCGTGGGCGGAAAGCGGCTTGATGAAGTCGTGGTGGACGGCGGCGTCGGCGTACTTTTGCGGATCGAGCACCCACACCAGGACATCCACCTGACCCGCCAGCTTTGTGGCGGTTTCCCGGTGCGCCAACACCGTCGAATCGAAGTCGGGCAGGTCCAGCAGGATCAAGCCATAGGCTTCCTTCGCCGAGCCAAAGATTCCCTTCCTGGCCAAGTGCAAGGGCGAATCAATAACCCGCCGGTCAGTGACCTCCAACCAGTCAAGCAGCGGGTCGGAACCCTTCGCTCCCCAAACGGCGGCCAATGGCTTGCCGGTGGTCGGGCGGGTGGCGGCCACGCGAGCGAGGTCCTCCCCGACGACGGCATTGAAAAGCGAGGATTTCCCGCTGCCCGTGGCCCCGAAGAACCCGACCACGGTGTGCTCGGAGGACAGCGTCCTGCGCGAAGCGGCCCGGTCCAGGACGGCCCACGAGGCGGCATTCTCCAGCGTCCCAAGCCTTTGGTCTCCGAGCTCGGTTGCCTCCTTGAGCGCTTGCAGCCTCAGTTCCAGCGGGCTAAGCGCGGTATCGGATCGACGGCGGCTCATGCACCCTGCTCCCGTGCCAGGCGGCGGATGGCGGCCGAGTAGTTCTTCATGCTCTCGGGCTCCGATTGGGCCGGGACCGACTCCAACGTACTGCTGAACCTGGCCTGTTCAAGATCCAGCAGGGAGTCGCAACGCTGCTGCAAGCTCTCCATGGCCCTTTTGGTCAGTCTTCGCACGGCATCTTCGCCGAAGATCGCTTCAAGCAATTTTTGCCCGACCACGGCAGATCCACCGGCGATTCCCACTTCCAGGCCGGTGAGTCCTGCGGTCGAGGCAAAAACGACCACCATCAGCGCGACCGCCACGCCGTTGATCCCGAATGAGACCATGCGCGCCGTCATGCGTTTGCCGGCGCCTTCCTCACGAATGATGTCCATCAGGTCCAACTGCCAAGCCCTTACTTGGCCTGCGACCTTGTTGGAGAAGTCCTCGCTTGGTGCGCCAAGCTCCCCCGTTTCGACGATCGAGGCTCCCGCGGGGTCGTCCCGCCACCGGTCCTCCGCGGTTTCACAGGCCTTTGCCGTTTGGTCCACCACCACCGCGTGCAGGCCGCTTTCGATGGCCTTCTCCACTCTGTCCACTGGCTGCGGCTTTCCCGTGAAGAAGGCGCCGATCCGGTCGCGCAGCCTGCCGATCCCGGATTCCAGCGATCGGAAGAACTCACCGGTCCCGACGAAATCCTGCCATCTGGCAAGGACTTCACCGCGCAGCAGTGTGCCGTCCTGCACGGCAACTCGGATTCCCCCTCTGGCCTGCGCAAAGGACTCCTCCACGTAGCCTTCCAGCCGACGGGCGCTGTGGACTTGCTCTTCCATGGCCGAGGCGATGCCATCCGTGCGGTTCGCCAGTTGGGCAAGTACGCCGGCGAGTGTCTGTCTCGCAACCGCAGCACGTGACTCGCTGCTGGCGGCAATTTGTCCAAGCCAAGTCTTGATGCCGGCCACTGCTTCCATGGGCAGCATGTCCATGGCGTCGAGCGGGAGTTCCCGCACCAGGAAAAACCGGGCCGAACCCAGCCCCTCTCGCTGGAGCATTTCCCGGAGATCGGCAGACACTTCGGTTTCGGCGTCTTCCGGCACCCGGTCAAGAACAATCGAAATGGTGATGTTTCGGGCAGCCGCTTCGGAAAGCAGCTTCCACGGGACCGCGTCTGCGTAGCGGTTCGCCGTTGTCACGAACACCCAAAGGTCGGCAGCAGCGAGGAGCTGGCCGGCAAGCCGGCGGTTCTCGTCGGAAACGGAGTCGACATCCGGGGCATCCAGAATGGCGATGCCACGGGGCACCGACTCGTCCTCGAGCAGGACTATCGAGTCAGTCAGTCCGGGGTCCGGATCGGCGCCAACCCTGTCTGCAGGCAGCGCCGGCGCGGTCGCAATCGGGGTGCCCGTGATACGGCGGAGCCCGGGAAGGATGCGGTTGGTTTCAAGCCACGGACGGTCTTGGGCGTGATGCAGAAGGATGGGCTGGCGCGTGGTTGGCCTGATGGCCCCTGCCCTCGTGACCGGATGCCCCACGATGGCGTTGACCAGGGTTGACTTGCCTGCCCCCGTGGATCCGCCCACCACAGCCAGCAGGGGCGCATCCAGGCTGCGGTAGCGCGGCAGGATGTAGTCATCGAGCTGGTCGACTGCCGTGCGCGCGACTTCACGAGACTTTGCCGCCCCAGCGATTTCCAGGGGAAACAATTCGACCGAGAGACGATCTCGAACCGCGGAAAGCAGGGCAATTGCTTCTGCATCGGCGGGCACGCTTGAAGCCCACGGCTCGCCGACCGGTTCGGGGACGTCTTTCGTAGTCACATCTACATCATGCCAAAGAGTCGGTCGATATCGCGGGACGTCCCGCCGGAATTCGACTTCGATTCCATAAATGTCCGGCAATGACAAATGGTCCCAAGCAAGAGCTTGGAACCATTTGCGCTGGTGACCCCAGCGGGATTCGAACCCGCGTTACCGCCGTGAGAGGGCAGCGTACTAGGCCGCTATACGATGGGGCCGCATAGCTGCAACGTTTTGGGACTGTTGCCGTCCGATTCATGCGAATCGTGACCCCAGCGGGATTCGAACCCGCGTTACCGCCGTGAGAGGGCAGCGTACTAGGCCGCTATACGATGGGGCCGTATGCTCTGTGAGTAGGGCTTTCGCCCCCAAACAGACCAGTCTTGGAATTCACCAAAACCGTAGCGCTGGGGTACCAGGACTCGAACCTAGAATGTTGGTACCAGAAACCAGTGTGTTGCCAATTACACCATACCCCACAGCGTTGATTTGCCGTCCGGCTTTCTCTTCGAAAGCTTTCCTGCGCCTCAGCACGAGAAATAACTATACAGCCAGATTCGGAACAGTACAAATCGACGCACACCCAGACCTTCAGTGCCTCAAAAAGCCCGTATTCTCGGTGATCAGGCGGGGTAAGAGACCCAAATTTCCAATGCTTTTCCCGAACCCCTTTTTGTGATCTGGGGCACGATCAAGCAGCAGTCCGAGCAGCCCCGCATCGCGCGCACCCTGTACGTCATTTACCGGATTGTCTCCCACGTAAAGGGTTGCCCCCATGGGTGTTCCGAGCAGCCTGCAGCCCTCGTGGAACGGTCGAGGATCCGGCTTTGGTGCGCCGGCCGTATCCGAACCGACAAGAACGGATATCCGCCCAAGTCCAGACAGCTTGAGCTTTTCGCGCTGGTAGATCTCCACGTTGTTGCTCACAGCCCCGTAGGGAATACCCATGGCGTCCAATTCATCGAGGCATCCGTGCACATCAGCGAACGGCTGCCACCTGCTGCGCACGGCCTGCTCGTAGCCCGAACACCAGGTACCGAGCGATTCGGCAGCTGGAGGATCAAGCTGGGCCATGGCATAGGCGCGCTTGATCCGTTCCACTCGTTGCCCCAGGAATGTCAGCTCCCCGGACATGTAGCGCTCATAGGCTCCGGCTCCATCGTCCGCGAAGTCCCGCGCAATGGACTCGCGGGCATCCTCGGGGACGCAGGCAAAGTCCTCGGCAGCGAGGACCAGGAACCCTTGGACCGCTGCGGCATTCAAATCCACGAGCGTGTCATCGATGTCAAAAAGAACGCCCTCAACCCGGGCACCGGACGTGAATCCGGTTGATGGGCTGAGGGCGCGATTCGTGGCTTCCACGATCTTTAGGGGCTTCGCTACCGGGTGGCCCGGAATGCCTTCACGCGGGCAAGCGAGGAATCCTTGCCGAGAATCACCATGGATTCAAAGAGCGGCGGGGAAATCCGCTTGCCGGACACTGCGGTGCGGATCGGGCCGAATGCGTGGCGAGGCTTGATGCCGAGCCCCTCCACCAAAGCGGCCTTCAGCGCCTCCTGGATGGCCTCGGCGGTCCATTCGGGCGCAGCCTCGAGTGCGGCCAGGCCGGCGTCGAGGATCTCGGCCGTGTTTTCCGGAAGACCTTTCAGCGCGTCCGCAGCGGGGACGATCTCGGCGTCACCGCGGAAGAGGAACTCCAGCATCTCGGGAGCCTCACCCAACAGCGTGATGCGCTCCTGGACCAGCGGGGCTGCCTCGGTGAGGATTTCCTGCTGGCGCTCGGTCAGCTCGTCGCCCACCAGCTCGTTGGCCTGCAGATAGGGAACGAGACGGTCCCGGAAGTCGTTGGCTTCCAGCATGCGCACATGCGTGCCGTTGATGGCTTCGGCCTTCTTGAGGTCGAAGCGTGCCGGGTTGGACAGCACGTCGTGGACGTCGAAGGCCTCGATGAGCTGCTCGCGCGTGAAGATGTCTTCGTCGGCGCTCAGGGACCAGCCCAACAAGGACAGGTAGTTGAGCAGGCCCTCCGGGATGAATCCGCGATCGCGGTGCAGGAACAGGCTCGATTCCGGGTCGCGCTTGGAAAGCTTCTTGTTTCCCTGGCCCATGACGTACGGAAGGTGGCCGAAGAGCGGCATGTACTGGGCGACGTTGACATCGATCAGGGCCCGGTAGAGCGCGATCTGGCGCGGGGTCGAGGACAAGAGGTCCTCACCGCGCAGAACGTGGGTGATGCCCATGAGCGCGTCGTCGACGGGGTTCACCAGGGTGTAAAGCGGCTGGCCGTTGGCGCGAACCACCACGAAGTCGGGAACGGTGCCCGGCTTGAACGTGATTTCGCCGCGCACCAGGTCGGTGAAGGTGATGTCCTCATCCGGCATGCGGACGCGCAGCACAGGCTCGCGGCCCTCGGCTCGGTATGCGGCGATCTGCTCGGCTGAGAGGTCGCGGTCGAATCCGTCGTAGCCCAGCTTCGGGTCGCGGCCGGCGGCCTTGTGGCGTTCCTCAACCTCTTCCGGGGTGGAGAAGGACTCGTACAGGTGCCCGGCGTCGCGCAACTTGGCGATGACGTCCTGGTAGATGTCCCCGCGCTGGGACTGGCGGTACGGCTCGTGCGGGCCCCCGACGTTGACGCCTTCATCCCAGGTGATGCCGAGCCAGTCCAAGGCGTCGAGCAGCTGGTTGTAGCTTTCTTCGGAGTCACGCTTCGCGTCGGTGTCTTCGATGCGGAAGATCATCTTGCCGCCGGTGTGGCGCGCATAGGCCCAGTTGAACAGGGCGGTGCGGATCAGGCCAACGTGCGGGGTGCCGGTCGGGGACGGGCAGAAGCGTACGCGGACGGGGGTTTCATCGGTCACGGTGGGAATGAGGGCTGCATCAGTCATGATGTGTCCATTCTATGCCGCCCGGCCATTGCGCCAAGCCGTGTCGGGATCGACCCCTCCAATGGTCGCCCTTCTGCTATAGGCATTTACCCCGAGGAACATTCTCACGGCTTCGCAGCAAGGGGCTGCGACCAACCGCTTAGAAGGTTTCGACCAAGTTCACCCCGAACGGGACAAGCCCCTCGGGGCGCCGTGGTTGCGCACTGTCACCGGTTCTGCCCAGAGCGCTTTCGAGCATTCGTCGCTGTACGACTTTCTTTGAATTCGACGGAAATCAAAGCCGCCGGCACCGGCTCAAGGCAGGCGCCGCTATCGTCCCGGCTTCAAATATTGCAATGATAGAAGCTCGGGGAGAATCCTCGGCAGGAAATGAGAAATCCGTTTGAAACAAGGCCCCAAGTTAACGAATCCCCGATACCATCTGACTAACACCAATGGGCCCCGGTGTACCGGGGCCCATTGCAGTGTGGTGCCGACTTCGATGGCAAAAAAGAAATCGACTGATGAATCATATTGTCCAACAGTTCCTTGTCAAAATGGGTCATCCGACAAACACGTTCAGTTCTTCTACTCTCAGCGGCGGAACGGGTTGCTCAGGGTTCCGATTCCTTCGATCTCGACTTCCACGCGCTGGCCCTCGACGACAGTGCCAACGCCAGCTGGGGTCCCAGTGAGTATCACGTCTCCGGGAAGCAGCGTGAAGGCCTGCGAAGCATAAGCAACGAGGTCGTTGACGCTCCAGACCATGTCGGAGGTATTACCGTCCTGAACCACCTTGCCGTCCAAACGGGTGGTCAGCTGCGTGTCGTCATGGTCAAGCTCGGTCTGGATCCAGGGACCAAGCGGGCAGGCTCCGTCCCAGCCCTTGGCCCGTGCCCACTGGCCGTCGGTGCGCTGTGCGTCACGGGCAGTGAGGTCGTTGGCCACAGTATAGCCAAAGATGACGTCCCTAGCCTTTTCGGCGGGAACATCCTTGCAGATCCTACCGATGACAACCGCGAGTTCACCCTCGTAGGAGATCTCGTCGGAAAAGCTCGGCAACGTGATCGGGTCACCGGATCCGACCACGGAGGTATTCGGCTTCAGGAACATTAGCGGTTCGGCCGGAACTTGGTTCCCGAGTTCTGCTGCGTGGTCCGCATAGGTGCGCCCGAAGCAAACCACCTTAGAACGGGGAATGATCGGGGCCAGCAGGCGCACGTCGTCAAGCTTGTGCTTGGCTCCGGTGGGCTTGATGCCTTGGAAGAATGGGTCTCCGGCGATGACCAAAACATCATCTCCTTCAACGACTCCATACATCGGGTCACTGTCAACTACAAAACGAGCAATACGCATGGTTTACAGTTTAGTGGTTTCGTCTGAACCAGTATCGCCATTAGGCTCCGTAGGAATTGTTTCCCCTTCATTGGACTCTTCGTAGTCATGCGGCCCACCGGGACTACTGTCCAAGTAGCCGTTGGGATTCCCTGATTGCCAGCGCCAGTTGTCCGCCACCATTTCTTCCAATCCCCGCTCGGCTTTCCACCCAATTTCTTCGCGGGCGAGCGTCGGATCGGCATAGTACTCAGCCAAATCTCCAGGGCGGCGTTCAACCAACTCGTAGGGAATCCGACGATTGGCTGCTCGTTCGAAGGCATGCATTACGTCAAGAACGGAGCTGCCATGCCCGGTGCCGATGTTCCACGCATGGGCGCCGGCATGATCGATGCTGTATTCAAGGGCTGCCAGGTGCGCCGCGGCCAAGTCCACCACGTGGATGTAGTCGCGAACGCCTGTGCCATCCGGAGTCGGATAGTCATCGCCAAAGATTCGCAAAACAGGGCGTCGGCCTACTGCAACTTGTGAGATGAACGGCATCAAGTTGTTGGGGACGCCCGTTGGGTCCTCTCCAATTCGCCCAGACTCGTGGGCACCGACAGGGTTGAAGTAGCGCAGGCGGGCGATATGCCATTTGTCGCTCGAACCAGCAACGTCTTCAAGCATTTGCTCGACGTGCATCTTGGTACGGCCGTATGGGTTAACCGCCTCAAGTTTCAGATCTTCCTTGTACTTGACGACACCTGCATCGCCGTAAACCGTCGCCGATGAACTAAACACCAAGGTATGGACGTTTTGTGCGTCCATCGCTTCCAGTAGGTTCAAGGTTCCCGTGACGTTGTTGCGGTAGTAGCGCATCGGGAACTCCACCGATTCTCCCACCGCCTTCAGACCCGCGAAGTGAACAACGGCTTCGGGTTTCACTTCGGAAAACACGCTGTGAAGCATGCGTTGGTCCAGCAGGTCCCCCACGTGCAGACGGGCTTTTTTCCCGGTAATCTCGGCCACGCGTCGCAGCGCTTCCGGGGACGAATTGGTGAGGTTGTCGTACACGTGAACCTCATGACCTTCTTCAAGCAGAAGGAGAACGGTATGGGATCCGATATAACCGGCACCGCCGGTGACCAAAATGCGCATGCGTTCCATTGTAGTGACGATTGCTCTGGATCTCCCCCGCTTAAAACAGGTGTTGGGCGGGTTCGTAATGAATCCCACCCAACACCCTCAGCCTGAGGCTCACGCCAGCTGTTCGAGCCAACCGTGTCGATCGGCTACCGCGCCGGTCTGGATGCCAAGCAATTCGGTCCGCAGCGCCATGGTTACCTCTCCGGCTGGAGCTTCGGGGTCTCCAATCTGCTCTTCACCGTTCTTGAGGACGCCGATCGGCGTGATGACAGCGGCCGTGCCGCAAGCGAAGACTTCTTCGATCTCGCCGCTGGCGATTCCATTGCGCCATTCGCCCAAGGTGATCGTCCGTTCTTCAACATCCATTCCCCTGTCTTTGGCCAGCTGGATGATTGAGGAGCGGGTTACCCCTTCAAGAATGGTTCCCGTCAAACGCGGGGTCACAAGCTTGCCGCCCTTCATGACGAAGAAGACATTCATGCCGCCAAGCTCCTCGACAGCTTCGTCGTTGAAAGGATCCAGGAAGAGGACTTGCTTGCAGCCGTTCTGTTCGGCTTCCAGCTGGGCCACAAGTGAAGCAGCGTAGTTGCCGCCGCATTTCGCCGCACCGGTGCCTCCGCGGCCGGCACGGGCATAGTTGTGGGAAACCCAGATCCCCACGGGCTTCAGTTCACCGCCGAAGTAGTTCCCGGCGGGAGATGCGATGACGCGGAAGGAAACTTCCCGCGCTGCCCGGACTCCCAGGAAAGCCTCGGTGGCAATCATGAATGGACGCAGGTAGAGAGCTTCACCATCTCCGGACGGAACCCAATGCACATCAGCCTTGACCAACCGGCGCAGAGACTCGACAAAGGCTTCCTCATCAAGCTGCGGCAGCGCAAGACGCTCGGCCGAACGATTCAACCGGGCAGCATTCGCATAGGGGCGGAAGGTCCAAACGGTTCCGTCCGCGTGGCGATAGGCTTTAAGACCCTCAAAGATTTCCTGGCCGTAGTGCAGAACCGAAGCGGCCGGATCCAGGGCAATTGGCCCGTAGGGCTCGATGCGGGCGTTGTCCCAAGTTCCTGCCACGCCAGCTTCATCGGCACTCCAGTCAATGACTGCAGTGTGGTCGGTGAAGTAGTCGCCAAATCCGGGATTCGCCAAAATGGCGGCACGGTCCTGGTCGCTCTTGCGCTGGTGTGAAAGTTCTTCGGTGAATTCCATGATGCCGTCAGGCTTCCTCTTCGAAAGGTTTTGCGGTGGCAAGCCAATCATGACTTGCCACCCTAAGATTCGGTTCTGTCACGAACCTAGACTCAAGCCTAAGCCAGCGCCGCGGCGATTGCATCGCCGATTTCGGCGGTGGTACGCGGGTCGGTTAGTTCATCTCGTGAGGCAATGTCACTTTCCACCGCTTCTTCAACGCGTCGTGCGGCCTCCGGCAAACCCACATGGTCAAGCAACAGCGCGACCGAGAGGATCGCTGCGGTGGGGTCGGCCTTCTGCTGCCCGGCGATATCAGGCGCGGATCCATGCACAGGTTCGAACATCGACGGCGCGGTGCGATCCATGTTGATGTTTCCCGAAGCCGCCAAGCCAATGCCGCCCGTGATCGCGCCGGCCTGGTCCGTGAGTATGTCGCCAAACAGGTTATCTGTCACGATCACGTCGAAGCGCGACGGATTGGTGGTCATGAAAATTGTCGCAGCATCAACGTGCAGGTAGTCGTGGGTGACGTTCGGGAACTCCGCGGCCACGGATTCAACGGTGCGCTTCCAAAGGTGGCCGGCATAAACCAAGACGTTGTGCTTGTGGACCAGGGTCACATGCTTGCGTGTGCGTTCGGATGCCCGACGAAACGCGTCGCGAACCACTCGTTCAACTCCATGCGCGGTGTTAATCGAAACTTCTGTGGCTATTTCGTACGGCGTTCCTTGGCGCAGGGTCCCTCCGTTACCGACGTATGGTCCTTCGGTTCCTTCACGAACAACGATGAAGTCAATTTCACCAGGCTCCGCGAGCGGGCTGGGAACCCCGGGGTAGAGCTTTGCCGGACGCAGGTTTACGAAGTGGTCCAACGTAAATCGAAGCTTGAGCAAGAGTTCGCGCTCGATGAGCCCGGAGGGAATACGGGTGTCACCTGGAGCAGCACCGACAGCGCCAAAGAGGATCGCGTCATGGGATTTCAAGGCCTCGAGTGTCTCTTCCGGCAGCGTCTCGCCCGTCTCGAGCCAATGCTCGGCACCGAGCTTGTACTCGGTGAGCGCCAATGGCGCGCCGCTTTGCATGGTTGCCTTCTTCAAGACCTTTACAGCCTCGGCAATTACTTCAGGACCAATTCCGTCACCTGGAATGACGGCAATATTCAAGGATTCGCTCATGCTACTAATGCTATCTACCAGTATCACTATGTGAGCAATGGATCTCAAAATATGGACAAATTGATCTCTTGTGACGTGGGTCAATAAGACCCTGGCATGATGTCCGCGGAGACAGCTCGGCGTAGGCTGTTCACAACGCCCTCTTTCAGCAGACTACGCAGGACTCGATGACACCGCACCGCACCATAGACCGATGGATCCGAGAAAACCCCAACAGGGTTGACATGCTTCTTGGAATCGGAATCTGGATCGTCTTTGGATTCTTCGGCGCTTTCACCATGGCAGGCATCAACGTCAGCGGCTTCAGTATGGTCATTCCCGCGATGATCTTGGGCACAGCGCAGACGCTACCCTTGATTTGGCGTCGCCGAAAACCCGGCCTGTCCGCGGCCATCATCGTGGTAGCTCACTTGATTCAGGCTGGCGTCACAGATGTGTACCTGCCGTCCCAGATTTCCGTACCGATTACTGTGTACACACTCGCCGCATACGGAAAGAGCATGCAGTCACTCGGCGGATTAGCCGCGGGCTTTCTGGGTGCCCTGCTCGGTACCGCCAGAATGGGCATGGCCTCCGGCTTTACCATTGAGGGAAGCATTGTCAGCTTCGTCGGACTTGGTCTCATAGTCATGGTCGCATGGACTTTCGGCGACCTTGCACGTACTAGACGTCTGACGTTGCAGACCCTGGAGGACCGGGCCCATAGACTCGAAATAGAACGCCAGCAGGAACGGGATCTAGCTGCCGCTGATGAACGCAGCCACATTGCACGAGAAATGCATGACATCGTGGCACATTCGTTGTCCGTGATCATCACCCAGGCCGACGGCGCCAGATATGCCAGCAAAGATGACCCGGAAATTGCCAGAGAAACACTTGCAACTATCGCCAGTACTGGTCGTGGGTCACTTCGCGAGATGCGCCGCCTTTTGGGGGTACTCCGGAATGACGAGGAAGCTTCGACGCGCCCGCTCCCCACTCTCGCAGACTTGGAGGACCTGCTGGATGCAACGCGCAAGACGGGTCTCGACATCAGCTATGCCGTATCGGGGCAACCTCGTCGAGAGCTGCCCGCAGGTGCAGAGTTGACCGCTTACCGCGCGGTCCAGGAAGCGTTGACAAACGTTGTCAAGCATGCCGGTCCATCCGCACAGGCAACAGTTTCCGTCACATGGGACAACAATGGATTGAACATCCAGGTTTCGGACAACGGTCGTGGGGCCGGAGCCCTGAGTACTGCAGATGCTGGTCAAGGACTACGTGGAATGGCCGAACGGGTTTCGCTCTACGATGGCCGGGTGAATGCAAAGCCCAGCCAGGGTGGCGGCTTCCAAGTGGATGTATTCATCCCCTACACAGAGGACTAGAAAATCTTGCTCAAAGAAAACCCCATCCGAGTCGCCCTCGTGGATGACCAGCTCTTGGTCCGCAGTGGCTTCAGGATGCTGATCAACTCACAACCCGACCTCGAGGTTATCGCCGAAGCTTCCAACGGACGCGAAGCCCTCGCATCCACGATGTTGGGACAGGCGGATGTCATCTTGATGGATGTCCGCATGCCCGAGATGAATGGCATCCAGACAACCGAACAGCTTCTGGCCGGACGGGCCAAGGATACCTTCGGCCCAAAAGTCATTGTGCTGACAACCTTCGACCTTGATGAGTATGCGCTTTCGGCTATCCAAGCCGGTGCCAGCGGATTCTTGCTGAAGGATGCACCGCCAGAGGAACTGCTGGACTCCATTCGCACGGTGTATCGCGGAGACGCGGTTATCGCTCCCTCAACCACCCGCAGGCTGCTGGATCATGTCGCACCCATTCTTCGTCGTTCGACGCTGCCGGACAGCCGGCATGTCAAGGCAGTCGAGTCGCTGACGCCTCGCGAACGTGAAGTCTTTGGGCTCATCGCCATTGGGCAGTCCAACCCGGAAATCGCCGCCGGCCTGTATCTCTCGGAAGCAACGGTCAAGACGCACGTTGGACATATCTTGGCAAAACTCAATGCGAGGGACCGAGTTCAGGCTGTCGTCATTGCCTATGAAACCGGTGTGGTGTCGCCGTAGCTGGCTCTTGAATCACAGAGCCGATGCACTTACAATCACGTCGCACCGGTTACTCACTCCAACTCACCTTGGAGGATGGCCATTTAGACGGTAGGGGTGTGGAATGGCTCGACTGCCTCCCGAAATCAAGTGACCGGCGAATCGATTCCCACCTCGGCCATGGGTTACCGCTGTCGATGGAATCACTTGGCTCATAAGCGGAAATGCAAAAGCCGGGTGCGTGGAGCCACTACTTGGGCAAGGCTCCACGCACCCGGCTTCGGCCTACCGAAGTGGCTTCCTACCAGCTACTGCGTCGGTTCTTCGTATTTCGGGAAAATCGGTGTTGGCGCAGGCAGCTCCGTGCCGGCGACGAGGGTCGTATTGAATGCTTCGAAATCCCGCGCCGATCCTTCAGGCTGTCCCAAGACTCCAAGCAAAGATGCCGCGGCAGTCGGCATGACCGGCTGCACCAGCAGCGCCACGCGGCGCACTACTTCCAGAGTTACGTAAAGGACTGTTTCCATACGTGCGAGGTCGGTCTTCCGGAGCACCCATGGGGCTTGATCCGCGAAGTAGGCATTCGTATCACCGAGGACAGTCCAAATGGCTTCAAGGGCCCTGCTGAACTCCTGGCGTGAGTACGAGTCGCGGCAAAGTTCGAGGAGCTTCCCGGCCTCCGCCAGGATGTTCTGGTCGGCTTCTGTGAAGTCACCTGGCGTGGGTACCAATCCCCCGCAGTTCTTGGCCACCATCGACAGCGAGCGCTGGGCCAGATTGCCGAGATTGTTGGCGAGGTCCGAGTTCATCCGGGCCACGATGGCTTCATGGTTGTAGCTTCCGTCCGCACCGAAGGGAACTTCGCGCAGGAAGAAGTAGCGGACCTGGTCCAGTCCGTACTGCGAAATGAAGTCCGTGGGTGAAACCACGTTGCCGAGTGATTTCGACATCTTCACACCGTTGTTGTGGAGGAAGCCGTGGATCATCACTCGCTTCGGCAACGGCAGCTTCGCCGACATCAGGAATGCTGGCCAGTAGATCGCGTGGAAGCGCGAAATATCCTTGCCGATCACGTGTACGTCCGCGGGCCAGTACTTCTTGAAGGATTCGGCCTCCACGTCCGGGAAACCTGCGCCCGTCAGGTAGTTGGTCAATGCATCAACCCACACGTACATGACGTGGTCCTTGTTGCCCGGAACCGGGACTCCCCAGTCAAAGGTCGTGCGCGAAATCGACAGGTCCTCCAGACCGCGCTCCACGAATCGGATGACTTCGTTGAACCGCGAGTGTGGAGCACCGAAGTCTGGCTGCGACTTGTAAAGCTCAAGCAGCTTGTCCTGGTAGGAAGAGAGTTTGAAGAAGTACGATTCCTCTTCTGTCCAGGAAACCTCGGTGTCGGTTTCCTTCGAGTACCGAACTCCGTCCTCGCGGACTTCTGTATCTTCCTCCGCGTGGAAAGCTTCGTCCCGCACGGAGTACCAACCGCTGTACTTATCCAGGTAGATGTCGCCGTTCGTCTCCATTCGCTTCCAGATAGCCTGGGCAGCGGCATAGTGATCAGAGTCGGTGGTGCGGATGAATCGATCGTAGCTGATACCCAGCTCGTCGTTCATGGCTTGGAAGGCATCCGAGTTCCGCTGCGCCAGCTCGCGCGGGGTGATTCCCTGCTTTTCTGCGGTCTGCAACATCTTCTGGCCGTGCTCGTCGGTACCGGTCATGAAGAACACGTCAAAGCCGTCAAGTCGTTTGAAGCGTGCCATGGCGTCGGTCGCGATTACCTCGTAGGCATGCCCGATGTGCGGCACGCCGTTAGGGTAGGAAATGGCGGTGGTGATATAAAACGGAGTCTGCTCAGAAGTCACCCTAGAAATCTACCGTAGTTTGGCATCACTTAGCTCATCCGAAGCGTCATATATGCTGTTCTGTCCAGGTCTGCATACCGACGCGAAACGCCAAGTGAACTTCTGGGCGATCAGCCATCCGATAATCTCTTGCGCTGAACAAAAGCTTGGGCAGAGTTCGGACACGCGTCTTCAAGATCTCGGATGTCAGCGGCCCCTGCTACCCGAAAAACAAATCATGCCCCACACGCTGCCGCGAATCCTCCAAAATGTTCGCTGAAGGGTTCGGGCAGGTGCGGAGCACGCTTCGTGTTAGCGCGTGAGAACGTCAGCCTTCGAGGTTGATTTCGCGCGCAATTGTGGCGCCGATTGCAGCACCGACAATATCCAAGACACCGGCCGGCAAAGCCGAATCAATGGCCAGAACGGCCAGTGCTTCGCCGCGTTCATCGTGGCGGGCGACCTGCATCCCCGCGATATTGACACCCTGTTCACCCAAGACATTGCCCAATGTGCCGATGACGCCCGGGCGGTCGGCATAGCGCAAGACGATCATGTGGTCAGTCACCGGAATTTCAATTTCGTGGCCGTTAATACCCACGAGCTTCTCAATCTGCTTCTGGCCGGTCAACGTGCCCGAAACGGAGAGCTGGGTGCCCTCGGTCGATGCACCCTTGAGAGTGAGCAGGTTGCGGTACTCAGGTGATTCGGAGGTCGTCAGCAGGCGCGTTGCCACGCCTCGTTGCTCTGCCAGAACCGGGGCGTTCACGTAGGACACCTGGTCCGAAACAACGTCCATGAAGACGCCCTTGAGTGCAGAAAGCTCCAAGGCCTTAACATCCAGTGACGCGATCTCGCCGGCAACGACCACGTCGATGTTGGTCAGCGAACCCACGGTCAGTGCGTTGAAAATTCGGCCCAGCTTCTCGATGAGCGGGATGCCGGGGCGAACGTTCTCGTCAATGATTCCTCCTGCAACGTTTACGGCATCCGGAACCAGCTCGCCAGCCAGGGCCAGTCGAACGGACTTGGCAACCGAAACGCCGGCCTTTTCCTGAGCCTCATCGGTCGAGGCGCCAAGGTGCGGGGTCACTGTCACGTTGTCGAATTCGAAGAACGGAAGATCCGTACTTGGTTCCTTGACATACACGTCAATGCCGGCGCCTGCGATTTCCTGGTTCTTCAGGGCTTTATACAGCGCTTCCTCGTCCACCAATCCGCCGCGGGCCACGTTGATCACGTAGGCGCTGCTCTTCATCTTGGCAAAGGCCTCCGCGCCGAGCATGCCCACTGTCTCAGGAGTCTTGGGCATATGAATCGTGATGAAGTCCGACTGGGCCAACAGTTCGTCCAAGGTCACCAAGGTGACGCCGAGCTGCTGGGCACGGGCCGGGGTGATGTACGGGTCATAGGCCAGGATCTCCATGTCGAAGCCCTGAAGGCGTGCCGCGACTAGGGCCCCGATGCGTCCAAGTCCGATGATGCCGGCTTTCTTCTCAAAGAGCTCGATGCCGGTGTAGGAACTGCGCTTCCAGGCGCCACCCTTCAACGAGGCGTTTGCCGCGGGGATACGGCGAGCCAGCGAGACGATGTGCCCGACTGTCAATTCAGCAGCGGAGATGATGTTGGACGTTGGGGCATTAACGACCATGACACCAGCTTGGGTGGCGGCCTTGATGTCAACGTTGTCTAGGCCGACGCCGGCACGGGCGATGACCTTGAGGTTCTTGGCCGCGGCGATTGCTTCGGCATCGACTTGCGTTGCCGAACGCACAAGGATTGCATCGACATCAGCAATGGCTTCCAACAACTGGGAGCGGTCCGCACCGTCAGTCTGGCGAATTTCAAAATCGGGTCCCAAGGCCGCAATGGTCGCGGGTGAGAGCTCTTCGGCCAAGAGGACGACTGGCTTGTTTACAGACACGGGGTGGCACCTTTGCTATTTCAGTGGGCTGGATGCTTGACCGGGGAACGACCCGACCAGATGCCCAGAATATCGCCCGCAATGTCATATTCAGGGGTCGACTGCGTGATGTTACGGACCCAACGAGGATGATTGTGAAGTATTTCATAGCGCTCGGATTCTTTATGGCTTCACCACTAGGCACATGGGCGGCAGCTCCACAGGCTGCGCTTTGACTTTCAGGTTCGAGAGTTCATGGCAGGCTCCTCAGCCGAACTTCGACGAATTGTCATTTGCCCAAAGCACCGGCGACGGTCACAGATCCCCCGAGGAACCAATGGGCCATAGAGACTCTGTCTCGATGTACCACCCGACTACCCCGTCGCAGAACATGATGCGGAACTTCGACCTATCCGCAGGTCCGCGAAATGCCCCGTCAAGAATTCCACCCCATGCAGTATAAGGGGAGCGGCGAAGCCGTCTGCTCCGGAAAGGTGGAGCCGAACATGCTACCGGCTTGAACCCATCGATTGATTTTTACAGCAGATTCCAGTCATTCTGCGAACTTGCATAAGAGGTAGACCTTTCCGCCGGCGCCTACGCGCGTTCTTGGACTGATGCCGAATAGCACACGCGTCTTGCCGCCGATTGACGGATCAACCTCACCCTCAAGGCCTTCGGCTTCATGTGTGTCAAGGGATGAACCTGTTATGCGGTGGGTGCGGTCATGGCTGATCATTCCTTTGTTGGAGTAGGCAAACCTGTAGAATGTTTTTGATTTGGCCCATTGCCCGAAGAAGAGAGCATGTCCTCTGCTCGCTCGTTCCTGAGCCCGTGATGTCAAATCCTTGGAAAGAGTTGTATTGACAATTAAGCTCTTGGAATCGAGTCAACTCAGATCGACGGCTTTGGAGATCGAAAGTCTTCTTCCTAGCGCCCGTTCCATACGCTCAGTTAAGGCGTCGGCCTTGTAAATCCCGCAGTAGGTTGACGACATGGACGACACTACTCGCACACGAAGCGCAATTCGATTGCTGCCGTCGGCAGTTGTAACCGCGCTTCCGTCCGGCATCCCAGAACTTCTGGGGCAACTGCCGCCAGGATTGTTAGCGTACCGGCTCGTCGATAAGCGGCCTTTTCGAGCTGGGCGACGCTATCACGTACTCGAGCAAGGCGATGTTCCTCTACGGGCAAAAGGCGATATCGCGTCGGCAGCGCTCCCTACACAGGCAAAGGCCCTGCCATTATTGCTGAACACCTCAAGCGACTCACCACGACCATGATTTGGCAATAGCGCACCGTCCCACTGTAGGCATTTGCCCGTTGCTGTCCGTGAGCAACGCGACAAGTGTGTACTACTGCCAACTTGCTTCGCGAAGAAGACATCGGCCTCAGCGCCGTTGCCGAATGCCAGAGATACGCGATCATCAGCTGGAGGTGCCAACCCGAGAGGTTGACTGGGGGCGAATGTCCGCTTCGCAATGGCTCCAGCATCATTTCCTGGTGTACTCAACACGATGAGCAAGGCAGCCAGCGTCAAGACGACTATCTTCATCTTCATGCGGTCTCCCCTCAAGAAAGAAACGCTAAGCATAACAATTGAATTCGATGATCCCCAATGGCTTCAGCATCCTCAAGTAACCACAGAATGTAGACTTTAATACCATTAAATTAGAAACATTCTCAAAATAGAGCGCCACAAATTCGTAGATTTTGGGTTAGCGCGATCTTGCCCCACCAATTGATATGAGCGAAATTTCTTCCGGCAGAAAAACCCTGGCATCGACACCAGATGCTTGCCCGACGTTGAACACGCGAAAGCCAGCCAATCCGACAATCTGACGACAATCACGACATCAACGGGCTGTCTGGGCACAGTGAAAACGAGGATCAAAACATCCATGCGAACCCGCTGACTCAGGAATCTGTAGGAAGTGGATTTTCCCAACTGCGGCACTCAAGCGGGATTCCGTGACCCAGACCACTTCATTGCAGTTTGGGGCAGCTGGGAACACGCCGCGCTTTTCATGTGTCGCAACTAGCCGGGTTCCTCCTGAGCGCGGTCCTATTGCCATACCAAGTATCACCGCGGTACCTCACGAACTACTCCGCAAATCGGAATAGGCGAAAGATTTTTCGGTTGTCGGCGTCTCGTTCGGTCGGCACCAGTCCGATTTGCAGGCGCGTCTTTCCTCCACTCGTTGGATCGGCCTCGGCCTTGATGCCTTCAGCTTCAATGCCGTCGGCAAAGGGCCCTCGTAGTACATAGGTCCTTACATGAGTCGCCCGCCCGCCATTCGTCCACGTGTAACGATATATAGTCGGAGCTTGCCCGGTATAGCCTCCAAAAACATAGAGGTTCTTTGTTGTAGTGCCGATACCATTAATATCGAATCCTTGAAAAGAATTGTTCGGGCTCACTGGCTCAGTGAATTGCGACACCAGAAGATTCTTGGCGTTTGCAATCGACAGTTTCTGCCCCTGAGCCCTTTTCATGAGACTAGTCAACTCTGAGGTCCTGTAAATGCCATAGTAGGTAGTTGAACGGAATCCTCCGAGTTGAACACGAATTGCCAGCCTATTACCGCCGTCGGCCAGTGCTACGGCGCTGCGAACGGCAGGGCCCGTTTTTCCTGGGGCGACTGCCGCCAAATTTATGATCGTTCCGATTCGGCGATAACTTGCCTTTTTCGAACCTGCCGGCGCTTTGACGTACTCGATCAGCGAGATCGATCTCGAGTGGTAAAAGGGTGGGGTCTGGCCAGTTTCGCTTCCAAGCCATGCATAGGTGCGTCCGTTGGACGAATACACCTCCAGTGATTCGCCGTGCCCATAGCCAGGAAGTCTCACGCTGTCGCGCTGCGTACAGCCTCCCGAGGGGTTGCGCGAACACCTGGAAAGTACAGTGTCTGCACCTGACGGTTGTACGAAAAATACATCGGTTCCCGCTCCAAAGTCGAACGATTGAATCACTCGATCCGAGACAGGCGGGCCAAAGCGTATGGCCTTCTCCGGCGTCACCGTGCGTAGCACCACCGGGGTAGCAGCAAAGCCAGGCGCGCTCGCCGCCATGAACAAAAACACGAGGACCGACGAAGCGACCCGCATTCCCAGTTTATTCATCAGTCTTCTCCCCAAGAGAAATACCGAACTGAAGGAGGCCCAAAGCATCGAGAAGCCAAGCTCCAACAGCCTAACTTTGCATCGTTCGTGGCCCAATCAGCACGAACAACAGATTTATCGGCGATTCGTTATGTACAGCAGGCATTTGGACGATTCTCATGAACCGGAATCCATGTGACCGACGCCAAGACGACGCGGATGTTACAGGGCCTATGACCGAGCGGCCCGTCGGCGCCGCGCATCCGAAAATGGGACACTGTCTCTGTCGAGTGTTGATAGTGCCATTTCTCGGCTTCACAATTCCTGGAATACGGTCTCCCCTCGTTGGCTGCGGACTAACACCTATCGAAATCGTGAAATATCCCGGAAAGGTCCCACGAAGTCATTGGCTTCGTAAAACATGCCGGTCATGATGCCCCCTGCTGCCACCTACAGCAGCCGGTCCATCCATTGGCCTTTCGAAGTTCAGTCAGTTGGCGTCCGGGGCTCAACCATCGTTGAGCAGTTTCTACAGCACGGCTCTCGTGGGGTGCTCATTGAATCCGTAAAGCCTGAAGCTATTCCGCCCATTCCTGTCGCGGTTGGTCGGGGTCTGGCTGTGGATCACGCGAAACTTTTCGCCACTGCGCGGATCAACGTCCATCTTGATTCCCTCGGCGTCAAGTGATCCCGGGTAGATGCCCCTGACGATGCAGGTCCGATCGTGCTTGATCTTTCCGCTGTTCGTGTACGCGTAGCGGTAGATCGTGGGCGCGGACCTCGCCGGACCGCCAAAAACGTAGGGGAATTTCTTACTGGCCCCCACACCTTTGATGGCGAAGCCTTCAAAGGACCCGTGTGGACGGCCGGCTCCTTGAATTGGGCAACCATCAGGTCCTTGGCCTGCGAGATCGACAGTTTCTGTCTCGGTGCCTTAAGCATGTGCTCGGTCAGGGCCGCGGTCTTATAGACGGCGTAGTGGTGAGCCGATCCGAAGGTAGTGCTGATGGCGAGCCGGTCGTCCCCGTCGGCCACGGCGATGTTTCTGCAGATAGTATTTACGGACTTTCCCGGGACGATCGCGGCCAGGTTCTTTAGCATGCTCACGCGATGGTAGCTCGCTTTCGTCGAACCGGCCGGTGCCTTCTTGTACTGGATCAACGAAATGGCCCGCGAGAAGTAGTAGGGAGGGAATCCGTTTGAGCTGCTCCCGATCCAGATGCAGGTCGGGCCCATTTTCGTGTACACCTGGAGGGATACGCCGTAGCAGCACCCTTTCGTCAAGACGCTGTCTCGCTGCGGACAGGAACGAACCCACCCCCGTGCGCGTGCACCGGGAAAGGCGGGTGTCCTGGCCCACTTGCGTGGCGGTGAATAGGTCCGCGCCCGATCCGAAGTCAACGGCCTGGATGGTCTGACCCAGCACACATGAATCGATCCGGAGAATACGGTCGAGATTCAGGGAACGTTTGACAACGGAGATGGTGGCAACCTCTGAGGTGCCCGGCGTCAGGCGCGCCAGCGCCAAGGCCCCGACGGCAAGCTTGACAATGAATTTACGCATAAGACTCTGCCCTCCAAACAACGTGGAAGTAGGTTTTTCGCTAAGTCTTAGGGCCCAAGTGCAATCAGTATAAGACCGCGCGCATCAAGCACAAGTGTTAGTAGCCATAGAAATCCAGTCTCCTGTTCGGCGGCCCCTTTCGTCTACGAAAGGGCTACTCTCGTCGCTGGGACACCCTGGATTGTCGTGGATTCGAGTTGTCACGACCCGAACGAAGATTCGTACATGATTGTCCGTGAACCGTTAGAACCACCCGCAAGCACTTGGCAGCATATGACTGACACGGCTGATTATGTGCGAATCTCATCTCGTTGGAGCGAGGATGCACGAACATGGCTCCAACTAACTACCCCTGCTTGCACTATTCCTGCAGAACTTCGCTCGCCTACAAACCGCTTTGAACCACGAATCGGTAGAAGTCCGCCATACCAGTACCTGTCACGGACCATCCCTGGTCATCGATTAGGCGATTTTGAGGCAAGAACGACTTGTTGAAATAGACATGGCAGTGCCTATCTCGATCAAGCCCGACTACTGTTCCATCTGGCCGAATACAGCGACGGACCGGGCCGCAGGTGAAAGGTCGATCCAGGTCTGCGAGAGCCCGACTGTTTGATCAAATCCGAAAGTCCCCTCACACCGCAACGTCGCGTGATCAGACCGCAGGCCATGCCCCTATGCAAAACCCGGACCAGGAAGCAGTACAGAAATCTTCGTCGCAGCCAGCGAAAGTTGCCCACCTTCGCGGATAAGGCCGTCGCGCCGGCGAATGGAGGTGAGCTCGTGTACTCGCTGGCAGCGATTCTCAAACTGCTGTCCCCGGAGTTAGTGCGAAGCGTTCAAGGTCTCGGTGCCAAGATTTCTGGCTCTCAAGTCCTTTAGATTGACCGCGATCAAACTATCCAACGCGTGCTTGTCAGGATCACGTATGCCCCTGCTACCGGAGATCAACCTCAGGTTCCGGGCGGGGCCTCCATACGATCCTGAATCCCAGTTTCAGGCCCCGCGAACCGCGATTTCCCCGGGTTTCGTTTCATCCGCACCAAAGACAATGTACCGCGTGGCGATCTTTTCGGTAAAGAACCGATCGTGACTGACCACGACGACTGCTCCGGGGAAATGCATCAATGCGCGCTCCATGACCTGGGTGCTGGACATGTCCAGGTGGTTCGTGGGCTCATCGAGGATCAGCACCGAAGCACCGGAGAGCAAGCACATGGCCATGGCGACGCGCGAGCGCTGGCCACCTGACAAATTGCCGATACGGTTCTTCAGGTCGGCTTCGGAGAACTGGAACATGGACAGGAACCGGTTCACGGACTTCTTTGTGGCCGAGAACGCCAAGGAATCGGGCAAAGCGTTGACGGCATGCGTCACGGTGTCTTCGGGATCCAGTTCTTCGAGGACCTGGTTGTAGGAAACAACCGCGGCACCTTTGGTCCAGGTGATGTGGCCGGCGTCCTGCTTCTCCTGCTCCATCAGGACGCGCAACAGTGTCGACTTGCCGCTGCCGTTCGATCCCAGGACGATCAGTCGGTTGCCGCGGCGCACCTCGAAGCTGAGGTCGCGGAACAAGGTCTTCTCGCCATAGGACTTGCTCAGGCTTTCAACACGGCACAGCGTGTCCTTGACGTGCAGGCCAGCGTAGATCTCGGTAATGATCTTGTCCACGGGGCGCGGAGCCCGCGACTTCTTGATCTTGGCGAGCTTGTTGTCCAATCCCTTGCTGGCTGCCTTGGCGGCCTCGCGACGGTCAGCGATGCCTTCCGCCTCGAACGCCAGCAGCTCGGATTCGTGGACAAACTGGGACTCGAGAGTCTTGAGCTTGAACTGCTTGGCCACCACGTACTCAGCGAAATTCCCAGGGTATTCATGCAGGTGGAAGTTCTCCACCTCGATGATCCGGGTCACCACGGAGTCGAGGAACTTCCGGTCGTGCGAGACGATAATTGCGGCGCCCTTAAAGGACCTGAACCAGCTCTCAAGCCATTCGACGCCCGCGACATCCAGGTAGTTTGTTGGCTCGTCGAGCAACAAGACATCTGGATCCTCAAGCAAGATCTTCGCCAATGCCGCACGGTTGCGCCAGCCGCCGGAGAGCGAGTCGATGGAGCACACACGGTGGGCTTCATCGAACCCGAGCGTCGTGAGCACCGTGTCGATGGAACGGTGGTAGTCCCAACCATCGAGCCGGTCCATGGATTCGAAGAGCTCGGACTGGCGGTGGATCAACCTGTCCATCTCATCGGCGTTCGGGTTCTCCGCAATCGCAACGTCTATGGCTGTCAGCTCCGCCTCGATCTCCTTGACCTCCACGAACAATCCATCGAGAACCTCGGAAATCGTCGACGAGCCGTTGAGCTCGGAGAACTGAGAGAAGTACCCGATCTTCGTTCCCAGCTCCACGGCAACCGTGCCGGTATCCGGCTCGACTTGATCAAGGACAAGCTTCAGCAGCGTCGATTTGCCCGATCCGTTCTTTCCGATCAGGCCCACACGGTCCCCCGCCTCAAGCTTGAAAAACGCCTCACGCAGGATCTGGTTGTTTTCAAAGCGAACACTGACGTCGTTCAGCCGGATCAAGCTCATGACGGGGTGGATCCTCTCGGGAAGATTGTCGGCAGCCCACGAGGCTGTGTTGAAAAATGTACGTACCCCATGGAGCCCGCCAGGTGTCCGACCCGCTCAGGACGACGCCGGAACACCATCATCGATACTACTAGCAGCCACGACCCATGTGCCTCATCGCTCACTGTTGCCTGCTGTATCGGTCTACTCGGAGCCGAGACCTGCGTTGTGAGGCGGCCCGCGTCGCCCGGCAGACGGGCCAGCACGTTGAGGCCCTTGCCACGATGCGCTCCGACAGGAACGCTGGTTCAACGGGCCGCTGATGATGTCCTTCGTCCCAGTCTCGACCGTCGTCTCAACCTGTCGAGGGACCAACTACGAATCCCGAGAAGTCTTGCCCATTGGACATGTCTGCTGGGGCTTGAACATCTGTCGGCGGAAACCATCACCTACTTGGTCAAGGGTGCTCGGGTTCCCGAGTTTCCATAGGTTTCGGCGTGGATGTGGTCCATGTGCAAGGTGGTGTCGTTCCAGTTTCCGACGAACTGCTGCCCGTACTTGCCGGATTTCGAGTACTCCTCCCAGCCCCGCGCGGGACCGAGCCATATCTTGTCCTGCCAGATCAAGTAGGAGATTCCGAGGGATGCCCTGTTGTTGATCAGGAACTGGGCCATATCGTCTCCCTTGGCGACGCTGGCCGGGGACCGGTAGTCCTTGATCATGATGTCTGCAGCCTTGCCGGCGCTGTGTCCCACTGACCCCGGGCGTATTCCGCCAATGGACGAGATAGCGCTTGAATACCGGGCCCGAACTGCGTTAATGACCGCAAGCGTATCGGGTTGCAGGGTCGCGACCGCCGTCTTAGAGAGCAACGATTCGCTGATCCAGCCCGTGCCCTTGCTAGAAACGACACGGGCCCAGCCACCCTTCGATTCAAGGAAGGTGACTTTTTCACCCGCCGGGACTACATCGATCACCGCGTACGTTGTCCCGTTGCCGGTGCGCAGGTTGACGTTCCCGCTGGTCCAGCGGTACTGGTTTTCCTCAGGTTTGTTTTGCGTTGCAGTGAGGTATCGCTCGCTCACCCATCCGGCGCCCTTGCTGGTTTTCACATTGGCCCAGCCGTCCGCGGCGCGTGCCTGGAGCACCTTCTCGCCGGCAGGAATGACGCCTTGGCTCTTGTAGTTCGTGCCAGCCGCTGCACGGACGTTGACGGCGCTGGTCGTCCATTTCGGGGTGGAGAAGTTCAGCGTAGGAGGCAACGGCGTCGGCGGCTTGGGAGTGGTCGGCTTGATGTCTGAGACCGGCGGCTTGATGGCTTTGTTGGAAAGGTACTTTGACGGTATCCAACCGATGCCTGCTGTTGTCTTGACTTGCTGCCAGGAGCCCGAAGTGCGAAGCCATTCAACCTTGGTGTTTGATGCCACCGTGGTCAGGTTTTTGCTTGAGGTGCTCGCCGTCACGAAGACCTTCTGCTTGCCATTGACCCATCGATTGACCACAGACGGGCTAGTTTTTGCCAGAGTGCTGCCGGGGACGTATCCGGTCTTGCCTGAAACCTTCACTCGGACCCAGGAACCGCTCTTGCCGAGTACCTCGACCTTGGTGCGACGCTGCACAGCGAGAATGGCGCTCGAAGAACTCGACGCCTTGGACCGCACCGTGGTGTATCCGGTGGTGTAGTTGTAGACCTTCGGTTGGGCAGGCGCAACTGTCTTCAGGTAGTCGCCGGACACCCAGCCGGTTTTTGACTTGTAGGTTACCTGATGCCATTTTCCGCTGACCTTGCGAATACTGAGAGTGGTGCCCTTCGGAATCAACGCAAGCGATGCCGTAGAAGTGCTGGCGCCCTTGCGAAGATTCAGTTTTGCAGTCGTTTGCTTGACGGTTTTCGCCGGTGCCAATGTGACGTTTGCATGTGTCGAAAGTGCCGCGGCCGGGAGCTGCGCCGCCGATACCACTGTAGGTCCACCAACGAGTGAAACGGCAAGGGCCAGCACTATTCCGATGTGCTTACGCGTCATCCAGAAGCTCCTGACAAGGTGTTTACGGCGAACGGACAGGTTCATACACTATCCAACAAATTTTGATTATGGCTACAAATCCTGAAACATTCTCTTCACCAAGATCAAAGACAATTCCGTGGATTACACGGTTCCGCGGGCGACGGAGTCTCACATCGACCACGCGCACCCCGGAATTTCGGCTCGCTTTGCCTTCTGCAGACATGTGAAATCCTGACAGACATTCGCAATCCACAGCGCTCAATTCGGAGCCTGTGGCGTGATTCCCGCGGGTTCCCAGTGACGCCTTCAGCCTCGACACTCGCATGCCCCGTCATACCGGTGCCGCCTCACCGGCACAAGACGATTGAAACGTTGGAAGCGTACGACACACGTATCGTGCGCCGCTGGTCGCCTGAATGCGACGCCCACGGAGAGTCAGCTCCCTGCGGAAACCGGATTTATCCGAAGCCGGAACAGAAGGCCAGTTGTAAGTCGGGGCGATCATGGGTTCCGCGCACCGCAATCTTGGCCGCTTCGGTGCACGCCTGGCGCAGTCGTGGATCATAGCTTCCGACAGCGGACCGACGAGCAGCGTACGAACCGCTCGGATTTCAATGGCCCTTCCAGTCTTTAACACCATGCCGCATCTCTCGGAGTTGTTCGAATCCCTGGCTGCCCAGGACCTGGATCCCTCCTTGTTCGAGGTCATTGCAGTCGACGACGGTTCAACCGATGGCGTAGGCAGGCTGCTGGACATGTTGGCGGCGCGTCATTCGATTTGGCGGATCCTACGCCAGCAGAAATACGGATGGTCCTGAAAGAACCGATACCTCAGGATCGAAGCCAGCGCTTCTGACTACGTCTCCTGCTCCGACGCGGTCGACGTGGGCGGTACCGAAGCCCTGCGCAGTATGCTCACTTTCGCCGACGAACACTATGCGGATGTGCTCACGCCGCGAGTGGTGGACATCAGCGGGCACGGCGTGAATACCGCACTGTTCTCCAGGACGATGGTCAACGTGCCGATCCGGACGATCATGGCAACGCTTGCCTCGCAAAAGCTCATCCGCCGAAGCCAGCTCGACGCGCACGACACCCGGTCCCCGCTGGGGAAGGGCCCGGCTCGAGGACCGCATGATGCTGGCCCGGTGTTACCTGGCAGCCGGACGCATCTCCATCCTTGCCGACTACGACTACTACTTCATCCGCGCACTCGGGAACGGTACGAATATCAGCTCGCAAGGAACCTCACCGGAAAAATACACCTCCTCGGTCCGGGAAGCCGCACGGATCTTCACGGAGAACCACCCGGACGCCGAGCATGCAGAGCTATCTGTGTCGGACTTGTACAGGTGCAAGCTGCTGCGCTCCTACGCACCGGCGCGCTTCCAGCGGACGTCGCCACTGACCAGGGCAGCTGGGCCAATGCCCACGCTAGATTCGTTCGGCAGCACGCCCACGTGCGCTTGGAAGAACAGCTGGGGTTTCCCGTTCCTGCAGCCTTCATGCTTGGTCCGCGCACGGAACGTCGCGGGCCTGCGGCGGCTGGCCGCCACCGAGGAGGCGCTACGTCCCACCTGCCACGCGAAAGCGCCGGTTCCCGGCAGCACGGAACTGTGGATCGTGCTGGAACCTCGAGTCCCTGTACCTGCTGGCCAGCGCTCGCGAGGGCGGATTCGCAGGTGGAGTTCCAGCTGCGGTCCTCCGGCCGGGAACACGTGACACGGGTGCCCACCGCCGATCTGGAGGCTTGGGCGAAGCAATGGTTGACTGACACGTCCGGCTGCGCGTCGACGGCCTCGACAGCAGTCCGGGGCGGTTGCGCGCTCCGGTGGACGGGCTGCCGGCGGTGTTCGGCGGCCACCGGCTATATGCCACGGTCCAGGGGAACCTCGTCATGGACAGGCGCGGATGAACCATGCCCGCGGCAGCCTGTCGGTCAGCGGTCCTCGTGGTGCACGGGAACCACCACCACCGGCAGGCTTTGGTGTGCGATCACGTGCGAAGCAGTGGATCCATTGAACAGTTCGGACAGGTGCGCACCGACGCCCTTGTGCCGGGTTCCCACCACCAGCATTTGGGCGTGGACTTCTTCGGCCAGCCGGGCCAGTACCTTGCCCGGCTCCCCCGCAATGACCCTGAGCGACCAAGGCGCGTGGCTGCCGGCCATGCAACTTTCCAGGAAGCGCACCAAGTCTGCTGCGTCCGCCCCGACCTGCCCGTCAATCTCCAAGGGACCCAGGGAATTGCCGGGGATCTCCGCCCGCAGCTCCCCTTCGGCAAGGTAGCTGTTGGGCTCGATGTAGGCGAAGACCAGCGTGCTGCCCAGGGCCTCGGCCAGGACGCGTGCCTCGAGGGCCACCCGCCGCGGCTGCTTCAACATCACTCCCGCAACGATGGGACCCGCTCCCCCGACATGCGGCGGCTCCTTGCTCATGGTGTGCTCCTTCCATCCCCGGGAATCCAGTCCTCCGGATGCCCACCATGTTCCTCCGATCACCGGCCGCGGGGAACAGTGGCGAGGTGCGGCCGCCCCGCTTAACGCAGTTGGCCCCGACCCGCCTTGCGGCGGATCGGGGCCAACTGGCTGGGGCTACCGTGCGGCAGCCACCGGCTTGGGGCTGTGGGCCTTAGCGGGCGACGGAACCTTCGGTGTAGTCATCGCTGGTCTTCCAGGAGAAGAGGTTGCGCAGCTCGCGGCCGGTGGCCTCGATCGGGTGGGCCTCGCCCTTGGCGCGCAGCGCCAGGAACTCCGGTGCCCCGGCATCCTGGTCCTCGATGAAGCGCTTGGCGAAGTTGCCGTTCTGGACGTCGGCGAGAACGGCCTTCATGTTCTCCTTGACCTCCGGGGTGATCACGCGCGGGCCGGAGACGTAGTCGCCGTACTCTGCGGTGTCGGAGACGCTCCAGCGCTGCTTGGCGATGCCGCCCTCCCACATGAGGTCGACGATGAGCTTGAGCTCGTGCAGGACCTCGAAGTAGGCGATCTCCGGCTTGTAGCCGGCCTCGGTCAGGGTCTCGAAGCCGTACTGGATCAGCTGCGAGGCGCCGCCGCAGAGCACTGCCTGCTCGCCGAAGAGGTCGGTCTCGGTCTCTTCGGTGAAGGTGGTCTCGATGACGCCGGCGCGGGTGCCGCCGATGGCCTTGGCGTAGGACAGGGCCAGTGCCTTGGCACCGCCGGTGAAGTCCTGCTCGACGGCGATCAGGTCGGGGATGCCGCGGCCTGCCTCGAACTCGCGGCGCACGGTGTGGCCCGGGGCCTTCGGTGCCACGAGGGCGACGTCGACGTTGGACGGCGGGGTGATGTAGCCGTAGCGGATGTTGAAGCCGTGGCCGAAGAACAGGGCGTCGCCCGGCTGCAGGTTCGGTGCGATGTCCTCGGCGTACACGAAGCGCTGGACCTGGTCCGGGGTCAGGATCATGATGACGTCGGCTTCGGCAACTGCCTCGGCGACGGAAACGACGCGCAGGCCCTCGGCCTCGGCCTTGGCGATCGACTTGGAGCCGGCCTTCAGGCCGATGCGTACGTCGACGCCGGAGTCGCGCAGGTTCAGTGCGTGGGCGTGGCCCTGGGAACCGTAGCCGATCACGGCGACGGTGCGTCCCTGGATGATCGAGAGGTCTGCGTCGTCGTCGTAGTACATGTCAGTCACTGGAATTTCTCCTTGTTTCGGTGTGAAGATTGTGTGGAGTTCGGGGGGGGTGTTAGGCGGATACGGAGCGCAGGGCGCGGTCCGACATCGATTTGGACCCGCGGCCCACGGCAAGGGTGCCTGCCTGGACTATTTCGCGGATGCCGAACGGCTCAAGCACCGCAAGCAGTGCGTTGATCTTATCGGCATTGCCGGTGGCCTCGATGATCAACGAGTCGGTGGACACGTCGACCACGGAGGCGCGGAAGAGGTCTGCGGCCTGGGTGACCTGCAGGCGGGTTGCCGCATCGGCGCGCACCTTGACCAGGATGTGGTCGCGCTGCACGGATGCCTCCGGCATGAGCTCAACGATCTTGATGACGTTGATGAGCTTGTTCAGCTGCTTGGTGACCTGCTCCAGCAGGTCACCCTCGGCGTCGACGACCACGGTGACCCGGGAGATGCCCGGGACCTCGGTGGGGCCCACGGCCAGGGAGTGGATGTTGAACGCGCGGCGGGCGAAGAGCCCGGCGACGCGGGTCAGGACACCCGGGACGTCTTCGACGAGCACGGAAAGAGTGTGGCGTGCCATGGCTTTCTAGTCCTCTTCTTCCCACTCGGGCGTCATGCCGCGAGCAATCTGGATCTGGTCGTTGCTCACGCCGGAGGGGACCATGGGCCAGACCATCGAGTCGCGGGAGACCACGAAGTCGATGATGACCGGGCGGTCGTTGATCTCCAGCGCCTGCTTGATGGTGGCGTCGATGTCCTCGTCGCGTTCGCAGCGCAGGCCCACGCAGCCGTAGGCGTCGGCGAGCTTCACGAAGTCCGGGACGCGTGCGGTGCCGTGGCCCGTGTTCAGGTCCGTGTTCGAGTAGCGGGCGTCGTAGAACAGCGTCTGCCACTGGCGCACCATGCCGAGGGACGAGTTGTTGATGATCGCCACCTTGATCGGGATGTTGTTGATGACGCAGGTGGCGAGCTCCTGGTTGGTCATCTGGAAGCAGCCGTCGCCGTCGATGGCCCAGACCACGCGGTCGGGGTTGCCGACCTTCGCGCCCATGGCCGCCGGGACGGAGTAGCCCATGGTGCCCAGTCCGCCCGAGTTCAGCCAGGCGTGCGGGCGCTCGTACTTGATGAACTGTGCGGCCCACATCTGGTGCTGCCCCACGCCGGCGACGTACACGGCCTCCGGGCCGGTGAGTTCGCCGATGCGCTGGATCACGTGCTGCGGTGCCGAAAGTCCGTCATGGGTTTCGGTGAAGCCGATCGGGTAGGTCTCGCGCAGGCGGCCGATGGTGGACCACCAGTCGGTGAGATCCGGTGCGCCCTCGTCGGCGAAGCGCGTGCGGCAGGCCTCGGTGAGCTCGGGGATGATCTCCTTGACCGAGCCCACGATCGGGATGTCCGCGGTGCGGTTCTTGGAGATCTCGGCCGGGTCGATGTCCGCGTGGATGACCTTGGCGTTGGGCGCGAACGAGGAGAGCACGCCGGTGACGCGGTCATCGAAGCGGGCACCGAGGGTGATCAGCAGGTCGGACTGCTGCAGCGCCGTCACGGCGGACACCGAGCCGTGCATGCCGGGCATTCCCACGTGCAGCTCGTGGCTGTCCGGGAAGGCACCGCGGGCCTGCAGGGTGGTGACGACCGGGGCGCCGACGAGCTCCGCGAATTCCTTGAGCTCGGCCGAAGCGTGGCCCTTGACCACGCCGCCGCCGACGTAGAACACCGGGCGCGAGGAGGCGGCGATGAGCTTTGCCGCCTCGCGGACCTGCTTGTTGTGCCCGCGCACCACGGTCTTGTAGCCGGGCAGGTCGATCTTCGGCGGCCAGGAGAACATCATCTTGGACTGCTGGGCGTCCTTGGTGATGTCCACCAGAACCGGCCCCGGGCGGCCGGTGGACGCGATGTAGAACGCGCTGGCCAGCATCCGCGGGATGTCCTCGGCCTTCGTGACGAGGAACGAGTGCTTGGTGATGGGCATGGTGATGCCCACGATGTCCGCCTCCTGGAAGGCGTCCGAGCCGATGAAGGCGCTGTTGACCTGGCCGGTGATGGCAACCATCGGGACCGAGTCCATGTGCGCGTCGGCAATGGCGGTGACGAGGTTGGTGGCGCCGGGGCCGGAGGTGGCAATGCAGACGCCAACCTCCCCGGTGACCATCGCATAGCCCTGTGCCGCGTGGCCTGAGCCCTGTTCGTGGCGGACCAAGACGTGGTTGATCTTGGTCGAATCCATGAGCGAGTCGTAGGTCGGCATGATTGCGCCGCCTGGCAACCCGAAGACGTCCTTGACGCCCAGTTCTTCCAGTGTGCGGATGATGGCTTGTGAGCCAAGCATCTCCGTGGGAGCAACGATGTTGTTCGGGCCCTGGACGGGGCTCGACGCTTCCACGATGGTAGAGACAGTGGCATCCTTGCTTCGGTTGGCGGGTTTTGCCGTCAGCGGACCGCTGGCGGGGGTTCCGTTACTCATGGGGATTATTCCTTCTCTATCTCTTCTACTCTGCACATAAAAAAACCCCAATGGCGCCTGTGCGGCGAATGGGGTTTGCGCGTCACCGAAGCCCTCCGTGGTGTGGGAGGGGCTCAAGCTCAGCGCTTGATAACTAGTAGTACTTCGGTGCGGATCTGCATGTTTCCAGTTTGGTCGCCGCCGCTCCTGGAGTCAAACAACCGCAGTCCCCATCTCATTATATGAGACAGCTGTCCGATGGGTGGACGCTTGATGCCGCATCCACCCATCGGATGCGGGCTCGCCTAGCCGCAGTAGGCACCCGTGGAAGCCGAATTCACGAGCTTCACGTACTTGCCCAACACGCCGGTGGTGAACTTCGCGGGAAGCGGTTCCCAGCCGACCTTGCGCGACTCGAGCTCGGCCTCGTCGACCAGCAGGTCGAAGGAGCGCGCCGCGATGTCGACGCGGATCCGGTCCCCGTCCCTCACGAATGCGATGGGGCCGCCATCGACAGCCTCGGGGGCCACATGGCCGATGCACAGGCCGGTGGTTCCACCGGAGAAGCGTCCGTCGGTGAGCAGCAGGACGTCCTTGCCCAGGCCCGCACCCTTGATGGCGCCGGTGATGGCGAGCATTTCGCGCATGCCCGGCCCGCCCTTGGGACCCTCGTAGCGGATGACCACGACGTCCCCGGCGTGGATCTGCCCGGCGTCGAGCGCTTCCAGGGCACCCTGTTCACGCTCGAAGACGCGGGCGGTTCCCTCGAAGACCTCGGCGTCGAAGCCCGCGGTCTTCACGACGGCGCCCTCGGGTGCCAGCGAGCCGTGCAGCACGGTGATGCCGCCGGTCTTGTGGATCGGGTTGTCCAGCGCGCGCAGGATCTTGCCGTCGACGTCCGGCGGGTTGATCTCCGCGAGGTTTTCCGCGACGGTCTTGCCTGTCACGGTGAGGCAGTCCCCGTGCAGCAGCCCGGCATCGAGCAGTGCCTTCATGATCACCGGCACGCCGCCGATCTTGTCCACGTCGGTCATGACGTAGCGGCCGAAGGGCTTCAGGTCGCCCAGGTGCGGGATCTTGTCGCCGATGCGGTTGAAGTCCGCAAGCGTCAGGTCGACCTCGGCCTCGCGGGCGATGGCCAGCAGGTGAAGCACGGCGTTGGTGGAACCGCCGAAGGCCATGGTCACGGCGATCGCGTTCTCGAACGCCTTCTTGGTCATGATGTCGCGCGAGGTGATGCCCAGGCGCAGCAGGTTCACCACGGCCTCGCCGGAGGCGCGGGCGAACATGTCGCGGCGGCGGTCCGCCGAGGGCGGGGCCGCGGAGCCCGGGAGGCTCATGCCCAGGGCCTCGCCGATGCAGGCCATGGTGTTGGCCGTGTACATGCCGCCGCAGGCACCTTCGCCCGGGCAGATGGCCTTTTCGATGCGGGTCAGGTCCTCGACACTCATCTTGCCGGCGGCGCACGCACCCACGGCCTCGAACGCGTCGATCAGGGTGACTTCCTTCTCGGAGCCGTCCTCAAGCTTGACCCAGCCCGGCATGATCGAGCCGGCGTAGAGGAACACGGAGGAAAGGTTCAGGCGCGCGGCGGCCATCAGCATGCCCGGCAGGGACTTGTCGCAGCCGGCGAGCAGGACGGAGCCGTCGATCCGCTCGGCCTGCATGACGACCTCGACGGAGTCGGCGATGACCTCGCGGGAGACGAGCGAGAAGTGCATGCCCTCGTGGCCCATGGAGATGCCGTCGGACACGGAGATGGTCCCGAATTGCATGGGGAACCCGCCTCCGGCGTGGACGCCCTCCTTGGCGCCTGCGGCCAGGCGGTTCAGCGACAGGTTGCACGGGGTGATCTCGTTCCACGAGCTCGCCACGCCGATCTGCGGCTTGGCGAAGTCGTCGTCGCCCATGCCCACGGCGCGGAACATGCCACGCGCCGGGGCGGCGTGGATGCCGTCCGTCACCACACGGCTGCGGGGCTTGATGTCTGGGGCTGTGTCCTGGCTCATGCCCTAAATACTAGGCGTGCCACACGGCGCCGCCGAACCCGTGACGGCATGACGACATATTTCATCCAGCCGATGGCAGGACATGTGTTCGAAACATCCAACCGATAGACTGTTTACCATGGAGAGACACCCAGTTGATTCCACCGACCACGCCCTGAAGGCCCTGCTGCACGAGGCCTTCGACAGCCAGATCCCCAACTACGGGAGCTACAACCTGGTGGCCGCCTCCGGCACCTCCGGGTCCTCGGGGCTCAAGGTCGTCGGCTACCGGCGGGAGCCCGCCGAGCTCATCGTCTGCCCGCTGAATCCGCAAACGCTGGAACCCTCCGAGCGGGCTGTAGCGGTGAACAACACCAACGTGTCACACGTGGCACTCATCAGCGACGGCAGCTACGAGGTCGGAACCAGCACCGGCCGTGTGTACCGCTTCAACATCCCGGCCCACCCGACGCTGGACATGCCCGCGGTGGATGGTGCCGGCGTCCGCCGCGGCCGTGTCGATCAGGCGGAGGACGCCGCCGACTTCGCGGAGTTCATGGACATCTTCATGGATCTGCTCGAACGCGTGGCCTCGGAGTCAGACTGAGGCACGCCGGAACCGAAGCCGCGGAAGGGAGACAGATGATCAACGTATTGGTCGGCAGCACGGTGTTGCCCGGGAACCTCGAGGCGGTACTGGACATCTACCGGGAACTGGTGGCGCAGACCCGCCTTGAACCCGGCTGCGTATCCTACGAGTTGCTGCAATTGCGCGAGGACCCTTGCAACCTGATGCTCCTCGAATGCTGGCAGACACAGGGCCACCTGGATGCTCACACCCACACCCCGCATTTCCTTGAAGCCATGGCCCTCCTCGAGAAGCTCGAGACCGCAGCACCGGCACTCATCTATATCAAGGCAGCGTAGCGGGCCGACGACACCCTCGGCGGCCACCATTGCCCCCTTCCGGCCCCGCGCCCAGGTTGTCCACACGACAATGTGTCAACAATCGCTCGCCAGCGGACGGGAATCGAAGAAGGCATGACGGACGTCCCGCGCATGCCAACGGTCAGGACCCCGCAGTTCCCCGGGGCCTGCCGGAGACGTCGCCCGCCTGCTCCTCCGTCGGCACTTGTGGTGGCATCGCCTGGACCTTTACCGCCGCCGCCCTCGCCACTCTGCTCCTCCGGGTCGTCTTCATGATGCGAAACCAGGATCGGGCCACCGCTTACTTCCCGGGGCTCCACGGACAGATCGCGCTGGGCATTGCCATGCTTATCGCCGCGGTTGCCGACGCAAGCGTGGCGGCCATTGGCGGCGGGGTTCGCATCATCCAGCTGCGCAGCCGCACACGAACTTCGACCAGGCGAAAGGGCCTCACCGACAGCTGAACGGTGCGGGCCGTTCCGTCTGTGGCTGCCCGGTCCGGCGGTACCAAGGTTGCCGTCTCCCGCCGAAACACGGCATCGAAGACACCAAGGCTCGCTTGCCGACTCCCGGGCCTTTAGTGCAGTGGGGGCCGCTCAGCAGCTGTGGCCCCGTAGACGAGGTTCTCCGGGTCCCTCCCCTCGGCCCACGCCGCAACCTGCCGCTTGAGCAACGCCGTCATGCGCGGCATGAACGCCTCGGTGTTTCCGCCGTTGTGGGGAACCACCAATGCGTTCGGCAGGGCCCAGATCGGGTGGTCCACCGGCAGCGGCTCGGGGTCGAAGACGTCCGAGGCGCATCGCAGGCGCCCGCTGGCCAGTTCCGCCACCAGCGCGTCGGTGTCGACCACTGGGCCGCGGGCGACATTGACGACGACGGCGCCGTCCGGCAAGGCGGCAAGCAGCCGCGCATCCACCAGGTGGTGCGTCGACTCGTTGTGCGGAACGATAAGAATCAGGACCTCTATCGACGGCGCGTGCGCCTGCAGGTCGCCGATGGCCTTGATCTCGCCGTGCTCGTCCGTGCGGGCGCGCGTGCCGAAGCGGCTGAGCTCGACCTCGAACGGGTCGAGCCGCTTGCGGATTTCCTCGCCGATCCCTCCGACGCCCACGATGGCCACCCTGCGGTCGGCAAGCCCGGGCCAGCGCCTCGGGTTCCAGCGGGCCTCGGCCTGGTCGCGGACCGATTCGCCGATTCCCCGCAACGAGGCGATGGCCAGGCCGACGGCCAGCTCCGCGGTGGCGGCCGCATGGACGCCGTGCGCGGTGGCCACCGAGACATCGTGGCCCACCAGTTCGCGGATTCCGTCGAATCCCGTGGTCTGGGTTTGCACCATCCTGAGGTTCGGCGCCCGCCTCACCGCCTCGAGCTCGGAGAACTTTGCCATGTACGGGAAAACAGCGATCTCGACGGCACCAAGCGATACACCCACGGGATCGCCCTCGAAATCCCAGATGCCGGCCTTGAGGCCCTCGGGCAGCGGGCCTACGGCCTCGAGCAGTTCTCTGTTTGGAAAGGTCACAACGGTGCTTTGCTTCATGCACACGAGCCTATGCCCGGCCCCAAGCCCATCCCAAGGAACATGCCGTGCCGCGAAACAATCCTTCGCGGACGCCGAAGCCTCCCGACGGTCGGCACAACGCCCCACCTCAAGGTCCATTTTGTGACCTCGATCGCAAACGCGGGTTTCGATTTGCATTCGCCCGCCAAGCTGGTATTGTTTCATGTCGTTGCAGAGCGCAGGAGTGAAACACTCCGGCAAAACAACAGCCGCACCTCTAGCTCAATTGGCAGAGCAACTGACTCTTAATCAGTAGGTTCCGGGTTCAAGTCCCGGGGGGTGCACCACACCGAAAGACCCGGTTCGCACAGCGAGCCGGGTCTTTCGCTTTGCCCGGATGCCACTCCCCGGCCGGCCCGGAAACGGCCCCTCGCCGCGTTTCCCGGCCACGGTGCACTTGCGGTCACCGGGTCCGCAAAAAGCTGGTATAGTTTCATGTCGTTGCAGAGTGCGGGAGTGAAACACTCCGGCAAAACAACAGCCGCACCTCTAGCTCAATTGGCAGAGCAACTGACTCTTAATCAGTAGGTTCCGGGTTCAAGTCCCGGGGGGTGCACCACAGCAAAGGCCCGATCCGCTTCGACGGATCGGGCCTTTCGTTTCCCCGGGCAACCGGGAAGCCTCAGTTCGATGGCACGGGCGTGAATTCATGCCCCAGCGCCTTGGACAACCCCACGAAGATACGGGTCGCCGGCGCCGAACACGGAAGCTCCCCGGGATCGTCGCTCAAGGTGGGCGATTCGGCGCACCCACCCGAAGCAATGTCGCTGTTGACCATGACCACCACCGACGTGTCGGCCGTCGTGTCGTAGTACAGGGCCGTATTGAATCCCGGCAGCTCCCCCGTGTGCCCCACCCAACCGCCGATGCAGCCAAGGGCCAGGCCGTAGCCCGCCGGGGACGGGAACGAGGTCAGGCGCCCGGCCTGGGTTTCGGGCGACAGCAACCCCTGGCCGGTGCCCAGCGCCCGGTTGTATACCAGCAGGTCATCGACAGTGGAGATCAACGCACCGGCGGCACCGGCGAACGTCGGAGTCCAGTGAGTGGCGTCGACAGGTTCCTTCAGCGGCTCAAGCCCCTGGAGGGTGAATCCACGCGGGTGCGGCTCCGGTATCTCATCCGACTCTCCGGGCCAACTGGTGCCAGCCAGACCCAGCGGCGTGAGGATCCGTTGTTGCAGAACCTCGGGGAACGGCCGTCCGGCGACCTCTTCAATCACCAACCCCAAGAGGATGGTGTTGGTGTTGGAATAGTTGAACTTCTCCCCCGGCGCGAAGACCGGCGAAGCCGAGATCCCGTAGTCGATGAGTTCCTCGGTGGTGAACTTGCCTGCGGGATCACCAAAGTAGCGTGCCAGGAAGTCGTCGGTGTAGAAACTGGCCACCCCGCTGGTCATGTTTGCCAGCATGCGCAGGCTGATCCTGTCGCCGTTGGGGATTCCGGGGTGGTACTTCTCGATCGGTTCGTCCAGGTCGAGCTTGCCCTCCTCGGCCAGCTGGAGCAGCAAGGTGCCCGTGAACGTCTTGGTGACGGAACCGATGCGGGTATGCATCTTGGTGGTCATGGGCGTACCGGCGCTCGGGTCTGCCAACCCGTAGGCGGCCGTCCAAGTGCCTTGCGGCGTGCGCACGCCCACGATTGCCCCCGGTGCCGCAGCACTCTTGAAGGCCTCCTGCGCAGCCGCGTCGAGTCCCGCAACCACCGATTCCGGCAGGTTCCCCGCTCCGCCCGGCGCAGCGCCGGCCACTGCTCCCGGATTCCCCACGCACTGCCCCGGGATGGCCGCGGGGCTGGACACGGCACTCTCCGATGCACCGCCCGACGAATCCGGTGCAACAACTCCCGGCGCGCAACCCGTCAGGAGCATGGCAAGAACCGTGCCGATTGCCAGCCTCCCCGGGAAATTCGCTGAAGCCTTCATGGGTTCACCCGCTTTTCCGGTTCCTGCTTGCTGAAGTGATTCGGGTCGGCTCGGAATTCCCGGCGCGGGCGACACCGCAAACCGGGACGGCGCCGAAAACACGCTTCTTGGCTGCTGACGCGGTCGTTGCACGGACCCCTGGCGTTCCGCACGGTCCCAGTACAGCAGCGATCGTCCGCACTGTCGAGGACCGTGCGGGAATTCTCCCGATGGCTGCGCGCCCGGGTCCCGAGTCACCGGCCCCGCAGGGCCATGGCCCCGGATCCAGTCGCCGCGGTGCATTGCCTGTTGGCCATCCTGGGCCATGCACCCGAAGCGACAGGCCCGACTGTGCCTACCGTCACATGCCAAGATTCGGGAAGTGCCCTGTAAAGCCGCGGGAAAACAGGCCAGTAGCACCCGGGGAATGGCGGAATTCCGGGGATCCCGGCGAGCCGCGCCAACCCTCGTTCCCGATTTTATTTTTGGGCCGTCTTCTGGTTATGATTATCTGCGTCGCAAGGACGGGCCCCGCACGGGGCGCTGACCAAAACGACATAAGCACCTCTAGCTCAATTGGCAGAGCAACTGACTCTTAATCAGTAGGTTCCGGGTTCAAGTCCCGGGGGGTGCACAGAAGGAAAGGCTTGATCTGCCGAAGCAGATCAAGCCTTTCGTGTTTTCACGGCCTTCATCGCGGGACCGGCTTCAGCCGAGGGGAATGCCCTGCCGACCCGGCCCGGAATCAGCGGTTGGCCCGCTCTTCACCCGGCGAAGGCAGCCCGCCTGCCGCCGGGTCAGGCCCTCCGTCGCTGGATGGCCGCAACCGCAGCCATGGACAGCAGCAAACCGACAAGTGCGACCGCCACCAGGGCGTTGAATCCCCCCGTCGACTGGACCAGCGCACCGCCAAGCATCGGGCCGATGGCGAACCCGGTGCCGATGACGAGGTTCACGGCAATCATGATGTTGCCGCTGCCCAAATCCGACAAGGTGGACAGCAGATAGGGCAGGATGAACGTCCATGCGAACTTGAAGATGACAGCGGCAGTGGCGAAGCGGATCAGACCCGGGGTGCCGAACAGCAAGGCAACACTCAGGCCCATGCCCAGGTATCCGATCAGCAGGAACACTTTGCGCCGCGGGGATTCGCCAAGAATCGTTGCCACCGACGCGGAAAGAATACCGGCAACGGTGGCGAGTGACAGCACGAGGCTCGAGGCGGAGAGCCCGATACCCGACGCGGCGGAAATCTGTGCGATGAAGGTCCAGACGCTGGAGAGTGCAACGTAGAACAGCAAGACGGCCGCCAGCCCCAATGCCAAGAGGACAGCCGGAGCCTTCGTCTTGGCCGGCCCGGCATCCGCCTGCTCCCCGTCGTCGGCCGTTAGAGGCGAGGGCCGAAGTGCGTCGCCGTCGATGCAACGGACGGCCAGCAGGCAAAGTGCCGCCAGGGCCGCCAGCGTCCAGTAGATCGCCTCCACGCCGGCGGAGGCGAAGACCAACGGGAACAGCGCAAGGATCAATGCCCCCATCGCAAGCTGCGACACCACGAACACACCGAAGGCACGACTCGGGTTCGAGGCCTTGCCACTCAGGGCCAGGAGAATGACCATGATCGATCCGGAGGCCAGCGAGGTGATGAACCTGGCACCCATCAGGGACGCAAAGCTGTCCATGAATCCCGAGGCGATGTTCCCGGCAACGACGATGCTCGTGAACAGGTACGTGGCCGTGCGAAGGTTCAACCGTCGCATCCACAGGTAGGCCGGCAAAGACGCCAGGCTGAACGATGCCAGTTCCAACGAGAACAACGAGCCGAGCTCAATGGGTGTCACCCCGAAACGTTCAACCAACTTGCCGGCGATGACCGGGGCCACGAGCAGGACCGTATTCAGCACGGCCGAGAAGACACCGATGTAGATGTAGATGCCGCGGTCCGTCCTGCCTTGGATACCGGCATCAGCGAGCGATGTTGCCATGGATTGTTTTCCTTTGTCTCTTGTGGGCCGTTGGGTCGCTCGTTGGCGCGCTAGTTCGCAGCCACCGAAACGGCGTCGTCGATTCCGGCTTCCGCGCCGGATCGGTCGTAGACCTTCCGGCCCTCGAAGAATGTCTGCTTTACCTTGGTCTGGTGGATCTTCCCCGGTGCGATCGTGAACAGGTCCTGGTCCACCACGATGAAGTCCGCCGACAAGCCAGGGCGGATCATGCCGGTGGTTTCCGCCAGCCCCATGGCTGCGGCAGGGTTCCTGGTGAAGGCCGCGATGGCCTGGGCCACGCCGAGTCGCTGGGATTCGTTGAGGGTTCCCTCGATGGCCGGATCCGGGTGGCGGCGCGTGACAAGGGTTTCAAGTCCAACCCACGGGTCCGGCGAGGGCAGCGCGCACGGCCAGTCGGACCCGGCCGCCAGGAGGGCACCGGCCTCGACCAGGTCCTTCGTCGGCCAGCTGCCGTTGACCGTGTCTTCCGGGATTTGCTTGGCAACACTGTTCTGGATCACCGACGGGTACCAAATGTAGGGCGAAGCGTCCGCCACCACCTGCAGCTCCGCGAACCGGGGAATGTCCTGGGGCGCGATGAACTCCACGTGGGCGATCTGGAAGATCGGCCCGAAGCCATGACGCCGGCGGACTTCCTCCACTGCGTCGAGCGCCAACCGCACGGCGGCATCGCCCGTGGCATGCAGTTTTCCTCCGTAGCCGCGTTCGTAGCACAGCTCGAGAGTGGACACCAGGTCGTCGAGGTTCCACAGCGGCGCCCCGGTGAAGCCGGGGTCGTCGTGGCCGTGGTGGCAAATGTATGGCCGCAGCATCGCGGAGGTGCGGGTCATCGGGATGCCGTCGAGGACGAACTTCACGAAATCGGGGCGCACGTGGGTGCTCCTGTGTGCATCGGCGATGTCGAACAATTCTTCCCCCACGACGCCGGCCTCAATGAAATCGCGGGCCGGCATGGATCCGACGACCCAGGCTGTGACGTCGCCCTCCGCTTCAAGCGACTGCAGCGCCTTCCACGAGTACTCCATGGTCGCTGCGTCCTGCACCGAGGTGATCCCGTACGAATTGAGCGTGCGAAGGGCCGTCTGCAGCGAAACCTTGTTGCGGGCGTCGGGATCCGCCACCGCCGCGTCGGCTGCCGCCTCCGCGACCGCCGAGGCAAGTTCCTGAAGCACCCCGGTCAGGGCGCCCGACCCGTCCCGCACATACGTTCCCCCTTCGGGGTCCATCGATTCCGGACCCACGCCCATCAGTTCCAGCGCCCGCGTGTTGACCCACCGGTTGTGCATTGAATCGTCCCGAAGCAGCACCGGGCGCCCGCCCGAGGCGGCATCAAGTTCAGCCAGGTCAGCGGTGTTGCCGATCTCGTCCATGACGGTGGCGCCGACGATGCCTCCGGTGATCCATTCATCGGCACCCAGCTTTTCGCCCCAGGCACGCACCTTTTCAAAGATCGTTTCCTTGGGGTCGGTCGGCAGAATCGGCAGATCCCATGCCGCCTGCCCTCCACCCAGGCCCAAATGCGAATGCCCGTCGCTGAATCCCGGCAGGACCAGTTCGCCCCCGAGTTCAAGGAACTCCGTGGAAGCGGCGGCCAGCGCGCGCACCTCCTGCTCGGTTCCCACGGCGATGATTTTTCCCGACGCGACGGCGACGGCCTCGGCCCACTCGCGGGCCGGGTCGCCGGTGTATACCTTGCCGCCGGTGACGATCAGTTCGGCAGGTGGAAGCTCGTTCATGTTGTCTCCTGGAGGTGTTGTGCGTACTGTTTCTGCAAGTTCGGGTGGTTGCGGGTGGCCGTTCCCGTGTCTCACGCCGGGAAGGACGAGCGGCCGGTGTATCCGAAGTCGGACAGCAGATTCACCCCGTTGATCGCGCGCGAGTGTTCCGACGCCAGGTACCCCACCGTCCAGGCGATGTCCTCGCCGTCCTGCACGGGGTAGCCGACGTCGTCGAAGGAGGATATGCCAAGACCCCGCCGAGCCATCGGCGTGTCGACGATCGACGGGCAGACGCTGTTGACCCGGATTCCGTGCGCATCGAAGAGTTCGACGGCCAGGGCCCTGGTCAGTTGCACCAGGGCGCCCTTCGAAGCGTTGTAGGCCAGCATGCCCGGCACGGCAACGAACCCCGAATCCGATCCCACGATCACGACGCTTGCCGACGGGGATTGCTTCAGGTGCGGCAAGGCGTGTTTCACGGCCAGGAATGTTCCAAGCACGTTCACGTCAAGCACGTCGCGAAACGATGCGGCCGTCACGTCCTCGCACGCGGCCCCCATTTCGCCGTCGGTCCCCGCCGAGGCGACGACGAGGCCGATGCCGCCCAGCTTCTGCGCAAGCTCGTCCATCGCGGCCCGGACTTCATCCTCGTCGGCGACGTTTGCCTGCGCCACCGCCAGCCGGTCCGGCGACGCCGGGGCCAGTTGGGCCACGGCGTCGCCCAACTTGGCGGCGTCGCGCCCGATGATCCCGACACTGGCCGACCGATCGAGAAAGTACCTGGCGACGGCCAACCCGATTCCGGATGAACCTCCGGTGATGACCACCCGCTGCGGCAGGCCCAAAGCGTCAAGGGCACCCATGATCCCCACTCTTCCTTTCACTTCAACCGGACTGCCGAAGCTGCTGGATCGGCGTGAAGTGAATCTACAGATGTGACGCGGGCCATTTGAATAGCGTTCTGGAACCTAGAATCAGATTCTGGTAACTAGAACGCTATTCCTCGCCGGCGCCAGCGCTGGGAGTATTGGTTCCAGAATCCACGTTCGGTCCCACGAGGACACATCCGAAAGGACCACCATGTCGAAGCTGTCCCGCGACGAAGCGCTCTCACTTGCCCGACGGGCCTTGCCGCACTTTTCGCTGTCCGCCGATTCCGAGATCTCCTTCGTGAAGCACCGGGAGAACGTCGTGTTCCGCGTCGCCGACCGGCAAGCCTCCTTCGCCCTGCGCATCCACCGGCACGGCCACCGCAGCGACGAGCAGGTGCGCACCGAGAACGCGTATGTCGTTGCCCTGCATGAGACCGGTTTTGCCGTACCCGATGTCGTTCGTTCACAGGACGGCGAACTTTTTGCCCTCGTGCCGGACGACCGGGGAACCGCCCACCAGGTGGATCTCCAGCGCTGGGTCGAAGACTCCTCTCCCCTGGGCGATGCCGATGATGCACTGGTTGGCCTGGACAATCCCGACGTGCAGGTCTTTGTGCAACTGGGGGATCTGTGTGGGCGCTTCCACCGCGTTTCCCGCGAGGTCGGCCGCATCCCGGGCTATTCACGCGACGCGTGGGATGCCGAGGGACTGGTGGGGCCTTCTCCGCTCTGGGGCGACCCGCGCGGCCTGGCGGACTCCGCTGCGGACCGCACCCTGATCGACGCCACCATGGCTTCGCTGCGCCAGGTGCTGGCGGACCTCGGCACCGGCCCCGAGGTCTACGGCGTGGTCCATTCCGACTTCAGCCCCGAGAACGTGCTCACCTCGAAAGCAGGCCTCACGCTGATCGACTTCGACGACTTCGGCGAGGGCTGGTGGCTCTTTGACATTGCGACGGTGTTGTTCTGGTACCACCGCCATCCACGGGGCCTCGAGTACAAGGACGCACTGCTGGCGGCCTACGAAAAACACATGGACATCCCCGCCGCCGCGCGGGCGGCCCTGGACGCCTTCGTCCTGGCCCGCGGGCTCACCTACCTCGGCTGGGCGGCGGACCGACCCGAAGTGGACACCAGCGCCTTCCTGCGCGCCGAGGCCCTTCCGGCGGTCCTGGAACTCTGCCGCACCTTCAACACCACCCACTCCCCCCTGGAAGGGAACACCATGTCCGACAGTGACCTGGACCTGCTCGCTCGACGCGCACGGACCCTTGGACCGTACTCGCCGCTCTTCTACGACCGCCCCCGCCACTTCGTGGCCGGCGAGGGGGTCTGGCTGACCGACGCCGACGGGCAGCGCTACCTCGACGCCTACAACAACGTGCCGCAGGTGGGGCACGCCAACCGCCGCGTGGCCGATGCCGTCGCCGAACAGTTGCGCACCTACAACCTGCATACCCGCTACCTCAGCGAACCGGTTGTCGACTACGCGGAGGAGCTGCTGGCGACCTTCGGCGGACAGCTGGACCGGGTGTACCTGACCAACAGCGGATCGGAGGCCAACGAACTTGCGCTGCGCATCGCCCGGCACCGGACGGGCCGCCGCGGCGTCATCGTCACCGACCACAGCTACCACGGCAACACGATTTCCCTTGCCGCCCTCACCACGGGGCTGCAGGTTTCCGAACCCCTGGGCGACCACGTACGGACCATCACCGTCCCCGACCTCGACGCAGCGCATGGCACGCACCCGGACCACTTGCTGGCCGAGTCCCTGGCCCAGGTCGATGCCGCGATTTCCGCGCTCCAGGCGGACGGGCACGGGCTTGCGGCGCTGTTGATCGAGCCCGCGTTTTCCACCGAGGGGCTGCCGCGCCTCCCGGAGCGCTACCTGGCCGGGCTGGTCGAGCGGGTCCACGCAGCGGGTGGACTCGTCATTTCCGACGAGGTCCAGGTTGGACTCGGGCGGCTGGGGGACGTGTGGTGGGGCCACCAGGCAACCGGCATCGACCCGGACCTGGTGACGCTGGGCAAGCCGCTGGGCAACGGCTACCCCATGGGCGGGGTCGTCACCAGCGAGGCGGTGCTCAACGACTTCAGCAGCGCCAACCTGTACTTCAACACGTTCGCCGGAACGCCCGCCGCCGCGGCGGCGGGCCTGGCGGTGCTGCGGGAGGTCAAGGACCGGGACCTCGTGGCCCGCACCGGGGACCTCGGGCGCCTTGTCGCGGAACGGCTCGGGTCGATTGCCGCGAAGCACGCGACGGTGGCGGCAGCCAAGGGCCGGGGGTTGTTCTTCGGGCTGGCCCTCGTCGACGTGGACGGCAAGCCAAACGGCCCGCTCGCCAAGGCCGTCGTGGAGGCGCTGCTGGGCGAGAACATCCTGATCAGCCGGATCGGCCCTCACGAAAACGTACTCAAGATCCGCCCGCCGCTGGTGATCGAGAAGCACGAGCTCGAGCAGGTGCTCGATGCCCTGGACACCGCGCTGCATGCCGCGGCGGGCGCCGCCGCGGAACGGGCCCGGGCATGACGGCGGATCCCGCGGCAGCCCTCGCGCCCCCGCAGGGCGACGGCCTCGAACCCGACGGGCCTCCCACATCGCTCAGGCAACGCCAGCAGATGCGGACCCGCCGGGACCTGGTGCGCACCGTCATCGGGATCATCGGCGCCGGCGGGCTCACCTCGGCCACCATCGAACGCATCACCAAGCGGGCCGGGACCTCGCGGGCGACCCTTTACGCACATTTCCCCGGCGGCAGGACGGAACTGGTCTCGGAGGCGTACCAGCAAATGGGCCGGGACCTGATCGCCGCCGCGGAACGCGATGCCGCACAGCAGTCGGATTGGATCGAACGGCTGTGCGCCTACCCCCGGGCCATGCTGGAACTGGCGACCATGCGTGAACTGGGACTGTTCTACAACGTGTCCGGGCCGCAGATCGTTGGCATGGAACGCCGGGGCGCCGGCTCGCAGCGCACGCTCGACGCGCTTGTCGATGGGCTGCGCGGCGCCCAGGAAGCCGGCGAGATAGCACCCAGCTTCGACGTGGAGGCGATTGCCTCCCTGCTCGTGGGCGCGATCAGGGAGACGGGGATCGACGCCTCCCGCGATCCCGCGACGGCCCGGCGCCGACTCGACGCCTTCCGGCAGCTGCTGGAGGCGATCGCGGCCCGCTGACCCGGCCGCCGGGACGTCGTCGACTCCGCGTGCGCGGCACATTGGCGATAGGCTCGTGTGAAAGACCAACGGGTTACCGGGTGCTTCGCCGCGCCCGGAACCACGACCAGGGAGCGCACCCCCATGAGCGAAAACGCAACAACCGAAGCCGTCCGCCTCGCGGCAGGCGACGCCGCACCGGAGTTCACCCTTCCGGACGCGAACGGCGAGAGCCTGTCGCTGGCCTCGCTGCGCGGCAAGAAGACCATCGTCTACTTCTACCCGGCGGCATCCACCCCGGGCTGCACCAAGCAGGCCTGCGACTTCCGCGATTCCCTGGGATCCCTGAAGTCCGCCGGCTACCAGGTCGTCGGCATCTCCCCCGACGCCCCTGCCAAGCTTGCCAAGTTCGCCGCCAAGGAGGAGCTCGGCTTCCCCCTGCTTTCCGACGAGGACCACGCCGTTGCCGCGGCGTACGGCGCCTGGGGCGAGAAGAAGAACTACGGCCGCGTCTACGAGGGCCTGATCCGTTCGACCTTCGCCATCGGCGAGGACGGAAACATCGAGGTGGCGCAGTACAACGTGCGCGCCACGGGGCACGTCGCGAAACTCCGCCGTGATCTGGGACTCGATCCGAAGTAACATTCGCCTGCAGCCCCCAAGTGGACAAAGAGGCCGCCGGAATCCGCTACACTGATTCATGCTGAACCACGAAAGCGGTTGCGGCCTTGCGAGCGTGGCGAAATTGGCAGACGCGCTGGATTTAGGTTCCAGTGTCTTCGGACGTGGGGGTTCAAGTCCCCCCGCTCGCACAAACCGCCGAAGGGCAATCCATTCCCCCAGGCACCCGAACGAGGCCCCCGGATATTTCCGGGGGCCTCGTTCGTTAGTACAGTGCAGGGGTCCGTGCGTTGCGGGCCCAACCCACGTGAAGGAGTCCCCCAGGTGCCCACGCCGCCGCCAGTTCCCGTTTCGGCAGCAGCCTCCCGCCGCGCTTTCCTTGCCGGAGGACTAGGGGTCGCCGCGCTGGCACTCACCGCCTGCGTCCCCGAGCGGACCCCGGGCCCGACGGCCTCCCCCACGGGAACCACCGCACCCGCGGCCAAGACCTTCCGGCTGGGCACCGCAGCCAACCCCGCAACCCTTGATCCGGCGGTCTCCGGGGACAACGAGGCCTTCCGCATCACCCGGCAGATCTACGAGGGCCTGATCGGGGTCGACGGCGAAACCGGCGCCCCGATCCCCCTGCTGGCGACCGACTGGATCTCCAGCCCCGACCGCCTGCAGCACACCTTCATCCTGCGCCGCGGCGTGAAGTTCCATGACGGGACCGAGTTCAACGCCGAGGCCGTCGTCATCAACTTCCAGCGTTGGGCGGCGCTTCCGAAGGATGCCAAGGCCGACTCGGACCAAGGGTTCAACCAGGTCTTCCGGTACAGCGACTCGATTCCCAAGCTGCCCGACTCGATCCCCGCGCCGAAGCCCGTCAAGGGGCCGGACGGCCAGGACGTTGTCGACCCGCAGGCGGAGGCCGCCCACCAGTCCGAGGTGCAACGCCTTGAGGCCCTGCGCGCGCAGCTGAAGTCCAACCCGTTCACCGGGGCCAGCACCGGGGGCAGCGCCAGCTACTTCGGTTCGATCAAGACCGCCGGCACCCACACCGTCGTGCTGACGCTGCGCCGCCCCATCACCGGGCTCATCGAGGCGCTGACACTGCCGGGACTGGTCATCGCCTCCCCCAAGGCGCTGGCCGGGGAAGCCACCGAACCGGGGCACTCCTCATCGGTTTCCAGCCACCCGGTGGGCACCGGCCCCTACGCCTTTGCCTCATGGAAGGACCAGACCGTCGAAGTGACCCGCTTCGAGGGCTACTGGGATGCCGCGGCCGCCGCCGCAAACACCGAGGCACCGACCCGGGTGGCCTTCCGCGAAACCAGCACGCCCGCCAAGCGGCTGGGCGACCTGCGTCGCGGAGACATCGACGGATTCGACATGGTCACCGTCTCGGGCCTGCGCGAGCTTGTCCGCGAGGGCAAGCTGATCGTGCAGCGCGACCCGTTCTCCGTGTCCTACCTGGGCATGAACCAGCAGAACAAGTGGCTCGCGAAACCCGGCTTCCGCCAGGCCGTCGCACATGCCATCGACCGGCAGCGCCTCATCGACGCCTTCTACATCTCGGGGACCAAGGAAGCGCGCAGCTTCCTTCCCGCCTCGCTGGGCGTCAAGCCCTCCGACACCTATTTCGCCCCGGACCTGCAACGGTCCAAGGACTTGCTGGCCGAGGCCGGCTACGACGGATCCCCCATCCCGTTCCTGTACCCGCTGAACATCTCCCGCGCCTACCTGCCGCTGCCCGAGCTCATCTATGCGGAGATCTCCCGCCAGCTGGCGACAGCGGGCATCGTCGTCGAACCGATCCCCGTGGACTGGACGGAAGGCTACGTCGGCCGGGTGCGCTCGGGCACCACCCCCGGGCTGCACCTGCTGGGCTTCAACGGCGGCTACAGGGATCCCGACGACTTCCTGGGCGGGATCTTCTCCGAGACCACCAAGCAGTTCGGCTACAGTTCCCCGGTCCTGCAGGCGCAGATCCTGCTCGCCCGTTCGATTCCCGGCGGGGAGGAGCGCGTGAATGCGTACCAGGACATTTCCCGCACGCTGGCCTCGGAGCTGCCGGCGCTGCCCCTGGTGTTCCCCATTTCCGCGTTGGCATTCAACGACACCGTGAAGAACTACCCGTCCTCGCCGGTGCTGGACGAGGTTTTCTCGGACGTGAAACTAAACAGCAAGTGACGAAGTAGTCAAGACCCCAATTTCTTGGAGTCGGAAGCACCGCGCTATTCTTGGCTGGAGTCTAGAAGAACTTTCAACGGAGATAGCCTGTGCCTTCTGCAGCCACCAGTCAATCATTTGACGTCGTTCTCATCGGCGCCGGTGTCATGAGCGCAACGCTCGGAACCCTGATCAAGCAGCTGGAGCCGGGGTGGAGCATCGGGCTGTTCGAGAACCTGGACCAGGCGGGCCTCGAATCCTCGTCGCCCTGGAACAACGCCGGCACCGGCCACTCGGCCCTGTGCGAGCTGAACTACACGGCCGCGGCGGCCGACGGATCCATCGACCCGACCAAGGCCATCGGCATCAACGAGCAGTTCCAGGTCTCGCGCCAGTTCTACTCCCACCTGGTGCAGAACAAGCACGTCGGCGATGCCTCGAGCTTCATCAACGCGCTGCCTCACATGAGCTTCGTCATCGGCGACGACCACTCGGACTACCTCAAGACCCGCTACGAGGCCCTCAAGCCCCACACGCTGTTCAACGAGATCGAGCACACCGAGGACCTGTCCACCATCGAGTCCTGGACCCCGCTGGTCGCCAAGGGCCGCGACGGTTCGCAGCGCGTTGCCGCATCCCGCGTCACCTCCGGCACCGACGTCGACTTCGGCTCGCTGACTCGCCAGATGACCGAAAACCTTGCCGCCAACGGCGTCGAGGTCAACTACGGCCACAAGGTCAAGGGCATCAAGCGCGACGGCGCCGGCTGGTCCCTGACGGTCAAGGACAACGCGACGAACGCCAAGCGCACCGTCAACGCGAAATTCGTCTTCGTTGGCGCCGGCGGCGGCGCACTGGGCCTGCTGCAGAAAGCGGGCATCGAGGAGATCAAGGGCTTCGGCGGCTTCCCCGTCTCCGGCCAGTTCCTGCGCTGCACCGATGAAACCGTCATCGACCAGCACCACGCCAAGGTCTACGGCCAGGCCTCGGTCGGCGCCCCGCCGATGAGCGTCCCGCACCTTGACACCCGCTTTGTCGACGGCAAGCGTTCGCTGATGTTCGGCCCGTACGCCGGCTTCTCCACGAACTTCCTGAAGTCGTCCTCGCTGTGGGACCTGCCGCTGTCGATCCGCCCGCACAACATCATCCCGATGCTGGCCGTGGGCAAGGACAACATGTCCCTCACCGCCTACCTGATCAAGGAGGTGCTCAAGTCGCGTGCGAAGAAGGACGATTCGCTGCGCGAGTACTTCCCGGAGGCCAACGGCGAGAAGTGGGAACTGATCACCGCCGGGCAGCGCGTCCAGGTCATCAAGAAGGACGCCAAGAAGGGCGGCGCCCTGCAGTTCGGCACCGAGGTCATCACCTCCGCCGACGGCACCATCTCCGGCCTGCTCGGTGCCTCCCCGGGCGCCTCGACGGCCACCCCGATCATGATCGGACTGCTGGGCCGCTGCTTCCCGAAGCAGTTCTCCGGCTGGGAGTCCAAGCTCAAGGAGATCATTCCCTCCTACGGCGTGAAGCTCAATGAGAATCCGTCGCTGTACGCAGAGGTCCGCGCGGAGACCGACAAGGTCCTGAAGCTGGCATAGCCCCGCGGCCGGTTGAGTCCCGGCCGGCGAACATGTTCCACCGGCGAATGCCCGGTTCACTTGCACGTCCCCCACGGGGGCGGGCGGTGGACCGGGCATCCGTGTTTCCACGCCCTTGACACACCCCGGAACCCGTGTCCCGGGGACAGCCGAAACCTTGGAGAAACCTTGTGACTAGGGCAAATGCAGCCCGGCACACCTTTACACCCCGGCCGCAGCCGCGGCATACTGGGCCTCACCACGGAGGCGGGATCCACGTACTTGGGGGGGAATCGCATTCCCCGGATCCGCCGTCCGCGGGGACAGGCTCGGCACCACAGGGGGAACAAGATCATGCTTGCGGTTTGGGGAAAACAGCACAAGGCACGCCACCGGTTCCACGGGGCGGATCCCGCCGAGCCGGGCCCAGGGGAAGAACGGCTGCTCTCGCGGCGCACCCTGGGCATCACTCTGGGAACCTCACTGGTGGTGGGTTCCGGCGGCATCACCGCGCTGGCGATGGCTTTCGCGGCCGCCGGCCCTCCCGGGACCACCACCGTGGGCACCTCCTTCGGCAAGGCCAGGATCTCGCGGGCCGAACGCCAATCAAGGCTCCCCTCCGACTCCGCCTCGTCAACCACACATGCCGGGCACGGAACTTCCGGCGGCAGGTCCTCGCAGCCGGTGAACATGACCTACGGCGACCACGTACTGGTCCAGCTCGAGGTCTTCAACGAAAGCGACAAGGACCAGATGTTCTCCCCGGGGCAGCTTCGACTGCGGGGAAACAGCCAGCCGTGGCTGGTCGTCAACCGGTGGAACGACCTGCTGCCGGGCCTGCTCGCACCGGGCGAAAGCGTACGGGCCAACATCAGTTTCCTCGTCCCGTCCGACGCGACGGCCTTCACCGCGCTCTTCGAGGACATTGGCAGCCCGGGTGAGGCACCCGTCGAACTGCCGCTGCCCTCCGTTTCATGGCGCCCCGGGTTCCTGGAGGCCAACCATGTCTGAGTCCCGGATTCCCGCCACCCGGGGCGAGCGCCCCGGGGAACAGTCCCCGGGGGCAACGTCCGCCGAGACGAAGCCCGGCATCCTCGACCGGGCCGGTGCCCTGAGGCTCGGCGCCGCCGCCGGGTTCGGCGTGTTGGCGGCCATGGCCTCCGTCGCCCGGCCCGCCCAGGCCGCCCCCGTCTCGGCTCGCAGCCGCGTCGCCGCGGCCGCAGCCACCCCGCTGCCCGGGGTGCTGGACCTCTACATCAACGAGGGCTACGCCCGGATGGTCGACGACTCGCTCGTCTACCAGCGCGGCTTCGGCGACAAGCCCACGGACCTGCGCGACACCCGCCCGTCCCTGCGCATTGCACCGAGGATCTTCACCCGCGGCGGCGACGTTGTCGAATCGCGGACCTATCCGCTGGGTGCTGCGCTTCCCCCCGAAGGAACACCGCTGCCCGCCGGGCCCGACCCGGCGAACCCCGGCCAATTCCTGATCCGGCGCAACCACTGGGCCAGCTATTTCCCGCAGCGCACCATCATCGCCGAAACCGGGTCGACCATCAGGATCCGCGTCTTCAACCGCCTGGCGAAAACCCACGAGCTGACCTTCGCGCAGGCCGCGCACGGCCGGCAGGACGTCTCGACCGGGCCGATCCCCCCGGGCGGGGAGGGCTACCTCCAGTTCCCCGCCCCCTACGCCGGGACCTACATCTACCACGATCCGACAAACGCCCCGGTGCAGCGGGCCCTGGGCCTCTTCGGCAGCCTCGTGGTGCTCAACCCCGACGACGCCTGGCGGGTGGCACCGGGACAGGCAGGTTTCGAGCGGCAGTGGCTGTGGGTCACCCACGCGGTGGACACCGTCTGGGCCGGCATCGAGGCCGCCGGGGGAAACGTCGACCCGACGTCGGACCCCGCGGTGCCACGCTACTTCCTGCTCAACGACCGCAGCGGCTACGAGGCACTGGGCCACTCGCCGGACCGTGCGATCAACCGTGCGGCGCACGAGGAATCCCTGGTCTCCGGCTACCCGCGGCAGATCGACATCCGCGAGTTCGGCGAGGACCTCGCCCTCGGAACGATCAGGGCCGGCCAGATGGTCCGGATGGTCAACCCCGGGATCGCCAACCACCAGATCCACTTCCACGGCAACCACCTGTGGACGGTGCGCCGCAACAACGTCGAGTGGCCGCGCGAGTTCGGGCATGTCGATGACCGGGGGCACGTGGTGCTCCAGCAGTGGGAGGACGTCGTCGAGCTCTCGCCCATGGACCGCAAGGACTGCATGATCCCGATGAAGCGGCCGCCCGACGCCACGGACCAGGTGTGGAACAACAGGGCCGAGGACTGGAAGTACCCCATGCACTGCCACGCGGAGATGTCGCAGACCGCGGCCGGCGGGCTCTACCCCGGCGGGCTGGTTGCCCACTGGGAACTCAAATCAGCGGTGAGCGGAGGCTAGGACCATGAACACGCCATTCTGGGGATCGCTCGGAGCCGCAGCACCCGGCGGCAGCCGCGACATGGCCCGGGACAAGCCAAAGAAGAAGCGCCGGCCCAAGGCCACCGCCACGAAGCCCAAGCCCAAGCCCAAGCCCAAGCCAACGGCAAAGCCCAAGCCAAAGCCCACACCCAAGCCGACACCAAAACCAACGCCAAAGCCGCCACCAAAGCCAACACCGAAACCCACGTCGACCCCGACGTCTTCCCCGTCAACCAGTGCCGCGCCAACCACTGCAGCGCCAACCAGTGCCGCATCGACGAGCGCGGCCCCGACCACGGGCCCGGCACCGACCACCGCCGCGACGCAGTCCACGGCATCGACCTCCCCCTCGCCGCGCCCCACCGTCGCGCCGCCCTCGCCCACGGGCGATGACGACGACCATGAGCCGCGGGACTACGATTCCCAGGCGGACTTCGCCTCGCACCAGATGCAGCAGGACGCCCCGGAAACGCAGTTCCGCCAGGACCCGCAGCTCGCCGTGGACCTGGACGTCGCCAACAAGCGGCTGCTCTTCCCGGACGGGGCGGAGTTCGAGATGTGGGTCTTCCACTCCCCCGAATCGGGCCGCGGGTTCCCCGGGCCCACGCTGCGGCCCCGCGAACGGGACATCTTCCACGCCCGGGTCGAGCCGAGCATGGGCCCGCACACCATCCACTGGCACGGCATGGAACCGGACCCGCGCAACGACGGGGTGGGGCACACCTCCTTCGAGATCGACGACCACTACACCTACCAGTGGCAGCCCGAACCCGGGCGGGTGCGCGACCCCAACTACGGGGCGGCGGGCACCTACTTCTACCACTGCCACGTCAATACGCCCCTGCACGCGCAGATGGGGCTGCTCGGACCGCTGGTCATCGATCCCGTGGTGCTGCCGGACTTCCCGGTGGGCCCGGGCAACCGCCGGGCCTTCGCCGACGGGCCCGAGTACGACATCGCCACCGAGTCGCTGATCATGATGTACTCGGTCGACGCCCGCTGGCACGATCTGGGCCACGCCGCCGGCCTCTCCGGCGAGGACGTGGGGCTCAACCGCTTCGAGCCCCAACACTTCTACATCACCGGCGGCCTGCTGGACGCGCGCCGCGAACGCGAGGGCGCCGTGTGGGCGCCCACGCAGCTGCCGGTCAACGTGGCCGGCGGCGGGAAGGCCCCGACGCTGATGCGGCTGCTCGATGGCAACTACCTGCCCAACCGCGTCTCGTTCCACACCGCGGACGGAACCCCCGCCCGCATCGCGGAGCTCATCGCGCACGACGGGCGTCCCTACCGGCACACGGCCCACCCGGGCGCCCCGGCCATCCCGACGAGCATGCACGAGGACCCGCGTGCCCACCTCTTCACCGACGTGGTGGCGATGGGCGCCGCCGAGCGCTACGACGTGCTGCTGCACCCGCCGACGGCCGGGGACTACATCCTGCGCATCGAGTGGAACGACTGGATCACCGGGGCCAGGTTGGCCAGGCGGGAACTCCGGCTCGTGGCCGGCTGAGGCAGGCCCGCGACAGCATCCCGCCGATGCCTTGAAAGGGCACCGGCGGGATGCTTTGCTTGGCATGGATGCCCGTGCCACCGGCGGCAGGGCGCGAGAATCCGGCAAGGAAGCGGCAATGCTCGGCCACGGCTACGTGATCGCCCTGAAGCGGGCCAAGAGCGGTGTCCTCGGGCCCCGCGGCGAGCGGATCGGCACGCTGGGCAGCATCTTCATGGACCTGGCCACCGGGGACGCGGACTTCGTCACGGTGCGGCTGGGGCCCTTCGGCGCCCGGGAGTGCTTCGTCTCCCTCGCCGGCGCCCGGATCGAGCACGGACACCTGCACGTCGCCTTCGGGAAGGAACGGATCCGGCGCGCCCCGCCCCTGGACCCGGCCGGCCCGCTGAGCGACGAGGGCAAGGCGCTGCTCGAGCGCCACTACGCGCCGGGTCCCTGCGCCCCTTGAACCGGGCCGCGCACGGTGCTTAGCTGGGAATGGATGCCCGCCGGCACGAACGCCCCCCGCTGCGGCACGGCCGGCAGAACACACATCCGGTGAGGACACCGCCATGCTTGGCCGCGAGGAACTGCGCCCGCTGCTGGAAGACCATGCCCCCGTCGTCGGCCCGACCGGGGAGCGGATCGGCACCGCCGGCCACCTGCTCATCGACGCCAGGACCGGGGAACCGGGATTCGTCACCGTGGACACCGGCCTCTTCGGCACGGCCCACAGCATCGCCCCGCTCGCCGGCGCCGGCATCGTCCGCGGCGTGCTCCACCTTGCCTACGACAAGGACACCGTGCGGCATGCCCCGAACATCGACCCCGTCGCGGAGCTGGGTCTCCCCGACGAGGACCGGCTCTTCGCGTACTACGGGATGGAACCCGGGCCGCGGCACGGTGCCCACGCTGCGGATGCCCCTGCGGCCCACGCGGGCCGCAGCTCCGGTTTCGAGACCGAGGAGCGGGTCATCGCCGTGGACGACGCCCAGGGCCGCCCGCTGCTGCGCAAGTACGTGGTGACGGCCACCGAAGCCGCGCCGGAGGGCACCGGCGGCACGGCGCGGCGGCATGCACGGAACCCGCGGCACGAGGCACCGCCGGAGCCCCGAACCGGGCCCTGACGCCCGCCGGTTCCCCCTGGGGCGTGCCGGGTCGATAGAGTGGTGGGAGCGCACAACCACACACCACGAATTCACAAGGATGGCAGATGCATCGGCTGGCCGCACTCTCCCTGGGCAACCGCGCCCTGATCGCGTTGATCACCGTGTTCGTCGCGGTCTTCGGCGTGATCACCATGGGGCAACTCAAGCAGGAACTGATCCCCTCGCTGGAGTTCCCGCGGATCTCGGTCGTCGCCTCCCAGCCCGGTGCCTCCCCGGAGGTCATCGACAAGCAGGTCGCCCAGCCGCTGGAGGGAGCGCTGCAGGCCGTGGAGGGCCTCGAGTCCTCCACCTCGACCTCGCAGACCGGCTTCACCACCGTCTCGCTGTCCTTCGCCTACGGCACCGACCTCGACCGCGCGCGCGCCCAGGTGGACAAGGCCATCTCCAACGCCAAGGCCACGCTGCCGCAGGACGTCGAGCCTTCGGCCTTCGCCGGCTCCATCTCCGACTTCCCGATCGTCTACCTGGCGGTGGCCGGCGACGGTGACCTGAACACGCTGCGCGCCGACGTCGAGCGCCTGGTGCTGCCCAAACTCTCCAAGGTGGAGGGCGTGCGCACCGCGGAGGTCTCCGGCGGCACCTCCCAGCACATCGCCGTGCTGCCCGACGCCAAGAAACTCGCCGCCGAGAAGCTCACCGTCAACGACCTGAAGGACGCCATCGAGGAGGGCTCCGGCCTGATGCCGGTGGGCCGGCTGGAGACCGGCGGGCTCGACCTGCCTGTGACAAGCGGCTCCCCCGTCGACTCGCTCAAGGCCGTGAAGGACCTGCCGCTCAAGGGCTCCTCCGGCGTGGTCAAGGTCTCCGAGCTGGCCACGGTGAAGATGCAGGACGACGCCGCAACCTCCGTGACGCGCACCAACGGCGTCGAGACCCTCGCGGTCTCCGTGACGAAGAAGCCCGACGGGGACACCGTGGGCATCTCCCACGCCGTGAACGCCATGCTCCCGGAGCTCGCCGCGCAGCTGGGCGACGGCGCCACGTTCACCACGGTCTTCGACCAGGCCCCGTTCATCGAGCAATCCATCCACGACCTCACCGTCGAGGGCCTGCTGGGCCTGGGCTTCGCCGTCGTCGTCATCCTCATCTTCCTCTTCTCCGTGCGCTCCACGCTTGTCACGGCGATCTCCATCCCGCTCTCCCTGCTTGTCACGTTCATCGGGCTGCGCGTCGGCGGCTACTCGCTGAACATGCTGACTCTGGGCGCGCTGACCATCTCGATCGGCCGCGTGGTCGACGACTCGATCGTCGTCATCGAGAACATCAAGCGCCACCTGGCCTACGGCGAGGACAAGAAGACAGCGATCACCACCGCGGTGCGCGAGGTCGCCACCGCGGTCACGGCCGCGACGCTCACCACCGTGGCGGTGTTCCTCCCGGTGGCGCTGGTCGGCGGCATGGCCGGGGAGCTCTTCCGCCCCTTCGCGCTCACCGTGACCATTGCGCTGCTGGCCTCGCTGCTGGTGTCCCTGACGATCGTCCCGGTGCTGGCGTACTGGTTCCTGGGGCAATCCCAGCCCGGCGCCGTGGACCGCGATGCGGCCCGCGCGGCGGCCGAGGCCAAGGAACGCAACTCCTGGCTGCAGCGCGGCTACGCGCCGGTGCTGCGCGGCACCCAGCGCCACCCGGTCATCACGCTGCTGGCCTCCGTGGCGATCCTGGCCGGCACCGTGGCCATGGTCCCGCTGGTTCCCACCAACCTGCTCGGCGGCACCGGCCAGAACACCTTCTCCGCCACGCAGTCCCTGCCGGCCGGCTCCTCGCTTGAGACAACGCTGAAGGCCGCCGAACCCGTCGAGAAGGTGCTGCGCGAGGTCCCCGGGGTGCAGGACGTGCAGATGACCGTGGGCACGCCCTCGGGCAGTTTCGCCTCCTTCCTGGCCGGAGGCTCGGACACCGCGAGCTTCACCGTGATGACCGACGCCAAGGCCGACCAGCAGACCATCATGGACGCGGCCCGCACGGCCGTCGAACCGCTGGCCAAGGACGCCGTGATCACGATCTCCGGATCCGAGGGCGGCATGGGCGGCACCAGCGACGTGACCCTCCAGGTCGGCGCGCCCACCCCCGAACTGCTCACCGAGGCCACCGACGCCACGGTGAAGGCGATGGCCGGCATCCCCGGCGCCACGGGGGTCGTGGACAACCTCTCCGAGGCCCGCCCGCAGGTCTCCGTCACGGTGGACCGTGTGAAGGCCGCCAAGGCCGGGCTTTCCGAGGCGCAGATCGGCGCGCTTGCCGCCGGCACCATCTCCCCCATCCCCGCCGGCACGGTGCGCGTGGGCTACACCGACTACCCGGTGCGCATCGGCGAGGGCACGGACCTGACGTCGCTGAACCAGCTGCGCGACCTGGCGCTGCCGACCCCCGGAGGCCCGGTGAAGCTGGGCGAGGTGGCAACCGTGGAACGCACCGAGTCCCCCGCCACCATCACCTCCTCTAACGGCGACCGCATTGCGACGGTGTCCATCACCCCGGGCGAGAACGACCTGGGCTCCGTCTCCGCGGAGGTCTCCAAGCGGCTGGACGCGCTGGAACTGCCGGCGGGCACCACCGCCGAGCTCGGCGGCGCCGCCACCCAGCAGGCCGAGTCCTTCGCCCAGCTGTACCTGGCGCTGTTGGCCGCCGTCGCCATCGTCTACGTGGTCATGGTTGCCACGTTCAAGTCGTTGGTGCAGCCGCTGATCCTGCTGGTTTCCGTGCCGTTCGCCGCCACCGGCGCGATTGGCCTGCTGCTGCTCACCGGCGTCCCGCTGGGGCTGCCCTCGCTGATCGGCATGCTGATGCTGGTGGGCATCGTCGTCACCAACGCGATCGTGCTGATCGACCTGATCAACCAGTACCGGCTCGCGGCCCCGGGCCGTGCGGCGATGGGCCTGCAGGAGGCCATCCACCACGGCGCCCGGCAGCGCCTGCGCCCGATCCTGATGACGGCGGCCGCCACGATCTTCGCCCTGGTCCCGATGGCGCTGGGGCTCACCGGCGGCGGCGGGTTCATCTCCCAGCCGCTGGCCGTGGTGGTCATCGGCGGCCTTGTCTCCTCAACGGCGCTGACCCTGGTCCTTGTCCCGGTGCTCTACCGCCTGGTGGAGGGCGCCAAGGAACGCCGCGAGGCGCGCCGGGCGGACAAGCGCCGCACCCCCGGCGGCCCTGCCACCTCCACCAGCGACCTGATCAAGGCGATGGACCAGGCCACCAAGGTCCCGGTCTACGGGTCCTCGGGCACCAAGGCCGACACCAACAGCATGGGCGCGGTTCCGCCGCCGGTCAGCGCCACCGGCGCCTACCCGCCGGGCACGCTGATCAACCCGGCGACCGGATCGATCCCGCTGACCCGCCGCGAACGCAAGGAAGTCGAGGAGGGGCAGCACGGGCCGCTGGCCTGAGCGCCCGCACGCAAGGGCCGCACCGCCTCCCCGGGGTGCGGCCCTTGCCGTTTTCCCCGCCGGTCCACACGGGGACGCCGGTGCGGACCGCGAAAAACCCGCTCTGGCCACGGCGCCCGACTCCGTCGTACGCTCGTGCCATGGAGAAAACAGAGCACCACCCGGAGACCGAAATCCTCGAGGCACACCAGTGCTGGGAGCAGCTGCGCGGCGTCTCGCTCGGGCACCTGGCCGTCAGCCACGGTGACCAGCCGCGGATCTTCCCCATCAACTTCACCGTCGACCACGGCACCGTCGTCTTCCGCACCGGCCCGGGAAACAAGCTCGACGTGATGCGGCTGCAACCCAACGTCGCGTTCGAGGCCGACGGCGTCGACCAGGAGACAGGCATCGCCTGGTCGGTCATGGTCGAAGGCACCGTGGAGCTGTTCCAGGGGATCGAGGACGTCATCGACTCGTTCTCGCTCATGCTCTTCCCGTGGGAACCCGGCCCGAAGGACCAGTTCGTGCGGATCGTGCCGGCCAGCGTCACGGGCCGCCGCTTCCGCGTGGCAGACCCGGGCGTCTGGTGGAAGAACATGAAACACGGCTGAGCCGGCGCACCACCCGGTTCCGGCTATCCTTCCACCCGGCCCGATGGGTGCGAAGCGCCAACCGCGGCATCCCCCAGCGCGCCGCGCGGGACGGCCAGCAGCGCCAGGGCGCACACGATGGCGGTTCCGCCGCAGATCCCCCACACCACCATGTACCCGGCCAGCGGTGCGGCAAAGTCCTCTCCACCTCCCGCGCCCGCGGCACCCGCGGCCTGCCCGACCAGCGCCAGCCCGAACACCGCCGAGGCGAACGATCCGCCGATCGTCTTGACGGCGTTGGTCAGCCCCGTGGCCATGCCCGTCCGGTGGAACGGCGCAGCGGCGGCCGCGGCCGCCGGAAGCGCGGCTACAAGGGCCCCGGAACCGAGCCCGGCCACCACCATGTTGGTGAGCACCTGGGTCAGCGATCCGTGCATCGGCAGGAACATCAGGTACCCGGCGCCCACCAGCGCACTCGCCGCGACAAGCGTCCCCCGGGTGCCCATCAAGCGGGCGCCCGCTGGGAAAAGGAGCGCACCGAGCAGCAGCGAGAGGACGTAGGCCCCGATGATGACCGAGACCCCCGAGGCACCCAGGCCCAGCCCGTAGCCGTTGGCCGCCGGGTCGGTGCGCGCGAACGTGCTCATGGGGATCTGCGCGCCGAGCACCGAAACGCCGAAAAGCCCCGCGGTGAGCTGCAGCGGCCACATGGAGCGCGCGAAGAGCACCTTGAAGTCGATCAGCGGGTCGTCCTGCTTGTTTTCGTGCCTGTAGAACACGTACAGCACCCCGAGCCCCACCACCAGGCAGCCCCAGACCAGCGGACTGGCCGGGCCGTTGATGCGCAGGAAGCTCAACCCGCTGGTCAGCAGCAGCAGGCCCACGGCCAGGTAGCCGAACCCGCCGCCGTCGATCCGCGCCCCGTTGCGCACCCCGTCGTCGGGCACGCCGAACCCCACGGCGAAGATGCACAGCGTCGTGGCGACGGCGGGGACCACCAGGGTCGGCGCCAGGTTCCCGCCGAAGAGCCCGATCAGCGCGCCGCCGGCCAGGGCGCCGCCGATGACCCCGAGCTCCAGCGCTCCGACCAGCAGGCCGGCGGCCCGCCGCGTGGTCGGCCCCGGGGCGCCGAGCTTGCGCGCACGGGAGAAGACAATGGCGATTTCCAGCGGCAGCCACACCGCGTAGAACCCCTGGAGCGCCCACGCGAGAAGGAAGGTGGTGAAGGACCCGGCGAACACCACGGCCCAGGACGCCGCGGCCGTGACGATCGCCGAGACAAGCAGCATGCGCTTGTGCCCGAAGATGTCCCCGAGCGATGCCAGCAGCGGCACGGCCAGCGCGGAGACCATCAGCTGGGCGGCCTCGAACCAGTTCACGTCGGCGTCGTGGATACCCAGGTGCCGGGCGATGTCCGTCATCAGCGGCGTGTAGTAGCCCTGCAAGATGCCGCTGGTGATCTCCACCAGGGCCAGGAATCCGACGATCGAGGCGACGGCGCGGAAGCGCACCGGGGCCCGGGCGGCAAGGTCCGCGGGACGTGCGGGCGGGGTGGGCGAGTGGTCCATAGGCGGACTCTACCGCGATCCCTCCCGCGGGTGAGGCACCCCACAGGTGCGGGCGGGAATTATTTCGGCGCCCGCACCGCTATTACATGCAAATGCATACAAACCATGACACCATGGGGAGTAGCCACACCACAGCCCAGGAGGCAAGAATGCAGTTCGGCATCTTCAGCGTCAGCGACGTCACCCGCAACCCCGTCACCGGCAACACCCCGAGCGAGAAGCAGCGCATCGACGACATCGTCGCCATCGCCAAGAAGACCGAAGAGGTCGGGATGGACGTCTTCGCCATCGGCGAGCACCACAACCGCCCGTTCTTCTCCTCCTCCCCCACCACCACGCTGGCGTACATCGCGGCGCAGACCGAGAAGCTGATCCTCTCCACGGCCACCACCCTGATCACCACCAACGACCCGGTGAAGATCGCCGAGGACTTCGCGATGCTGCAGAACCTCGCCGGCGGCCGCGTGGACCTGGTGCTGGGCCGCGGCAACACCGCCCCGGTCTACCCCTGGTTTGGCAAGAACATGCAGGACTCGGTGAACCTGACGGTGGAGAACTACAACCTGCTGCGACGCCTCTGGGACGAGGACGTCGTGAACTGGGAGGGCAAGTACCGCACCCCGCTGCAGAACTTCACCTCGACCCCGCGCCCGCTGGACGGCGTGGCCCCGTTCGTCTGGCACGGCTCGATCCGCACCCCGCAGGTCGCCGAGATCGCCGCCTACTACGGCGACGGCTTCTTCGCCAACAACATCTTCTGGCCCAAGGAGCACTACCAGCAGCTGATCGGCCTCTACCGCGAACGCTACGAGCACTACGGCCACGGCCGCGCCGACCAGGCGGTCGTCGGCCTCGGCGGCCAGTTCTTCATCCGCAAGAACTCCCAGGACGCGAAGAACGAGTTCCGCCCCTACTTCAACAACGCTCCGGTCTACGGCCACGGCCCCTCCATGGAGGACTTCATGGAGCAGACCCCGCTGACCGTCGGCTCGCCGCAGGAAATGATCGAGAAGACCCTGACCTTCCAGGAGGCGTTCGGCAACTACCACCGCCAGCTCTTCCTGGTCGACCACGCGGGCCTGCCGGTCAAGACGGTGCTGGAGCAGCTCGACCTCTTCGGCGAGTACGTGCTGCCGGAGCTGCGCAAGGAGCTCGACGCCCGCCGGCCCGCCGACCACCCGGAAGCACCGACCCACGCCAACCGCGTCGCCGCCCGGGACGCCAAGCTCGCCGCGGCAACCACGGCCGACGCCGGGGACGGCACCCATGCCTGATCCGGCCTCGCTGCGCGACTCGAACGCGGCCTGGGAGTCGCTCTTCCGGGCGCAGGTCTCGGTGATGCGCAAACTCCAGAAGCTGCCGGAGTTCAAGCTGCTGAGCACCCGCGAATACGACGTGCTCTTCAACCTCTCCCGCTGCCCTTCGGGCTCCAGCCGGCTCTCGGACCTGAACCAGCACCTGCTCATTTCGCAGCCGAGCCTCAGCCGCATGGCCGACCGGCTGGAGGCCAAGGGCCTGGTCACCCGCCAGCCGGACCCCACCGACCAGCGGGCGGTGCTTTTCACGCTGACCGACGCCGGTGCCAAGCTGCAAAAGGAGATCGGCCGCGAGCACGTCAAGGGCATCCACGCGCTGATCGGCGACGCGCTCTCGGCCGAGGAGTTCGCGCAGCTCACCCGGCTGAGCACCCGGCTGCGCAACCACGTCGAGGCCGGGTAGCCGGGGAAGGGCCCCGTCCCCGGCCGGCGGTTTCAGACCCCGAACGGCGACGCGTACCTGAACGTCCCCCGCGGCACACTGTGTCCCTCAAGCGCCAGCACCATGAAGTGGTCCCCCCACGAGGGGTCAGAGGGCAGCAGGCCCTCCGGGATGGCCGGGACGTAGCCGAAGCGCGGGTAGTAGCCGGTGTGGCCGAGCAGGACGATGGCGCGCTCCCCGGCGGCGGAGGCCCGGTTGCGGATCTCGGCCAGCAGCGCGGCCCCGATGCCCTTGCCCTGGTGTTCGGGTGCCACCGAGATCGGCCCCAGCCCCAGCAGCGGGATATCGCCGTCCACCCAGCCGCGGGTCGCTATCACGTGGCCGACGATGGTCCCGTCGACCTCTGCGACCACAGAGAACTCCTCCAGGTACTCCCCGCATTCGAAGAGGGCATCCAGCAGCGCGGCCTCGCCGGGCTCGGCGTCGTTCTCGGGATCGGCAAACGCCTGGACCGTCAGCTCACGGATCCGGGCGCGGTCATCTGGGGTTTCGGTGCGCAGCAACATCCTTCAAGGGTAGCGCCGTGGCGTGGAGCAGGGCCCGACCAACTCGGCCGGGCCCCGCACCGCTGTCGTGTTCTCCTAGTGTGATGTCGCGTGGTGGTGCTCGTGGTATTCGCGCATCGCCGGCTTGACCGCCATGCCCGTGGCCGCCAGTGCCACCACTCCCGGAATCCAGGTGTTCCAGGCGACGCCCGGCATGCCGGAGGCGAAGCTGCCCATCCACGGGGCCGCTACCACCAGCAGGGCCACAACCATCTGCACCCATTCGGCGGCGGGCATCCCCGGCATCGCCAGATTGACGGCGCCCACCACAATCAGGGCGATGCCACCGGCCGTCATGTACGCGGTGGACATCCCCATCGCGGTGGTCCAGGTCATGGCAAGCAGCGTGTAGACGCCGCAGGCCACCACCAACCAGTTCTGCCATCCAGTAAACCGCTTCATGGCCCAGGTCTCCTTGCCTTCCATCCCGTCGCCCGTTCGGGCTGCGGCGGACACCTCGGGCGGGGCACATCCGCGCGGCCCGCATCCGTCCACCGGCTACTCCCATCCTGCTCCCGCGCCACGGGCACCGACAGGGTACAAAGTCACCGGCACCGCCTCCCGGCCGGCCCCGGGACCTTGCGGGAGTAGCCGCCGCATGCTGGGATGGACCCATGAGCGATGCACCCAAGGGCCCCAAGTCCTACTTCCCGTCGATCGAAACGACCTACGGCCAGCCCATCGAGCACTGGATGGGCCTGCTGGACTCGGTCGCCGGGCAAAAGCACCTGGAGCAGGTCAACTGGCTGAAATCGGAGCACGGAATCGGCCACGGGCATGCAAACGCACTCGTCCACGTCTACCGGGCCGAACACCAGGCCTGACCGGCACCGGACCGCGTCGCGGGGTTTTCGCCACCGATTGTGGATAAGATGGTGCCCACGGCACGCCGCTCGGCGACGGCCGGGCATCCTCGAGCGAACGGAACCCGAAAGACCCCATGCGAAAAAACCTGAGGGCACCTGCCGTGCTGGCAACTGCCGCACTTTCCCTGACGCTTGGATTCGGCGGCGCCGCGGCACCGGCATCCGCTTCGGCCCCCGTTGCCGCGCCGGCGATTTCCCCCGCAGCCCTGACGCTGGCCCCGCAGCTGGCCAAGAAGTCCTCCCCGCCGCGGAACCCGAAGAACGTGAACGTGTTGGTCAACAAGGCCTACCCGCTGGCTCCCAAGACCTACGCGCCAAGGACCACAACGATCCCGGGCACCGGCGGCATCAAGCTGGAGACCAGGACCGCCACCGCCTACAAGAAACTTGCGGCGGCAGCGAAAAGGGACGGGGTGAACATCAAGCTCACCTCCGGCTACCGGTCCTACACGTCGCAAAAGCGGATCGTCGAGGACTACACCCGCTGGTACGGGGAAGAGACAGCGCTGCGCCTCGCCGCGAAGCCCGGAACCTCGGAGCACCAGACCGGGCTGAGCCTGGACGTCGGAAACTTCAACAGGAAATGTGCGCTGCAGGATTGCTTCGCCACCACGCCGGTTGGCCGGTGGATGGGCCGGAACGCACCCAAGTACGGCTTCGTGCTGCGCTACCCCAAGAACCAGGAAGCGATCACCGGTTACAACTACGAACCGTGGCACTTCCGCTACGTCGGTACCACGCAGGCCCGCGCCATGACCCAGAAGAAGACCAAGACGCTGGAGCACTACTACGGCGTCGCGGCCACCACCAAGACCACCACCACCAAGGTGAACCTCCGCCGCAGCGCCACCACGGCCTCGGCCCAGCTGGCCCGCGTCCCCAAGGGCACCCGGGTCAAGCTGACCGGCAAGGGCTCCGGCATCTGGTTCCAGGTGAAGGTCGGGTCCAAGACCGGCTGGATGAGCTCCCAGTACCTGCGCTGACCCACGGCCCGCCCCGCAGTTCCACTGGTACGGAGCGGGGCGCCGGAGCCGATGCCGGGCGAGTGCCCGCGGGAAACTAAACTGGGTACATGACTGCAACACTCGTGGCCAAGGACCTTGCCGGTGGCCACGCCCACCGAACCCTGTTTTCCAAGCTGAACTTCACCGTCTCCCCCGGCGACGTGATAGGCGTGGTGGGCGCCAACGGCGCCGGGAAGTCGACGCTGCTGCGCCTGCTGGCCGGCGTCGACGAGCCGCTGGGCGGCACCGTCTCCTCGGCACCGGACGGCGCGTTCATCGGGTGGCTGCCGCAGGAGCACGAGCGCATCGAGGGCGAGACCATCGAGGCCTACCTGGCCCGCCGGACCGGGTGCGCCCAGGCGACCTCCGCCATGGAATCCTCGGCGGAGGCACTGGGGTCCGGGGCCCCGGGCGCCGACGACGCCTACGCCGCGGCGTTCGACCACTGGATGGCCTCAGGCGCCATGGACCTTGAGGACCGCGCGCCGGCGACGCTCGCGGAACTAGGATTCGAGCTGCCCACCGACACCCTGATGACGGCGCTCTCCGGCGGCCAGGTGGCCCGCGTGGCGCTTGCCGCGCTGCTGCTTTCCCGCTTCGACCTGGTGCTGCTGGACGAGCCGACGAACGACCTGGACCTGGCGGGGCTCGAACGCCTGGAGTCCTTCGTGTCCTCGCTGCGCACCGGCGTCGTGCTGGTCTCCCACGACCGCGAGTTCCTGGCCCGCTGCGTGACCCGCATCGTCGAACTGGACCTGGCGCAGAACCAGGTGGCGGTCTACGACGGCGGCTACGACTCCTACCTGGAGGAGCGCGCCATCAACCGCCGGCACGCCCGCGAGGCGTACGACGAATTCGCCGACAAGAAGGCGGACCTCGTCTCGCGCGCCCGCACCCAGCGCGAGTGGTCCTCCCAGGGCGTGCGCAACGCCATGAAGAAGAACCCCGACAACGACAAGCTGCGCCGCAAGGCCTCCAACGAGTCCTCGGAGAAGCAGGCGCAGAAAGTGCGCCAAATGGAATCCCGCATCGCGCGGCTCGAAGAGGTCGTCGAGCCGCGCAAGGAATGGGTGCTGCAGTTCCAGATCGCCGCGGCACCACGCGGCTCAACCGTCGTCTCGACGCTCAACGACGCCTCCATCACGCGCGGGGACTTCACGTTCGGTCCCGTCTCCGCCCAGGTCAACGCCGGGGATCGGATTGGCATCACGGGCCCCAACGGTGCCGGCAAGTCCACCCTGCTGAACCTGCTGCTTGGCCACCTGGCCCCGGATGCCGGCACCGCATCGCTGGGGTCCTCGGTGGCGATCGGCGAGATCGACCAGGCACGCAGCTACCTGGGCGAGGACGCAGCCCTGGGCGACGCGTTCGAGGCGGCAGTCCCGGAGATGTCGCCGGCCGACGCCCGCACACTTTTGGCGAAGTTCGGCCTCAAGGCGCACCAGACCGCATCGCTGGTCCGCGACCTGTCCCCCGGCGAACGCACCAGGTCCGGCCTGGCCCTGCTTCAGGCTCGCGGGGTCAACCTGCTGGTGCTCGACGAGCCGACAAACCACCTCGACCTCCCGGCCATCGAACAGCTGGAGGAGGCATTGGAATCCTACGAGGGGGCATTGCTGCTCGTGACCCACGACCGCCGCCTGCTGGACAACGTCCGCCTCGATGCGCATTGGCTGGTCGAGAACGGCAAGGTCAGCATCGGGGTAAATTCCTGACATTCTGTTTCAGCTATTGATGCTTGGTCCGCGCGCGGTTCCCCGCGAGCGGACCAAGCCCTTTTGTGCAACTATTCGGGGTGTCGTCAAGCCCTCGGCAGCGCATTGTGGACAACCACATATCGCACTTGACTAGGCCATTTGATCAGAATTGAAGCAAAGTAATCCCTTCACATGCGTTCCATCGAGACGTACAATGGATATATGTTCGAAGAAATTACTTCAGGTAATTGCGCTCTCGAACCCCTCAGCGAAGAGGGTGTCGGAGCCCCTTCGAATGCGGGCTCCACAACCCCGCCGAACATTTCCACGATGGACTTCGGCTCCGTGGAACAGATGGGCAAAGCCATCCTCGACCTGAACCTCGATCTCGATGCCCACGGGCTCATCGAAGTCTTCCACGCACTTGAGGCTTTGAAGTCAACCATTGCCTCGGTGGAGGCCATGGCAGCCACACTGTTCGAAGCCCAAGTCATCTCGCGACACCGCGAGCTGGACAAGTACCGTTCGACCCCCAACTACGGAGCCGGCAGCCAGCTGGCACTGGCCCGCCACGAGTCGCCGGACGCCGGCAACCGCTACCTCAAGTTCTCCAAGCAACTCATCCTGGAACTTCCGTACACACTCGGCGCGCTGGCAGAAGGCAGGATTTCGGAGCAGCAAGCCATGGTCATTGCCACCGAAACGGCGGACCTGACCAGCGAAGACCGACATCTCGTCGACGAGGAGCTGCTCAAGGACCCCCGTCGAATCGACGGAATGGGCACCAAGGAACTCGCAAACCTCGCCAAGAAACTCGCGTACACCTTCGATTCGAGGGACACTGTCACCACCCTGGCCGAAGCCAAGCGCAAGCGGCATTTCTCCGTGTTCAACTCGCGGGAGGGAACCATGACCATCCATGGATCCCTCCCGGTCGAGCAGGGGCTTGCCCTCAAGCAGGCCCTCGAAGCCGCGGCACAGCAACTAAAAAGTTCTGGCGACGAACGGACCCTGGACCAGCTCCGGTGCGATCTCGCCGTTGAACGAATCACCGGCGGACCCGAGAAGTGCAGCACCAAGGTCTTGGTCAATCTCGTGATGACGGACAGGACGCTGTTCCAGGGCGAAAGCGAACCCGCTTACCTTGACGGGTACGGAACCGTCCCCGCCAGCTGGGCACGGGCCCTGATTGCCGGCGGCAACCAGCGTGATTGCTTCCTTTCGAAGGCCGCTTTTTCCCTGGTTCGGCTCTACACGGCACCCGGGACGGGTCAACTTGTAGGCATGGACTCCAGGCAACGGCAATTCCCGATCGCGCTCAGGCATTTCATCACCATCAGGGACCAGATCTGCCGCACACCGTACTGCAACGCGCCGATCAAGCACATGGACCACGTTCTCCAGCACGCACTCGGAGGCCCGACCAGCGAATTCAACGGCAACGGAAGATGCCGGCGGTGCAATCTCACCAAGGAACTCGATGGCTGGAAGGAACGGGTGGTTCCGGGGCTTCGGCACACCATCGAGGTGGAGACCCCCTACGGGTTCACCTACTCGTCCATGGCTCCCCCGTTGCCCGGAACATCGCTGGGCGAGACTTCGAATTCTTCCTGATTCCCGTGGCACCGGATGTGTGCACGGCGCACAATGAGGCATGGGAATCCTGTTGCAAACAACCCGCCTTGTCATGCGCGAGTTCACCGAAAACGACGCTGACCTCTTGGTGGCGCTCGACTCCGACCCCGCTGTCATGCACTACATCAGCAACGGGATTCCCACGTCCCGCGCAGAAGTGGTCGCCGAGCAGCTTCCCGCCTTCCTGGCCTACCACCGGGAATCGAAGCACCTTGGATTCTGGGCGGCACACAGGAGGGCGACGCAGGAATTCCTCGGCTGGTTCCACCTGCGCCCCGAGCCCGGCAGACCGGAGACCGAACCGGAACTGGGCTACCGGTTGCGGCGGGCCTGCTGGGGCGAGGGGCTAGCCACAGAAGGATCCCGGGCGCTGATCGACCACACGTTCGAAAACACCCCCGCCACCAGGATCACCGCGAGCACCATGGCTGTCCACCTTGCCTCCCGCCGAGTCATGGAAAAGGCCGGAATGGGCCTTGCGCGGCACTTCGACGCCGAGTGGCCGGTGCACATCGAGGGCGATGAACATGGTGACGTCGAGTACGAGATCACCCGACAGACCTGGCAGGAACAGCTGTCGCGAACATCCGGCACAGGCCTTTGGCCCCTTGCCGGAAGCGGGCCGTTCGCCCAAGAATGAGAGTGCCGAGTGAAACCCGGACAAGAATCGGGAAGGGGAAACGGGGGGTCATGGACAACGTATCGGCAGCAGGCCCGCCGCCGGCCCCGGAAACCGGGGACGCCTCCCCCATCCGCGTCTTCATTCTGGACGACCATGAGCTGGTGCGCCGCGGGCTTCGCGAGCTGCTGGAGGGAGAGGGCTTCGAGGTCGTCGGCACCTCCGGCAGCGCCAAGGACGCCCGCAAACAGATCCCGGCGCTGCGCCCTGACGTCTCGGTGCTCGATGCGCGGCTGCCCGACGGCACCGGCATCGAGGTCTGCCGGGACGTGCGCTCCATAGACGGATCGCTGAATTGCCTGATCCTCACCAGCTACGACGACGAACAGGCGTTGCGCGGGGCGGTGCTGGCCGGCGCCGTCGGCTATGTGCTCAAGCAGATCGGCGGCACCGACCTGATCGGCGCGCTGCGCCGGGCCGCACGCGGCGAATCGCTCTTCACCCCCGGGCTCAAGCAACGGATTGTCTCGGGGTTGTTCGCGCACGAAAACCCGGATCCGCGCATGGGCGCACTCACCACGCAGGAACGCCGGGTGCTGGAGCTGGTCGGCGAGGGCATGAGCAACCGGCAGATCGGCGAGCGCATGCGCCTGGCGGAGAAGACGGTGAAGAACTACGTGTCCTCGATGCTGGCGAAGCTGGGGTTCGAGTCGCGGACGCAGGCAGCGGTGTTCGTGACGCATCCGCCTGCCGGTCCCAACGACGGCGGCACCTGAGCCGCTTAGCTCAGCGGCACGCTCCAGCGCAGCGTGGTTCCCCCTCCGGGCGTCGGATCCAGCGCGAGGGCACCGCCGCGTTCGAGGGCGCGCTGGCGCATGTTCGCCACGCCGCTTTCGGCCACGGGCCCGGTGATGCCGATGCCGTCGTCGACCACGTGGAGGACCAGCGCGGTGCCGGTGGGTTCCGGTCCGTGGAGCGGACGGATCGACACGTCGATGGCCAGGGAGCCGGCGCGGGAGTGGCGCACCGCATTGGAAAGCGACTCGGTGACCACGGCGAGCAGGTCGGTGAGCAGGGTTTGGTCCTCCAGGGCGTCGACGGCGTCGCCGATGCGCACCTGCGGGGTGAAGTCCAGCGGTTCGCAGGCCAGCCGGACGGCACGCAGGATGCGGCTGCTGGGCAGCTCCCGTTCCCCGGCGCCGGCGCGCAGCGAGTAGATGGTGGCGCGCAGCTCCGCGATGGTGGTGTCCAGCTCCCGGGTGATGCCTGCCGCGCGTTCCCGTGTGGCGGCGGTGGGCAGGTGCTTGCCCAGGGCGCTGATGCTCAGGCCCGCGGCGAAGATGCGCTGGATGACGACGTCGTGCAGGTCGCGGGCGATGCGTTCGCGTTCCAGGTACAGCCGGAGGTCCTCATGCAGGTGGTGCATCCGCGCCAGTCCTAGCCCCTGCGCGATGTTGGAGCCGAAGAGCGCCGCCATCTGGGTTTCGGCGGCGCGGTACGCCGGCTGCCCCTTCCCCCTGACGGCCACCAGGATCCCGTAGTGGGTGCCGTGGGCGCTGAGCTCGGTGAGCAGCGTGTGCCCGCCATCGGAAAGCTCCCCCAGCGGCAGCACCTGCTCCGGACCAGGGAGGATGAGGGGGTCGGGTTCGCGGAAGCCGGCGAGGATCCGCCCGGCGTCGTGCAGGATGCGTCCGGAAAGGTTCGGGTGCACCTGGGCACTGATGCCCGCGATCCGGTAGGCGTGCAGCGGGGCGCCCGCCTCGTCCACCGGGGTGAGCACCAGCCCGTACCTGGCCCGGGCCTCGCGGCACGCCAGCTCGGCAACGCCGTCCAGCCCCCGCGGTTGCCTCTCGTCCCCGCCGAGCAGCTCCCCGATGCGTGAGCTTGCCTCGAGCCAGCGCACCCGGTCAGCGGCGTCCCGGTAGAGCTGGGCGTTCTCGAGTGCGACGCCGGCGGCCCCGGCGAGCGCCTCGGCCAGGCCGCGGTCGACGCGCGAGTAGCGGTCCTTCCCGTTCTTGGGTCCCAGGGTGAGCCTGCCCAGGGGCCTGTCGCGGGTCTTCAGTTCGACGCGCAGGCGCCTGCCTTCCTCCCGCCCCGCTTCCCCGTCCAGTGCCGACGCGTCCTTGCCCCGCACCAGGCGCCCCTCGGCGGCTGTGGCGTCGGTGAGTTCGAGCAGCCCGGCGGAGGCTCCGAAGATCTTCATCGCCTCCTCCAGCAGGCGCCGCGCCACGGTGTCCACGTCGAGGTCGCTGCTGACGCCGGCCATCGAGGCGAGCAGTTCGCGGATGCGGGCGTCGCTGCGCTTGGACATGAAGTGCCATCCCCTTTCCGTCCCCGGCCAGCTCCCCCATGCGCCACACTACTCATCCGGACGTCGCGCGCAAGGTGCACGGCGAATGCCGATAGAACACACGTTCGAACGCGTTGCGGGGTGGATCGTCCCGCCGCTCCTTGCCCGGGGCGGTCGATGAGTCTAGGTTTGCCACAGGAGGAGATTCCCACGGCCGAGGCGCGAAGGGGCCAGCCATGCCAACACATGCCGAAAAGCAGATGAACGACATCACCAGGAGGCTCGAGTGCTGGTCACGCAAGGCCAAGCAGGAGTACCCGCAACAGCTCGAGGATTCGCTGCGCCGCATCGTGGACCGGATCGACCCGGAGGGCCTCGCCCGCGCCTCGGAGGACGTGCTCGCCACAGTGACCGGCAACCACGCGATGGCCAGGCGTGCCAGGAAGTCGATCGGCAGGTCGTTGTCCAGTGCCCAGCGGAAGTACGGCACGCATCCCTCCAAGGCACGCGGGGCGTTGGTGGTCCTGGGCGTCACCTGCCTGATCGCCGCCGCCTGCGCCGCTGCCATGTGGCGGGCCACCCACCGGATCGAGCCCATGCCCAAGCCCACGTACGACCCCGGCGACGCCGGCTACGAGTCCCGGGGCGTCGATCCCGACCTGCGCTGACCCAACCAACAACATCCGAACCAACAACACCCATGCGCGCCGCGGTTCCCTGGCGCCTACCCGCAGGAGGAAGACATGTCGGCAAGCAACGGCTCGAAGGCGCAATTCACGGTGCCCGGCCTGGAACTCAAGGACGGACAGAAGGTCGGCAAGGCCCTGCAGTTGCGCCTGCACGCGCTCAACGACCTGCAACTGACCCTCAAGCACGCGCACTGGAACGTGGTGGGGCCCAACTTCATCGGCGTCCACGAGATGCTCGACCCGCAGGTCGCCGCGGTGCGGCTGATGGTCGACGCGCTCGCCGAGCGCATGGCGACCCTGGGGGTGTCCCCCAACGGCCTGCCCGGCGACCTGGTCAGGCAACGCAGCTGGGACGACTACTCGATCAACAGGGCCGGCACCGGCGAGCACCTTGCGGCGCTTGACCTGGTCTTCTCCGGCGTCATCGGGGGCATGCGCGAGTGCATCGCCGACGTCGGCGGGCTGGACCCCGTCACCGAGGACCTGCTGATCGGCCAGACCGCAGAGCTGGAGCAGTTCCAGTGGTTCATCCGCGCCCATCTCGAGAACGACGGCGGGGTGCTGCTCAATACCGGGGCACGCACCGAAAAGGGCGCCGCGGCAAGGGCACGCTAGGGGCTCCCGACCCCAGGGCGGTTCACCAGGGCTCGGGGGCCGACGGCGGCGTTGTCGGGTACACCGGGTCCGGATCGGTGGGCGGGGACGTCGGGTAGACCGGATCGGGTCCGGGCGACGGTCCCGGCACCGGCTCGGGCACGGGTTCGTGGCGCGGCGGCAGCGTGCCGTCCGGTTCGCTGGGGAACATGCTCTCTCCTCGGTCATCGGGTGCACGGCGGGTTCTTCATGATGCCACGGAGCCCCGGCCCGATCCACCCATCCGCAGGAGCGCGCTCAGAGCGCGGTGAGCAGGTGCCTATAGAAGGCCACGCCCTTGCCCAGCTCCGCGACGGCGACGGATTCGTCGGTTCCGTGGATGGAGCCGCGCTGGGCCTTGTCCATGGACAGCGGGGCGAAGCGGTAGACGTGCGCGCTGACCGCGGCGAAGAAGCGGGCGTCGGTGGCGGCCATCATGAGGTAGGGAACGGGCAGCGCCTCCGGGTGGGAGTGGCGCAGGCAGGTCTCCAGGAGCGCGAACTGGTCGCAGTCCACGGGCGAGATCGGCGAGGGCTCGCTCGCGGAAAGGACGGTGTGGCCGATCCGCGGGTCCGCGATGCGCCGGCGGATCCCGGCCGTCACCGAGGCCACCGATTCGGTGACGGCGATGCGGATGTTCAGCGTGACCGAGGCGTGGCGGGCCAGCACGTTCGACCCGTCGCTGCCCTTCAGCTCCGTGGCGGCGACGGTGGTGCGTGCCATTGCCGCGGGTTCGGCGCCCGCGCGCGCCAGCAGCCACCCGGCCACCCGGCCCGGGCGGGCGACGAGTTTCAGCGCCGCGCGCACCGGCACCGGGGCGGTGGCGCCCAGGCGCCCGAACATCTCCTGCGTGACGGGGTGCACCCCGGCGGGGAACGGCTTGCGCTGCAGGCGGGTGATGGCGCGGGCGATGCGCTGCACGGCGCCGAACGCGGGCGGGGCGGAGGCGTGGCCGCCGGAGTCCTCGGCCTCCAGGCGCAGGTCCATGAGGCCCTTCTCGCCCACGCCGATGACCCCCACCGGGGCACGCACGCCGGGGAACGCCTGGTGGGCGACGGCTCCGCCCTCGTCGAGCACCAGCCAGGGGGCCACCTCCCGCCCGCGCAGGAAGTCCACCGCCTCGGTGGCCGTGGCGCCCGCGGTCTCCTCGCAGTCGCCGAAGAAGAAGTACACGTCCTGGCCGGGGACGAAGCCGGTGGCGGCCAGGGAGTCGGCGGCCTCCAGGATGCAGGCGAGGTCGCCCTTGTCGTCCAGGGCGCCGCGGCCGTGGACGCGGCCGTCGGCGATGGCCCCGGCGAAGGGCGGGTGCACCCAGTGTTCCTCCCCTTCCACGGGGACCACGTCCTGGTGGGCCATGAGCACGACGGGACGGGTGGATGCGCTGCCGCGCCAGTGCCAGAGCTGCCCGGTGATGCCCACGGTGTGTTGCTCGACGGCGCCGGCTATCGCCGGGAAGAGGTCCTGCATCGCCCGCACGTGCCGGGTGAACTCCTCCCGGTCCTCCTGGGTGCGGTCCGGCCGCGAGACGGTGCGGCAGCGGATGAGCTCCGCCAGCTTGGCGGCAACGCGCAGCGAGGCGTCCTCGGGGGCGTGTGGGGTCGGGGTCATGGTTCGAAGTCTATGCCGGGCACCGGTTCCCCGGCGTGCACCGGCGCGGCGAGGGCGGCCAGCAGGTCGCCCAGGGGAGGCGGGATGCGGTCCAGGTCGACGGCCTGCGCGAGGAACCGCGCGTAGCGCGCCTTGTTGCCGCTGCGCCCGCCGAAGAACCGTGCCAGCTGGTGCTCGACCGGTTTTCCGCGCAGGAAGGGTTGGGCCTGCAGCCGGCGGAAGGATTCCAGCTCGCCCTGCTGCGCCATGACCTCCTCGACGCCCTCCACCCCCAGGGCGCGGACGAACTCGGCCTCGAGGTCCGGGTCGCAGACGAAGACGGTGTCCAGCACGGACTCGAAGTCGCGGCGTTCGGCGGCGTCGACAAGCCCCACGAGCCGCTGCCCGCCCAGTGCGGCGGCGGCCCGGCGCACCCCCTTGGACCCGCCCACGGCAAGCACCCGCGGCGCCGGCAGGCCCAGCCTCTCGGCCAGCACCTGCACGGCTATCGCGTCGCTTGGCCCCTCAACCAGCACCGTGTCCATGCCCATGCCCATGCAGCAAGGGATACCACGTGCCGGCCCGCGACCTCAAGGGCCGGCGATGGCCTTGACCGCCGCCACCACAGCGCGGGCGGCGGTGGCGATCTCCGATTCCTTCACCGAGCGGGTGAAACTCAGCCGCACGGCGGTGTGGGCCTCCTGCTCGTCACGGCCCAGCGCCAGCAGCACGTGGGAGGCGTCGGTGGACCCGGCGGCGCAGGCCGACCCGGAGGAGGCGATGACCCCGCGGCGCTCGAGCTCCAGCAGCACCGTCTCACCCCCGGTTTCCGGGAAGGTGAAGGAGACGATGCCCGGCACGCGGTGCGTGGCGTGGCCGGTGAGCGTGGCGCGGGTGCGGCCCTCGGTGTTCAGGCCGCCCAGCACCGTGCGCACGATGAAGTCGCCGTGGCCGTTTGCCGCGCCGACCGCGTTTGCCTCGGCGGCCAGGCGAAGCGCCGTGGCGGTGGAGACGGCGCCGGCGACGTTCTCGGTGCCGGAACGGCGTTCGCGCTCCTGCCCGCCGCCGTGGACCAGCGGCTCCAGGGCCAGCCTGCCGCGCACCATGAGCAGCCCGGCGCCCTTGAGGCCGCCGAGCTTGTGCCCGGAGATACCCAGCGCGTCGACGTGGCCGGCGAGTTCGGCGACGTCGAGCCAGCCGGCGGCCTGCACGGCGTCGGTGTGCATCAGGGCGCCGACGCGGTGCGCGGCCGCAGCGAGGTCCGCGATCGGCTGGATCGTGCCGACCTCGTTGTTCACCGCCATGACGGAGACCAGCGTGGTGTCCGGGCGCAGCAGTGCGGCGAGGGCCGCCGGGTCTACGATGCCGTCGGCATCCACCGGCGCCACATCGAGCGTGAACCCGTGGTGCCGCACCAGGTAGGCGCAGGACTCGATGACCGAGGCGTGCTCGATCGCCGAGCGCACCAGGTGCCGGCCGCGCGGGTTTGCCAGCGCCAGGCCCTTGATGGCCAGGTTGTTGGACTCGGTGCCGCCCGAGGTGAAGACCACGTCCCCGGTGCGCACCCCGAGCGTCGCCGCGGCGGTCTCGCGGGCGTAGTCCAGGGCGCGGGCGGCGGTGCGGCCCATCGAGTGCACGCTTGAGGGGTTTCCGTAGTCGCTGGTCAGCAGCGGGATGATGACATCGAGCACCTCCTGGCGGACGGGGGTGGTGGCTGCGGCGTCGAGGTAGATCATGGTTGCTGCGCTTCAATCCTGCTATCTAGTCCGAGGTCCAGCGCGCGCACCGAGTGGGTGAGCGCGCCGGAGGAGATGACGTCGACACCGGTGGCCGCGATCGCTGCGACGGTGTCCAGCTTGACGTTACCCGATGCCTCGACAAGTGCCGCGCCGTTGATGCGGCGCACGCCCTCGGCGAGGTCGGCCAGGGAGAAGTTGTCGAGCATGATGGTGTCCACCCCGGCGGCGAGCACCGCGTCGAGCTGGTCCAGGGAGTCGATCTCCACCTCGAAGTGCACGGTGTGGCCGAGCTGTGCGCGGGCGTTGCGCAGGGCGGCGGTGAGCGCCGCGCCGGTGCCGAGCAGGGCCAGGTGGTTGTCCTTGGCCATGACGGCGTCGGAAAGGTTGTCGCGGTGGTTGTGCCCGCCGCCGCAGCGCACCGCGTAGCGTTCCAGGATGCGCAGGCCCGGGGTGGTCTTGCGGGTGTCCACGATGCGGGCCCCGGTTCCCGCCGCCGCCGCGACGTAGGCGCGGGTGGCCGTGGCGATGCCGGAGAGGCGCTGGAGCAGGTTCAGGCCCACGCGTTCGCCGGCCAGCAGGGACCGGGCGGGCCCGGAAACCGTGATGAGGGTGTCGCCGGCGGCGAAGTCGTCGCCGTCGGCCAGCGCCGGGGCGAGTTCCAGGGCCGGGTCGGTCAGTTTCATGGCGGCGGTGAAGGTGTCCAGGCCGGCGCAGGTGCCCGGTTCGCGGGCGATCACCGCGGCGGTGGCGCGGGCATCGGCGGGGATGAGCACGTTGCCGGTGAGGTCGCCGCGCGGGTTGTCCTCGGCGAGCGCCGCGGAGACTATCTGGTTGATCGCGCGGGACGGGACCGGCAGCGGGAGGACGGTGGTGGTGTTCTGCAAGGTCAGGATCCGATGTTCGAGGTGAGGAGGTTCGAGGTGGCGTGGTGGACAACGGCAGGAGCCGTCTGGAAGCCGAGGCGCGGCAGGGTCCCGTTGGCCGGTTCCGGAGGCCACGGGGCATCGCTCCGGTAGTGCGCGCCGATCGAGTTGTCCCGGGCGAGCGCCGCGGTGGCCACGACGCGGGCCAGCGTGAGCAGGTTCCCCAGCTCGCGGGCCGCCCGGTCGGTGCCTTCGACGTGCCAGCGGGAAAGCTGCAGCAGGGCGGCTTCCACGCCTTCGGCGGTGCGTTCGACGCCGAGGTGGCGGCTGGCCAGGGCCTGCAGCGCCGGAAGGCCGACCGGGGTGGTGCCGTCTGCCGGGGCCACCAGGGCGCGGACGGTGATCGCCGGGGTGTCTGCGGCGGTGTGGCCGCCGGCATCCGTGCGGACCGAGGGCAGGTTTGCGACGGCGGACCAGGCGAAGACCAGCGCCTCCAGCAGGGAGTTGGAGGCCAGGCGGTTGGCGCCGTGCACGCCGGTGCAGGCCGTCTCCCCCGCGGCGTAGAGCCCGGGCAGCGTGGTGCGCCCGAGCCGGTCGGTGAACACCCCGCCCATCCAGTAGTGGGCCGCCTCGGTGACGGGCACCGGAGCCGCGGCCAGGTCGTGCCCGAGCTTCGCCAGCGCCGCGGTGATGGACGGGAAGCGCCGGGCCAGGAAGCCGGGGCCGCGCGCGGCCTCCACCCCCGTGGCATCCAGGTAGGCCTGGCCGCCGGACGCGTTGACCGCGTGGATGGCGCGGGCCACCACGTCGCGGGGAGCCAGCTCGGCGTCGGGGTGGATGGCGGGCATGAAGCGGTGCCCGGTGTGGTCCACGAGCACGGCACCCTCGCCGCGCACTGCCTCGGAGACCATGAAGCCGCGTCCCGCATACCCTTCGGGGCGCACCAGCGTGGGGTGGAACTGGACGAACTCGCCGTCCACCAGCAGGGCGCCGGCGCGGTAGGCCAGCGCGGCACCATCGCCGGTGGCCCCGTGCGGGTTGGTGGTTGCGGCGAAAAGGTTGCCCAGTCCCCCGGTGGCCAGCAGCACCGCATCGGCGGTCAGCTCGCCGGTAGTGCCGTCGGCATCGAGCACGCGGACGCCGGTGATGCGCCGGGGGTCCGCGGCGTCGCGGGCCAGCAGCTCGGTGGCGAAGCTGCGTTCGCGGATGCGCAGGGTGCCGGCGGCCTCCTGCCTGAGGCAGGCGTCGATCAGCGCTCCGGCCAGTGCCTTGCCCGTGGCGTCGCCGCCGGCGTGCAGGATGCGCGGGTGCGCATGCGCGGCCTCCAAGCCCAGGGCGTACCCGCCGCCCGGTGCCGAATCGAAGGCGGCGCCGGCCTCGGTGAGCCGTTCGACGTGTTCCCAGGCGGCGTCGCACATGGCGGCCACGGCGTCGGCGTCGTTAAGCCTGGCACCTGCCACAAGCGTGTCCGCGATGTGGCTGGCCACGGAGTCCCCGCGGGCGATGCCTTCCGGCCCCACGGCACTCAGCCCGCCCTGGGCGTACCAGGAGTTCGAGTTCTCCAGGTTGTCTTTGGTCAGCAGCGTGACCTGAAGCCCGCGGGCCGCGGCGGTCAGCGCCGCGTAGAGCCCGGCGACGCCGGAGCCGACGACCAGCAGGCCGGTGGCTGTCATGGCCGCGCCGCCAGCATCCGGTCGAGGGCCACGCGGGCATCGGCCGCGACGCCCGGTTCCACGACGATCCGGTTGGGCACCTCGCCGCGCACCAGCGCCTCGAGCACCCAGGCCAGGTAGCCCGGGTGGATGCGGTACATGGTCGAGCACGGGCAGATCACCGGGTCCAGGCAGAAGATGGTGTGCTGCGGGTACTCGGCGGCCAGCCGGTTGACCATGTTCACCTCGGTGCCGATCGCGAAGGTGGAGCCGGCCGGGGCCGCGGCAACGGCCTTGCGGATGTAGTCGGTGGAGCCTGCAGCGTCGGCCGCGTCAACGACCTCCATGGGGCACTCGGGGTGCACGATCACCTGCACGCCCGGGAAGTCGGCGCGCGCCTTGTCGATCTGGGCGGTGTTGAAGCGACGGTGCACCGAGCAGAAGCCGTGCCACAGGATGACCCGGGAATCGAGCAGGGTCTGCGCGTCGTTCCCGCCCAGCGGCTTGCGCGGGTTCCACATGGGCATCTGCTCCAGCGGAACGCCCATGGCCTTGGCGGTGTTGCGGCCCAGGTGCTGGTCGGGGAAGAAGAGCACGCGCTGGCCGCGCTCGAACGCCCACTCCAGCACCGTTGCGGCGTTGGAGGAGGTGCAGACGATGCCGCCGTGCTTTCCGACGAATGCCTTCAGCGCGGCGGAGCAGTTCATGTAGGTCACCGGGATGACCGGGGCCAGGCCCTCCGGGGTCTTTTCGGTGCCGTAGAGCTCCATGAGCTGTTCCCAGCATTCCTCCACGGAAGACTCGTCGGCCATGTCGGCCATCGAGCAGCCGGCGGCGAGGTTGGGCAGGATGACCTTCTGCTCGTCGGTGGAGAGGATGTCGGCGGTCTCCGCCATGAAGTGCACGCCGCAGAAGACGATGTACTCGGCTTCCTCGCGGGTCAGCGCCGCGTTGGCCAGCTGGAAGGAGTCCCCCACGAAGTCCGCGAACTTCACGACCTCGTCGCGCTGGTAGAAGTGGCCCAGGATCACCAGGCGCGAACCGAGCGAGTCCTTGGCGGCGAGGATGCGTGCCGTCAGCTCCTCGTCGGAGGCCTCGCGGTACTCGGCCGGGATGTCGCCCTGCTTCGGGGTCGAGGCCGGGGTGGCGTCGGCTTCCGAGGCGCCGGGGCCGTAGGACGGGGCGCCCTTGTCGAAGGCCCAGGGCCCCTTGGCCAGGTCCGTGTTGCAGGTGGATTCCGGGGAGATCAGCGTGAGGCGCTGGATGGTGGAGTTGATGCTGCTCATGAGATGTTCTCGCTCTCAAGTGGGTGGGAAGTGGAGCCGGTGTAGCGATAGAGGCGTGGGGGGCGGTGTTTGCCGCCGGAGAGGAACTCGTCGGTTTCCTCGAGGTCGGTTGCCGAGCGCAGCTGGCGGCGGAAGTTTGCCGGGTCCAGCGACTTGTTCAGCACCGCCTCGTAGACCTCGCGCACCTGGGCGAGGGTGAAGCGCTCGCCCAGCAACCGGTGGGCAACGGATCCGTACTCGACCTTGTTGCGCAGGCGCCAGAGTGCGTACTCGATGATCCGCCGGTGGTCGAAGGCCACGTCCGACAGCACCGCCTCGTCGTCGGCGCGGAACCAGGCGACGTTGGGGTCATCGAGCAGCACCGAGGTCGCGGCGGTGTCGGTGTTCGGGGCGTCGTCCTCGCGCACCAGCGCCCAGTAGACGATGGAGACCACACGGCGTGTGGGCGAACGGTCCAGGTCGCCGAAGGCGTAGAGCTGTTCGAGGTAGCGCGGGACGAGCCCTGTGGTGTCGAGCAGGTTCGCGGCGGCGGCGTCGAGCAGCGAGTCGCGGGCACCGAGCGGGCCGCCGGGCAATGCCCACTGGCCGCGGAAGGGGTCGCGGGTGCGGCGCACCAGCGGGAGCCAGAGGCTCTTGCGCCCGGTGCGCTCGTCGTCGCGCAGCGCGAAAATGACAGTCGAGACTGCCAGCGTCGGCGGTTGTTCGCGGCGTTCCGCCACGTTTGCGAAGGGAATCGAACTCACCATCTTAGTTAATGTCATGTTGACCAAAACTAAGGATACGACTGCGGACGCGGACGCACAAGCCGCGTAACGAAGGTTCCCGGTCACTACCGCCGATGCAGGGAATCACGGGAAACGAAAGTCCGCGCGCGGGTTCGCGGCAGTAGGGCAAAGGGCGGCGAGCCGGTGCACAGGGCGTGGCCCTCGATGGCCCCTCCGACATGGGGCGCCTGTATGGGAGCCGTCCGTTGGGGGCGAGCAAGCCGCTCACCTCCAACGGACGGAGGACTGTCTTAGTTGTACCGGCGTCCGCCCAGCCAGCTGACCATGGCGGGGTCGCGGTGGTCGAAGAAGAGGCTGGCGCCGGCGTCGAGGGAGGCAATCTGGCCCATCTGTTCATCGGTGAGCGAGAAGTCGAAGATGTCCAGGTTCTGGGACATGCGCTGCGGCTTCACCGATTTGGGGATCACAACGACTCCGCGCTGGGTAAGCCACCGGAGCACGACCTGGGCGACGGACTTGCCGCATGCTTCACCGATGGCACCGAGGAGCGGATTGGTGAACAGGTCGTTCTTGCCTTCGGCAAACGGCCCCCACGACTCGATTTGGACGCCGCGTTCGGCCATCAACTCCTGGTCGGCGACTCGTTGGAAGAAGGGATGGGTTTCTATCTGGTTGACTGCCGGCACGATCTCGTTGTGGTCGATGAGATCCACGAGCCGGTCGGGGTGGAAGTTGGACACACCGATGGCCCGTGCCACGCCCTCTTTGTTCAGTTTCTGCATGGCCCGCCATTCGCTGTAATAGTCCCCGAGTGGCTGGTGGATCAGGTAAAGGTCCAGGTAGTCCAGTCCGAGCCTTGCCAAGGAGTTGTCGAACGAACGTCTGGTGTCCTCCTCGACGTTTCCGGAAGGTGCGTGCTGGATCCAGAGCTTGGTGGTGACGAAGAGGTCTTCGCGGGCAATGCCACTGGCCCTGATCGCCGCCCCCACTGCTTCCTCGTTGCCGTAGGAGGCAGCGGTGTCCAGGTGACGGTACCCGGTCGCGAGCGCGGTTTCCACGGCTTCCTGGGTTTCCCCGTCGGGAATCTGGAAGACGCCGAAACCGAGGATCGGCATCTGGACACCGTTGTTGAGTGTCACGTTTTGCATGGGATGCTCCTTTGAAGGTGGGTGTGGTTTCGCAGTCCTGGGAATCAAGCACGGAGACAAATGTGGCGGTCTTGCCGCAGCCGGGACTGGTGTTGATACAAGAAAACCGTGTCCGGACCAAACGAGGAAGAACCTGCTGTGCGGTGTACTGGCAGTACCTGTTAGCGCGGCCACGGCCGCCGTAATGTGGAGGCCATGGACAACAGCCAAGACGTCCGCGAGTTCCTCACGAGCCGCCGATCCCGCATCACCCCCACCCAAGCAGGGCTACCCACTTACAGCGGAACCCGAAGGGTCCCCGGCCTCAAACGCGAGGAAGTGGCCATGTTGGCCGGGGTCAGCACCGAATACTATGCCCGGCTCGAACGAGGAAACCTGCGTGGCGTTTCTGGCGGCGTCCTTGAATCCCTCGCTGGCGCCCTTCATCTCGACGAAGCCGAGCGGGCCCACCTCTTTGACCTGGCAAAGGCCGCCGCACCATCGCATCGAAGCGGAACGCGCCGGTTCCGGGCAGAAGTGCGCCCGAGCATCCAAAGGATTCTGGATGGCATGACCGACACGCCCGCCTATGTCCGCAACTCACGCATGGACATCCTGGCCGCCAACAACGTCTGCTTCGCCCTCTACTCCGGCATCCTCAGCGCTGAGACGCTGCCACTTAATCTCGCCAGGTTGATGTTCCTCGACCCTCGCGCCCGGGACTTCTTCCTCGAGTGGAACAAGCTGGCGGACGACTTGGCCGCAGCGCTCCGCAGCGAAGCCGGACGCAGCCCAAACGACAAGGCAATAAGCAGCCTCATTGGAGACCTCGCCACCGGGAGCACGGAATTTTCCCAACGCTGGGCACGACACAACGTCCGCTTCCACCGAACATCCCGCAAGACCCTCCGCAATCCACTCGTGGGCGACATCGAACTCACAGGGGAATCACTGGACATCCCTGCCGATGGCCTCACGATGATTGCCTATACCGTCGAACCGGGAAGCCACGCTCGGGAACAGCTCGACTTCCTCGCCAACTGGAGTGCCACCCAGCAACGGGCGAGTGGACCTGCGCCAGCACACCTTCATGCCGACCTTGTCACACCACCCGATTCAAGAACCTGACAGTTGGAGTCAACCGGCGTTCCTGGTTCGGTACCACCTGTCGCAGCGATTCCCGTCCCAGGAGCGCCTAAGGTTCAGGAGTTAAGCCAAAACCCCTGGAATACCTATGGAGCGCCCGGATGGAAGGATGTAGCACGTGGCACTGCAACACGTGCCGAATCCCGGCCGTTCCGAGGAACACCTGCGATGACATGAAGTGCAAGGCATGGGCAGTTCAGTCCCAGGAAGCAACATGGAAACCCCCTTTGACCCTGTTCAGCATGGGCTTTCCCTCGACCAGCACCCGGTTGCCTCGCGGCACCTATGTGGCCTACGGAACTCGCAAATCCATGTCCGATCTGAAAGGATTTGCCCATGGGATCCACACATGAGCACCTCGTCGAGGGCACTGCCAACGCATTGAGCCTGACCACCTACGAACCGGAAAACACCACCGGTCTCCGCCCAGTGGTACTGCTTCACGGGTTCGCGTCCTCCAGCGAGTTGAACTGGGTGAAATCCGGCTGGATCCGTTCCCTGACCGAGGCCGGTCGCAGGGTCATGACCGTCGACCTTCCCGGGCACGGCACCTCGCCCGCCCCCGAGGACCTGGACGCCTACACCCCGAGCCGGATGCGCGCGGACCTGCTGCAGCTGCTGCTGGACAACGGCGCCTTGATGCTCAAGGACGGCGACCCCCTCTCCGGCGTGGACCTGGTCGGCTATTCGCTCGGCGCCCGCCTGGCCTGGGAATTCGGCGGAACCCAGCCGCAGCTGGTGAACCGGCTGGTACTCGGCGGCCCGGCCAGCATCGACCCGCTTGCCGCATTCGACCTGACGGCGGCCCAGAAGTTCCTGGCCGACGGGACATCGATCGCCGACGAGGCCACCGCGGACCTGCTCCGCATGGCCCAGACCGTCCCGTCCAACGACATGTTCTCGCTCATGAGCATGATCCAGGCGATCAAGACCGAGCCCTTCGCCCCCGAGCAGATGATCCCGACGATGCCCACGCTGCTGGTTGCCGGTGACGGCGATTCGTTGGCCACCACCATGCCGCGGCTCACGGAGCTTCTCGGCACCCGCCAGACGGCAAAGTCCGTTCTCTGGCTGCAGGCCCGCGACCACGCCAACGCCGTGACGAGCCGGGAGTTCAAGAACGCGGCCGTGGAGTTCCTCAACGCCTGAACGCTCCCCGCACGGCACATGCCGGCACGCGACCGCCCTCGACATTCGTGACAAAGGCCGGCCCAAATGTCCTGACCGTTGCCTTCCCCAGATCATCTGGTGGCTGTACTGCAAAACCACAGGCTGGGCTTCGAGCTCCCCCAGCGCCAGACTGCCCCCGTTACTTTTAGTACCCCGCGGCAGCACCACTTCTCTGCAGTCGTTTTCTTTATCGATCCCCGCAGGATCCACATGGAAAATTCTTCACCTCGGTCGCGGGTTTATCCTGCTTCCCGCGCCCTTCACCCAAGATGACTCTGGCTCCACGGAATCGTGACGCGAAAAACTCGAAGAACTTTGAAACGTTTCCCCAACCACTTAGGCCTTTTGATCAGGCCCGTTGAGCAAGACAGTTTCCCCAAGAAATCACTCATTGGGTGGAAATATATTCCGCTCGATTCCCGCACCCAGCCGCGAGTCCGGTTGATTTTGAATCCTGCGGTCAACAGATGTCCTACATCTGCTTTGAGCACGTTGCTTGCCGCAATCCCGAACGAAGAATCGGGTCATCACCACATTGCCAAGATGGATCGTCGAAGGCGATGCACATAAGCATTCGATGACACGCGGTGGCAGCCTCGAACAGTTCCGAAACGAGTGTGAAGGATATGATCAATCGCGTACGGTCTGCGGTGGTGCTGACCTTTTCCACATCGTATCTGCCTAAAAGGATTCCACGCCGTCCGCATCATCTCTGCAACGGAAGTTGGGACCGGAAAGTTCACTTCATGTCTGTAACAGAAGTCCAGTCCCCTGATCATGGCGAAATTGCCAATGTCAAAGATTCCGCGGAAATCGTCGCCAGCCAAAACAACGAAATGGCTCTGTTAGGAATCGAAGACGGATTCGCCGTGCTTTTCGCGGACCATGCTCCTAAGGACCTGGACCTGATTGGGTTCGATGTCCTAGGCACCCGGGCCGGTAAGGAGTTATCGGACAAGTTTGCCTCCACCGCAGTCTTGGGAAACCTCGCAACTCTCTCCCAAGTCGGCAATGCATCAGCACTCAGCGCCCAAGGACTCGTGCAACTTGCCCCTGAGTCCTTGGCGATACTAAACCAAGCCGGAAACACGTTGATGCAAACCGGAGGGCAAAGTCTCGGTACCATCGTCAACGCCCAAGGAACCATCGTTGCAAGCGCGCGATTCTTGCCTGTCGCTGCCGGCCAGGCCGCGTCATTGCCCATGATGCTGGGACCCTCCGTAGCCCTACTGGCATTGCAAATGCAGCTCGCTTCCATTTCCCGCCGTGTCGACGAGAACATCGAACTCACCCGGGATGTTCTTCGTGCCCTTCACCAAGACCAGTGGGCAACCTTACTGGGTCTGCATGAGACTTCACTACGCGCCTTGGAAGAAGCAAGAGTCACCGGAACCGTCAACGACCACATCTTCGCTCCGCTTGCCAGCCGTGATGCAGACCTTCGCAAGCAGCGTCACCTTTTCACAAATTTGGTCAAGGACCACATTAAGTCACTCGAGGCCGATCTCAAGACACGTCGCGGCTACATCCAGAAGAACTTTGACCAGATCATCGCGGACACCCACGGAATGCTAATGGCGGAATTCGCTTGGTACCGCACCCAGGTCCTGCGCTGCAGCCTGATCAGCCACGACGATGCTAACGCTGTTGAAAACGAGCCACTGCTTGCCTCACTGGTTGAGGAAACCAAGAACGAACACGCCAATGCCATGAATGAGGTGACAGGCCTGTTGTCTACGGTGGAAAGACAGGTGCGTCTGCTCGCTGTGCTTCCTGCGGCCAGAAGTCTCCCGTTTACCTCCAAGCGTCGAAGTATTGACGATGCGCTGGCTATGTCCGCAGCCCTGGCAGATATCGTGGCTAAGCTCCGCAACACGGTGCGGCCACAGCCCACCGAGGTCGATCCAGAGGTGACTGTTTTCAAGGCCGAAATACCCCAAAAGTTGGCTGAGATTCTCGAGTGGACTCTGCCCAATTCCAACCCTGTGCTTGCCCTGGCAGATGTCAACGAAGAAAAGCTCATCAGCAACAACGCCTACCTCGGACTCACCAAGGATTCCTTCTTCGTCGCCGGCCAGGGCGAGCTATTGAAAGAGGGTGTGGTTGATCGGATCATTCCATTGGCAGATGTCCGTTACGCACGCTTTATGGAACGACCTAAGAAGGGACCGGCACTGGATATCATCACTAAGGACGAGAACCTTAGCTTTACCTTCGATTCCTGGGCCACAGATGGTCAGGCGCTGGCCGATGCGCAGCGTTTGGCTTACCTCTTTGCGACCGCGATGAACCTGCCCGAGCAAGAACAACGGAGTGACCCACTCCTGCAGCCAGATGAAGAACTCACTGGGGCAGATAAACAGCTGAATCCCTAACCCGCCAAGGCCGAAGAGATCGGTCACGGAATCTTAGCAGGGCCCCGGAACGCTCAATATCCACGAGTTTTCCGGGGCCTTGCTATTTGTCTTCCGGAGTTGATCCAGTCTTTGAGCCCGGGAACGACTTCAGACTTAGGCAAATGTCGCGAACACTTGACAGCTAGTGAGATTGAGGCCACACTCGATCGTATACGATTTCATACATCACAGGAGGAAACGTGAGCAGCGACGCCACAGCCACCGATCTGGTCCAGGTCGACCAGTCCGTATTCGATGCAGCCGGCAAGGTGCTTGCGGTCCATCTCTCCTACTCCTCGCGTGCCGCCCAGCGCGGCCGCACCCCGGCCTTCCCGTCCTACTTCATGAAGGCCTCCTCCTCCCTCGCAGCTTCCGGCGGGACCGTCGAGCGCCCCGCGGGCACCGAGCTGCTGGCCTTCGAGGGCGAGATCGCCCTGGTCATCGGAACCGACGCCCGCCGCGTGGCCGTGGAGGACGCCTGGAGCCACGTCGGCTCGGTCACCGCCTCCAACGACCTGGGCGTGTACGACATGAAGTACGCCGACAAGGGATCGAACATCCGCTCCAAGTCCGGCGACGGCTACACCCCGATGGGCCCGGTCCTGCTGCCGGCAGCCGCGGTGAACCCCGACGCCCTGCGCATCCGCACCTGGGTCAACGGCGAGCTTGCCCAGGACGCCACCACCGCCGAACTCATCTTCCCCTTCGCACAGATCGTCGCGGACCTCTCGCAGCAGATGACGTTGAAGGCCGGCGACGTGATCCTCACCGGCACCCCGGCCGGTTCCTCCGTGATCGTCCCGGGCGATACCGTCGAAATCCAGGTCGACGACGAGGCAGCGGGCCTGTCCACCGGGCGCCTGGCCACCACCGTCGTGGAGGGCACCGACGCCTTCGCCGCCTTCGGCAACCAGCCCAAGATCGCCGACGCGGACCGCATCGACGCCTTCGGCACCGCCGCCGCCGCAGGCATCGAGCTGCCGATCACCGGCAAGCAGGCACTGACCGACGATGTGAAAGCCAAGCTGCTCTCGGTCGCCACCGCCACCATCTCCGGCGCCCTGCGCAAGCGCGGGCTGAACAACGTCTCGGTCGACGGCCTGCAGGCCACCAAGGGCATGAGAAAGGTCATCGGCACGGCCCGCACGCTGCGCTACGTACCGAACCGCGAGGACCTCTTCAAGTCCCACGGCGGCGGCTACAACGCCCAGAAGCGCGTCATCGACTCCGTGGGCCCGGGCGAAATCCTGCTCATGGAGGCCCGCGGCGAAAAGGGCTCCGGCACCCTGGGCGACATCCTGGCGATGCGCACCCAGGTGGCAGGCGCGGAGGCCATCATCACCGACGGCGGCGTGCGCGACCTCGACGCCGTGGCCGCCCTGGACATCCCGACCTTCCACAACGGTGCCCACCCGGCCGTGCTCGGACGCAAGCACGTGCCGTGGGACACCGACGTGACCATCGGCTGCGGCGGCGCCACCATCCAGCCCGGCGACATCGTTGTCGCCGATGCCGACGGCATCCTGGTCATCCCGCCGCACCTGGCCGCGGAGATCGCCGACGAGGTCGTCGAGTCCGAACGCCAGGACACCTTCGTGTTCAAGAACGTCGCACTCGGCGCCGAGATCAAGGGCCTGTTCCCGATGAACGCCGGCTGGAAGGCCAAGTACAACCAGTGGGTCGCCGACGGCGAACCGGAGTTCTAGGCCGGTCATGAACGCGAGCAAATCAGAGGCGGCCTACCGGCTGCTGCACGAGCGGATCGTCGAGGGCACCTTCACCCCCGGCTACCGGCTGGTGCTCGGAACCATCGCGGCCGAGCTCGGTTGCTCGGTGGTCCCGGTGCGCGAGGCCATCCGCCGTCTGGAGGCCGAGGGGATGGTGAGCTTCGAACGCAACGTCGGGGCCACCGTCGCGGCCGCCGACAACACGCTCTACCTGCACACCATGCAGACCCTGGCGATCATCGAGGGCGCCGCCACGGCACTGAGCGCGCCCTTCGTGGATGCGGATCAGCTGGCGGCGGCGCGGGCCATCAACCAGGCGATGACCGACCTGCTCACCGACTTCGACCCGCCGCGCTTCACCGAGCTGAACAACGAGTTCCACCAGGTGCTCTACCGCAACTGCCCCAACCCGCACATCCTGGACCTGGTGCACCGCGGCTGGAACCGGCTGGCGCTCATGCGCTCCTCGTCCTTCACCCACATCCCGGGCCGCGCCCGGGAATCGGTGCGGGAGCACGGGCAGCTGTTGGACCTGATCGAGGCGCAGGCCCCGGCCGGCGAGATCGAGCAGGCGGCCCGCGCGCACCGCACCAACACGCTCAACGCCTACCTGGCCGCGGCAAACCTGCCGGCCTCGCCGCTCTAGCGGGAAACACCCTGCACCGAACGCCCAACACCTTGCACGGCTTACTTCCAAAAACTTGTCACACCAAAGGAGACACCACATGAGCAAGCACTTCGTACCGGAGAACCTGCCCTCGCACTTGCAGCACTACATCGGCGGCAAGTTCGTCGACTCCATCGGCGGGGAAACCTTCGAGGTCCTGGACCCGGTGACCAACAAGACCTACGCCACCGCCGCCGCAGGCCAGAAGGCCGACATCGACGCCGCCGTCGATGCCGCCACCGAGGCCTTCAAGAACGGCCCGTGGCCCACCATGAGCCCGCGCGCCCGCGCCAAGGTCCTGTACAAGATCGCCGACGCCGTCGTCGCCCAGGAAGACCGCCTCGCGGAGATGGAAACCTTCGACACCGGCCTGCCGATCACCCAGGCGCGCGGCCAGGCGCAGCGCGCCGCGGAGAACTTCCGCTTCTTTGCCGATTTGATCGTCGCCCAGCACGACACCGCGCTGAAGGTCCCCGGTTCCCAGCTGAACTACGTGAACCGCAAGCCGATCGGCGTCGCCGGCCTGATCACCCCGTGGAACACCCCGTTCATGCTGGAGTCCTGGAAGCTGGCCCCGTCCATCGCCTCCGGCTGCACCGTGGTGCTCAAGCCGGCCGAGTTCACCCCGCTGTCGGCCTCCCTGTGGGCCACCATCTTCGAGGAGGCGGGCCTGCCGGCCGGCGTCTTCAACCTTGTCAACGGCATCGGCGAGGAGGCCGGCGACGCGCTGGTCAAGCACCCCAGGGTCCCGCTGATCTCCTTCACCGGCGAGTCCTCCACCGGCCAGCTGATCTACCGCAACTGCGCGGAGAACCTCAAGGGCATGAGCATGGAGCTCGGCGGCAAGTCCCCGGCCATCGTGTTCGCCGACGCCGACTTCGACGCCGCGATCGACTCCACCCTCTTCGGCGTGTTCTCGCTGAACGGCGAGCGCTGCACCGCCGGCTCCCGCATCCTTGTCGAGCGCCCGATCTACGAGAAGTTCATCGAGGCCTACGCCGCACGCGCCAAGAACATCAAGGTCGGCGACCCGCACGACCCGGCCACCCAGGTCGGCGCGCTGGTCCACCCGGAGCACTACAACAAGGTCATGGGCTACGTGGAGATCGGCAAGACCGAGGGCCGCGTCGTGGCCGGCGGCGGACGCCCGGAGAACCTGCCCGAGGGCCAGGAAAACGGCTCCTACGTCGCACCGACGGTGTTCGTCGACGTGGCGCCGGACGCCCGCATCTTCCAGGAGGAGATCTTCGGCCCCGTCGTCGCGATCACCCCGTTCGACACCGACGCCGAGGCGCTCGCGCTGGCCAACAACACCAAGTACGGCCTGGCCGCCTACGTGTGGACCAACGACCTGAAGCGTGCCCACAACTTCGCGCAGGACGTCGAAGCCGGCATGGTCTGGCTCAACAGCCACAACGTGCGCGACCTGCGTTCGCCCTTCGGCGGCGTGAAGGCCTCGGGCCTGGGCCACGAGGGCGGCTACCGCTCGATCGACTTCTACACCGACCAGCAGGCCGTGCACATCACCCTCGGCGAGGTCCACACCCCGAAGTTCGGCGCCTAGCCTTCCCCCCCACCAAGATTTTCCCGCAAAGGAGCGAACCATGAGCACCAACGAAGCAAACACCATCCCCAAGCCGTCGGTACCGGCCCCGGACATCCTGCGCTGCGCCTACGCCGAACTGGTTGTCACCGACCTCGCCGCGTCGCGCAAGTTCTACGTCGACGTGCTGGGACTGCATGTGTCCTACGAGGACGACGAACAGATCTACCTGCGCTCCTTCGAGGAGTTCATCCACCACAACCTGGTCCTCACCAAGGGCCCTGTCGCCGCGCTGAAGGCCATGGCCTTCCGCGTGCGTTCGACCGAAGAGGTCGACAAGGCCGAGGCCTACTACAAGGAACTTGGCTGCCGCACCGAGCGCCGCAAGGAAGGCTTCGTGCGCGGCATCGGCGATGCCCTGCGCGTGGAGGACCCGCTGGGCTTCCCCTACGAGTTCTTCTTCGAGACCACCCACGTCGAGCGCCTGCACATGCGCTACGACCTGTACTCGGCCGGCGAGCTGGTCCGCCTTGACCACTTCAACCAGGTCACCCCGGACGTGCCGCGCGGGCGCAAGTACCTCGAGGACCTGGGCTTCCGCGTCACCGAGGACATCCAGGACGACGAGGGCACCACCTACGCCGCGTGGATGCACCGCAAGGGCACCGTGCACGACACCGCGCTGACCGGCGGCAACGGCCCGCGCCTGCACCACGTGGCCTTCTCCACCCACGAGAAGCACAACATCATCCAGATCTGCGACAAGATGGGCGCCCTGCGCATCTCCGACCGGATCGAGCGCGGCCCGGGCCGCCACGGCGTGTCCAACGCGTTCTACCTGTACATCCTGGACCCGGACAACCACCGCATCGAGATCTACACCCAGGACTACTACACCGGCGACCCGGACAACCCGACCATCACCTGGAACGTGCACGACAACCAGCGCCGCGACTGGTGGGGCAACCCGGTGGTTCCGTCCTGGTACACCGAGGCATCCAAGGTGCTGGACCTGGATGGCAACGTGCAGGAAATCATCGAGCGCACCGACGACTCGGAGCTGGAAGTCACCATCGGCGCCGACGGCTTCTCCTACACCCGCGCCGGGGACGAGGACGGCTCGTACCACGGCCAGGCCTCGAAGGGCTTCAAGCTGGGCAACCAGCTCTAGGCACACCCGACCCCGCGGCCGGTTTCCGCCCATCGCGCACCATGCGCGACGGGTCGGGAACCGGCCGCGGCCGTTTAAGGGCAGGGGTTTCCCCGGTGGGGGGGTACACACGGCTCGTACGCAAGGCATGGCACAGGCGGCGCCGGACGGGGAGACTGGATTCCATGGACAGCGTTGGACAGCAGCGGTTCGCCGACCGCCGGGCGGCGGGTGAGCTGCTCGGCGAACTGCTGGCCGCCCAGGGCCCGTGGCCCGGGACCGTGGTGCTTGGCCTGCTGCGCGGCGGGGTCCCGGTGGCGGCACGCGTTGCCGCGCGGCTCGGCGCCCCGCTGGGTGCCGTGGCGGTGCGGAAGCTGGGCCTGCCCGACGAACCCGAGGTGGCCTTCGGCGCCGTGGCCCGCTACCGGAGCCACCGGGTGGTGCACCACGTTCCGGCCATCCACGAACATGCCCTGCGCAACTACTCCCCCGCGGAGCTCGAGGCCGTGGAACGCCGTGCCGCCGCGGCCCTGCGGAAACTGGCCCGTGTGTTCGGCGCCTTCGAGCCGGAATGTGCGGGGCGGACCGTGGTGCTGTGCGACGACGGGCTGGCCACCGGCGCGACCATGGCGGCGGCGCTGCGCGTACTCTCCCGGTGCGGCCCGGCGCGCATCATCGTGGCCGTTCCCGTCGCCCCCTCCCGGGTGCTGCAGGAGCTCTCGCTGCGCGCGGATGCGGTGGTCTGCCACAGCTCCCCGCCGGGCTTTTCCTCGGTGGGCGCCAGCTACGGGGACTTCTCGCAGGTCCCCGAAACGGAGGTGCTGCGGATCCTGGCCGAATACCGCGACGGTGCCTAGCTGCGCACCGCCGCCCGCGCCCCCTGTACAGGGCCTATCGACCCTGTGCTTCGCCACCGGAACCGGCGTACGTTGTGTGCGTCGGCACCCGCCGGCACAGCGGCCCCACCGTCACCCGGACGGCCGGGCCTCGTTCAAAGGAGCGGATCGTGGGGTTCATCAGCTGGATCATTCTTGGGCTCATCGTTGGCGTCCTGGTCAAGCAGTTCATGCCTGGCAGGGTCAACGGCGGGTGGGTCACCTCGCTCGTGCTGGGCGTCGTCGGCGCCGTGGTGGGCGGTTGGCTCGGGTCGCTGATCTTCAGCACCGGGCTGGGCGGGTTCTTCGACATCCGCACCTGGTTGCTGGCCATCCTCGGCGGCGTCGTGGTTGCCGGAGCATACGGCCTTCTCAAGGGCCGAGGCACGGGCCACCGGGCGGCACACTAGAGGCCGCCCCGCCGCACGGTGCGGGCCGGGATCAGTGCGCGGCACCCTCGTGGGCCAGCACGCCGATCTCGGCCCGCTGCGCGTCGAAAACCCTCAGGTTCATGCCCTCGACCGTGGCGCTCGAGGCACTTGACAGCCACGTGTCGAGGCCCTCGCAGGCCATCAGGGTCATGGTCATGCCCTCCAGGACGATGCCGTCGCCGTCCCGCGTCCAGGATCCGCCCAACGTGTTGCACCCGTCGTTCCCGGTGAACGTGCCCTCCTGGGAGAACACGAGGACCGGAGAGCCGTCGGGCACCCCGCCCCACTGGCCCACCACCGGGGCGCCTTCCTGCCCCGGGCTCGCCGCGCATCCGGCAAGGCCCAGGCCCGCAGACAATGCCAGTGCCAGGGCCGCGATTCGCTTCATGCCCCCATGCTACAGCCGCCCGACGGACCCGCATCCCCTCCCCCGCATGCGATGTCCCCACGCCCTGCCGATCGCCGTGGCGCGCGCCAGGGTGCAGACTTGACCCATGGCAGAGGACTACACGGCACCGGACCACGTCGCACCCGTGCGCTTTGCGGACCGCACCGAAGCCGGCGGCTACCTCGCCGCGGAGCTGGGGCACCACGCCGCAGGCGGCGCGGTGGTCCTGGGGCTGCTGCACGGCGGGGTGCCCGTCGCCGCGGAGATCGGGCGGCAACTGGGGACCGGGTTCGACGCCCTGGCCGTCACCCGGCTGGTCCTGCCCGAACGGAGCACCGTCGCCTACGCCGCCCTGGCCGCCTTCGGGGACCACGTGGCGCTGAAGTACGTGGCCAAGGTGTGGGCCCCCGCCCGGCAGCACTTCGCCGCCGGGGTGCTGGACGGGGTGGAGTCGACGGCCCGCCGGGAACTCGCGGACCTGCAGCAACGGATGCTCGGCGGCGGGCCGCCTTCGGTGGACGGGCGCACCGTGGTCCTCTGCGAGGACGGGACGGGAACCGGCGCCGCGCTGCTCGCCGCGATCGAGGTGGTGCGCCGCGCCGGTGCCGCACGCGTCGTCGTCGCACTGCCTGTGGCCTCGCCGGCGGCCCGCCAGCTGCTCGAACCCGAGGCCGACGAGTTCCTTTGCGCCATCAAGCCCAAGGTGTTCAACACCGTGGGCGCGTTCTATTCGCGCTTCGACGCGGTCGGCGACGGGGACGTCGCCGAGCTCCTCGGGCGCGCCTGACCCCGGCCGCCGTGCCGCGCACGGGATGCTGCCACGCAGCACAAGGGCCGGCCGACGCGCCGCTCCCCCGCAGGGTGCGGGATGCGGCGGGCCGACCGGCCCCCTGGTGCCCGGAGTACCCGGGAAGGAAAGTCAGGCGTTCTGGCCGTGCTGTTCCGTGTCGTGCGCTTCCTGCAGCGCCGGGTCGATGTCCTCCACGTGGAGGTTGTTGCCCTTGGTCTCGCCGACCCAGAACACGGCTGCCACGGAGATGACGGTCATGACCATGATGTAGATGGCGATGGAGATCGACTTGCCGGTCTCCTCCAGCAGCACCTGGGCGATGGTCGCGGCGAAGGCGCCGCCGAGGATCGCGCCGAGGGCGTAGCCGATCGAGATGCCGGAGTAGCGGATGTGCGCCGGGAACATCTCGGCGTACATCGCCGACTGCGGGCCGTAGGACAGGCCCAGGCCGATGGTCAGGATGAAGACCGAGAGTCCGTAGAGGAAGATGTTGCCGGTGTCGATGAGCATGAACATCGGGATCATCCAGACAAAGACGATGCCGTAGCCCAGCACGAAAGTGTTGCGGCGGCCGATGATGTCCGAGAGCCAGCCGCCGACCAGGGTGAAGATGAGCCAGCCGACCGAGCCGATGGTGGTGGCCAGCAGCACCGGGGCCGCCGGCATGTTCAGGACCTTGGTGGTGTAGGAGATGAAGAACGCGATGACCAGGTAGCCGGCCGCATTGTTGGAGATGAAGATCAGCGCGGCCTGGATGACTTCCTTGGTGTTCGACTTGAACAGCTGCTTCAGCGGGGTGTGCTCGGAGGCCTTGCGCAGCGCCAGCTGCTTGAAGATCGGGGATTCCTCGACGGCCTTGCGGATCATGTAGCCGACGACGATCAGCAGCACGGAGAGCAGGAACGGGATGCGCCAGCCCCACGCGGTGAACTGCTCGGGGGTCATCGACACGCGCAGGATGTAGAGCATGCCGGTGGCCAGGATCATACCGATCGGGACACCGATCTGCGGGTAGGCGCCGAAGTAGCCGCGCTTGTTCTCCGGTGCGTGCTCAACGGCCATCAGTGCCGCGCCGCCCCATTCGCCGCCGGCGGAGAAGCCCTGGACGATGCGCAGGAACACCAGCATCAGCGGGGCCCAGAAGCCGATCTGTGCGTAGACCGGCAGCACGCCGATCAGCGCGGTGGCCGCACCCATCATGATCAGGGTTGCGACAAGGACGCGCTTGCGTCCGTACTTGTCACCCAGGTGGCCGGCAACGATGGCGCCAAGCGGGCGGAAGAGGAAGGAGATGCCGATCATCGCAAAGGCCAGGATCTGCGCCAGGCCCGGGTTGGATTCACCCAACGGCTTCAGGAAGAGCGGGGTCAGCAGCGTCGCGGTGAGCTGCGCGAAGATGAAGAAGTCGTACCACTCGATGGTGGTGCCTACCAGGGTGCCCGCAAGGACGCGACGTTCCTCGGAACGTTTGGCGTTTGCGGCCAGGGAAGCTGAAGCCATGGGAACTCCAAGTGTGGGGGCGCTAGGCGCTGCGAATGAGGGGCGGAGTCACTCGTTACCGACCGTTCGGACGGTAATGTGATGTGAATCATGATAGCGCACTTTTAGTGACGCCACTCACCCCCTCGGTCGAAAAATGCGACGAACGGTCGAATTCCTCCCGAACATCGGCGCTTCGGAAGAATTCCGGCTCCCACGTGCCGCGATGCAAATCCACCAATCACGCGCAACGGTTTCGCACCACCCCGCCGGTGCAACGACGCCGCAGCCACACCCGTCGCCAGGGCCCCTGGATGCGGCCCGCGGCCACGGCGCCGGTCCGGGCAGCGTCCGCCGGCGAACGGGCTCCGCCGCCGATGCTCCCCCGCGGGGTGCGCGGCTCGCACTGAGGAGCGATGTGTTCTAATATCGAACCACTGGTTCACATAGTGAAATTGTGGCCAGGCCACGGCCGGGATCCGCAGGACCGCGGGAGGCGCGTGGCCCGGGAACGTCTTGGCGAAAGGGTCGTCCACCCCATGGCACAGTCCGAAACATCTGCTCCTGCCTCGCAAACGCTATCCAGGGGCATCCGCATGCTGGAGCTCCTGGCCGAGGCCCCGGGTCCCCGGACCATTGCCCAGCTGGCCGAGGACATGGGCGTGCACCGTTCGATCGCCTACAGGATCCTGCGGACGCTCGAATCGCACCGTCTTGTCACCCGGGATGAATCGGGCCGCGTCCACGCAGCGCCCGGCCTGGCAGTGCTGGCCCGGGGCGTGCAGCGGGACCTGCAGAGCGCGGCCCTGCCGGAACTGACGGTGCTGGCGAATGAGCTGAAGATGTGCGCGTTCATCGCCGTCTGGGACCAACCCGACTGCACCACGCTGGTGACGGTGGAACCGCGCCACGTGCATGCCGCGGTGGTCCAGCACCCGGGCACCCGGCACCCGTTCGGCCACGGTGCGCCGGGCATCGCGATGCAGTCGACACTCACCGAGGGCCAGTGGAACGCCATGAACCACGAGACCCCGTACCGGCAGAATGCCGCGCTGGCCCGCAGCCGGGGATACGCCACGAGCATCGACGAGGTCATTCCGGGGCTGTCATCCGTGGCAGCACCCATCGAGGTGCCTGGCCGCCTTCCGGCGGCCGTTGCCGTCGTCTACAGCACCGGGTCGAACGCCGCCGAGGTCGAGGCCATCGGCACCCGCCTGCGCGAGGCGGCCCTGGCCATCTCCGCCGAGCTCGGATAGCAGGGTTCCGCCCGCGAGGGGCAGGGGGGTCAGGCGGCCAGCATGCGGCGCTGCGCACGGGAGCGCAACACCGCCATGGCGCTGCCGGAGAGCAGCAGGAGCACCGCTGCGGCGGCAGAAACCCCGAAGGCACCGGCGTAGCCGTGGGAATCGGCGAAGACCCCCGCCATGCCGTTGCCGATGGCGGTGCCCACGACGATTCCCGAGGACAGCAACGTCATGACTGTCGACAGGCGTGCGGCCGGCGACACCTCTCCACCCAGGGTGAAGATGGTGACAAGGATCGGCCCGACGGGGATGCCGACGAGCAGCAGTACCACGACCATCCAGCCGATCCCGGTCGGGACCTGGAGCAGCAGGGCGGCCGGAACCATGAAGACGGCGCAGGCAAGCCAGCGGGCGGCCTGCGGCCAGCCGTGGGGCCAGAAAGCCACGGAGAGCGCAGCGGCGGAACTTGTCGCCCCGACCGCGGCGTAGAGCAGGCCGCCGACGTTCGCGTTGCCCTGGGCCCCGGCGAAGGCCAGGGTACCGGCGGCTGTCGCGCCGAAGAAAGTGCCCATGCCGATCATGCCCGTGACGGCCAGAGCGATGCCTGCGATCTGGTTCCCCGTCAGCTTGACCCGGCTGGCGCTCTTGACCTGCGGGACCACGGCCTTCTCGGTGCGGTGCACAGCAAAGAGCGGAACCAGGATCAGGGTCATCACCGCGGCGATGGCCAACGGCAGCCACGGCGCGATCAAGGCGGCGAAGAGCCCGACCGCCGCCGGGCCAAGCACGAAGCCGAGCTCGTCGACCATGCTTTCGTAGCTCAGCGCCGCGGAGAGTTCACGGCCTCCGGAGTCGCGCTTGCGGGTCAGGGCCATCCAACGGACCCTGGCCAGGGGGCCGATCTGCGGGCCCGTGGCACCGGCAAGCACCGACAGCAACACGACGACGCCGATGGGCGCCAAGGCGGTCGAGCCGCCAAACCACATGAGCGCGGCAATGAACACTGTCTGCAGGATCGCCACCGGGATCAGCACCTTGCGTTGCCCCAACCGGTCCGAGAGGTAGCCGACGGTGGGACCGCCCACGGCGGAACCGAGTCCTACCATGGCTGCGGCCAGGCCGCCCATGGCGTAGGAGCCCGTGGAATCGATGAGCAACGTCATCGAGCCGATGGTCAGCATGGCGAGAGGGAGCCGGGCGAAGAAGCCCAGCGGGAAGAAGGCCCAGCCAACAAGTGGGGGAAGCGCCGCGTAGGGCGAACCCTGGGCACTCTGGGTCCGGGAAGTGGTCTTGTGATTCAATTTGGGTGTGCTCCACTAAGGTGCGTGCACCGTCCCTGCCTCCCGTTGCACAAAACCCTTTTCAGACGTCCTCTATTCTAGCCGAAATGCGCTCCGGCGCTAGCCCCCGACTTCCATGGATACGGTGGATCCGTTGCGGCCCTTGTGGACATTGAGCCGCGTGGTGATTCGTTGTTTCATGTCGGCGACATGGGAGACGACACCGATGACCCGGCCGCCGCTGCGCAGCGCCTCGAGCGCGTCCATCACCTGCTCCAGCGTCTCCGGGTCAAGGGACCCGAAGCCCTCGTCGACGAAGAGCGTCTCGATGTCGATGCCCCCGCTCTGGTGCTGGATCACGTCGGCCAGCCCCAGGGCCAGGGACAGCGAGGCCATGAAGGATTCCCCTCCGGAGAGCGTCTGGGTGTCGCGCCGGACTCCGGTCCAGGCGTCGAGGATCTGCAGGCCCAGGCCCGACTTGTTGTTGCCGCGCGGGGTGTCGTCGTGGACCAGCGAGTAGCGCTGCCCGGTCATCAGCAGCAGCCGCTGCGTCGCAGCCAGCGCGACAGCCTCCAGCCGGGCGGCGAGCACGTACGTGCTCAACGTCATTTTCAGCCGGTTCTCCCCCAGCCCGCGAGCCAGGTCGGAGAGCGACTTGAGGGTGTTGAAGCGTTCCAGCACCGGCCCTTGGTCGCGGGCCAGGTCGGCAAGCTTGCGGCGGTTGGCCTGTAGCCGGGCGGTGTAGCTCTCCAGCACCGCGTCACCGGCAAGCACCGCGTCCCGGCGCTCGAGGGATTCCCTCACCGCCACTGCCGCTGCGAGCAACTCCCCGGCTTCGGGGGCTCCCGTGCCCGCCTCCGATTCGGCGCGCGCAAGGGCGGTTTCCGGTGCCTCCGCCAGCATCTTGATGCGCACGGAATGCTCGTGGTGGGCGTCAACGCGTTGCCGGGCCCACGCGCGCTCGGCATCGGGCAGCAGCTGTCCCTCCCACGCGGCGGTGTCGGCGATGCCGGCCTGCGCGAGGTTGTCCTCCCACAACGCGTCGGCTTCGGCCGCGGCACCATGTGCTGTGGCCAGCTCGGCGGCCGCCGTTGCGAGCGATTCAAGCCCGGCGGCACGGGTCTTGAGCGTGGCGTGCCGCCGGCGCAGGCCTTGGCCGCCGCCGCCGCCCAATGCGGCCAGCGACGCGGAGAGCCTGGCGGCCCGTGATTCGGCGGCGGCGATCTTCGTCCCGGCCACTTCGATGGCAGTGGCGGCCTTTGCCTCCTCGCGCCCGAGCTCCTCAAGCCGCGCGGTTGCGGCGGCGAGGTCGGAGGCGGCCCGGGCGGCGGCCACCGAGGACTCGGTGGCTTCCCGGTGGGCCCGCGATGCTGCGTCGAAGTCGGCGGTTGCCGTATCCGGATCGAGGTCGCCGATCCTGTCGCGCACCAGCGCCAGCGCGGTGTTTGCCTTTTCCAGCCGGGCTGCGGCCCGGCCTTCGTCGGCTTCGGCCACGGCGGTCCGCTCCCGGGCACCCTCGATGGCGTCCGGTTCGATGAGCTCGCCGTCGGGCAGGCTCGCCGGCCGTGGGTGTTCCCGGGAACCGCAGACCATGCAGGGATCCCCCTCGCGCAGTTGCGCGGCAAGGGTTGCCGCGGACTGCTCAAGGCGGCGGCTGACCAGCACGGCCGCGGCTTCCCGCAGCGTCAGCGTACGGGTCTTGGCGTCGTTGAAATCGGTGTGCGCCTTGAGCTGGGCCTGTTCGGCCGTGCCGCGCGCCGACACCTGGGTTCGGCGTTCGGCGGCCGCCTGGACAGCTTGTTCAAGGGCCGGCAGGGATGCCAGCAGCGCGTCGGCGGTGGTGCATGCCGCCCGGAGCGCGGGGAGCCCGGTTTCCACCTCGAGCTTGTCCGCGGCGCGGCGGGACTGCAGCGCCGCTTCGGATTCCAACGCGGCGGTCAGGCCTTCAAGCTCTGCGCGGGTGGCCTCGAGTTCCTGCTCGTCGGGCAGTGCCGCCTCGATGACGGCTGCACCCTGCAGCGCGGCAGTTGCAGCAGCCCGCGCCTGCCCGGCCAGCTGCAGTGCCGTTCCCGGGTCCACCCCGGGCTCCTGGGCCGCGGCAAGGAGCGCCGCGGAGCCCTCTTCCGTACCGAAGTCCCCGCCATGCGCCCCGGGTGCGTCACCGCCGGTTCCCGTCCCGGATTCCAGGAGCTCGGCGGCGGCCAGGCGCAGCACGGCCTCCGCGCGCCCTGTGGCCTCCGCGGCGCGCAGTGCCTGCTGCCTGTAGGGCGTGAGAGCGGTGGCGGCTGCGTCGAGCTTGAGCCTGGCGGAGAGTTCCGCGACCTCGGACCCCTGCTGTTCATGCGCCAGGCGCAGGGCATCGAGCTCGGCGAGTTGGGCATGCCGCGCGGTGCGTTCCTTGAACACGGCTTCCGCGCTGCGCGCGGCGTCCGACTGCTCGTCGGCCGCCGCCAGCCGGTCCTTGAGGCCCAGCCGGGCCGTCGCCAACGTGCTGCCGAAGTACTCCCCCAGTGCCTCGAACGCACCGGCGTCATGCAGCTGGGCGGCGTCCTCGGGCAGCCCGGCGGCTTCCGGGTACAGGGTTGCCAGGGCATCGGTGACGAGCTGTTCAACGGTGGCCCGCTGGTTGCGTTCGGCGGCCTCGGCGTCGGCCTTGGCGTCGGCGAAGCGCTCGCCCAGCACCTTTTCGGTGAGTGCATACTCGCTGGTGTCGAAGAGCGAACGCAGCAGGTCCTCGCGGTCCTTGTCCTTGGCGCGCAGGAAGGCGGCGAAGGCACCCTGCGGCAGCATCGCGACCTTGGTGAACTGTTCCTTGTCCAGGCCGAGGATCTCACCGAGTGCGGCACCGACCTCGTCGTTGCGCGTGGACTTCTCGACCCAGCTGCCGCCGACGAATTCGCGAAGCCGGCTTTGGGCCTGGGCGGTGGTGGTGCCGTTCTTGCCGCGCTTGGTCGGCCTGTCCCACGCGGGCGAGCGGGTGACCTCGAAACGACGCCCCCCGGTGGAGAACTCGCAGACCACCTCGGGTGCCACGGCAGACTCGGCATGGTCGCTGCGCAGCGACTTGCTGCCCTGGCGGACCCCGGGCAGCGAACCGTAGAGCGCGTAGCAGATCCCGTCGAGCACGCTGGTCTTGCCGGCACCGGTCTCGCCGTTGAGCAGGAAAATGCCGCCCTCGGAGAGCGCATCGAAGTCGATGGCCGCGCGCTTGGCGAACGGCCCGAAAGCCTCGATCTCGAGTCTGTGGACCCTCACTTTTCAACCCTTTCGCTGCGTACCTGGGCCAGGACGGAGACGAGCAGCTCGTCCTCCGCCTCATTGAGCGGGCGGAGGCGGACGTGCTCGACGAACCCGGAGCAGACCTCCATCGGAGACTTGGCTACCGCCAGACGGTCGGCATAGCTGTGCGGGGCGTCCTCGGGCTTTTCGTCGGGATCGAAGTTCAGCACCAGGGTGTCGGGGAAGCGCGAGCGCAGCCGTTCCATGGCGGCAGCAGGCCGGTGCTTGTCGGTGAGCGTGATCTGGCACCAGGCGTCCCGGGCGGAGGCGTACTGCTCGTCGGTGAGCAGCTCGTCGATTTTTCCGCGCAGGATGCGCAGCTTCTTGGAGGCGGGCCAGTCGACCTTCCTGACCTCGCCCAGGCCCTCGGACGTCACCTCAAGCACCCATGCACCCTTGGCGTGGCCGGCCTCCGAGAAGGAGTACGGGATGGGCGAGCCGGAGTAGCGAATACCGTCGGCCAGTTTCTGGCGCCCGTGCAGGTGCCCGAGTGCCGCGTAGGTGAAGTCGCCGAAGTGCGTGGTGGGGACGATGTCCAGCCCGCCAATGCTCAATTCCCGCTCGGACTCGGCTCCTACTCCCCCGGAGGCAAAGACGTGTGCCAGGACGATGCCGTGGACCGGCGCCCCGGAATCGGACCGGCGCGTGGCCAGGTCCCCGCGTACCAGGTCCAACGCCGCCTTCACGACGGGGCCGTGGCCGGGCTCCTCGACGCCCAGCCGTTCAGCGACCATGCGCGGCTCCAGGTAGGGCAGGCCGTAGATCGCGACGGCGAATCCGGTGCCGTCCACTGTCACCGGCCTGTCGATGTCCTCGAGGCGCGTGCGCAGGTGAAGCCCGGCATGCTCCAGCAACGCAGACCCGAAGCCCAGACGCAGCGCCGAGTCGTGGTTTCCGCTGGTGATCACGATTTGCACCCCGGTCGCGCGCAGCCGCACCAGGGACCTGTCGAAGAGTGCCACGGCGTCGACCGACGGCAGGGCCCTGTCGTAGACATCCCCTGCGACAAGGAGCACGTCGATGCTCTCCTCCCGGATGGTCTCCAGCAGTCGGTCGATGAATTCCTCCTGGGCAGCGAGCAGGGAGGCCCCGTGGAAGGAACGGCCCAGGTGCCAGTCTGAGGTGTGCAGGATTCGCATGCCTCCAAGCCTATCGATGCCGCCGGACGCTTTGCCCACCGACGCGGGGGCCCGGGGGAAAACCCCTAGACTGGTGGGGTGAGTGATTCAATCGATCCGTACGCGCTTCCCGCTGATTTTTCCGACCGAGTCTTCGGCGTGCTTCTGGCCGCCGTCGACGGTGCCACCCATGCCCGCGACGGCCAGGAACCGGGCGAAAGCGAAACGCTCTCGCTCTTCCTGCTGGACGGATTGCTCGAGGCCCTGGAATGGGCCAACGAAGGTGTTGCCTCCGACGAGGCCGCCTGCATGTGGCTTGCCGGCCTGCGCTGGTACAAGCTCGTCATCAAGTCCTTCCCCGAGGGGGCACCCGAACCGCAGCTGCGCTGGATCGACGAGGCGTTCGAGGGCGCGGAGGACTTCGCCCCCGGAGACCCCCAGCATCTGCTGGCGCTCGTGAACCCCGACATGGCGTCCGTGGGCAGGCCTGCTTTCCCCGAGGCGGACTCCACCGGCGTGCTGGGCCGTGCGGCGTTCATGGCGTTGCTGCCGCGCGTGGACGAGGCAACGACCCACAAGCTCGCCACGGACGCCGCGGCCCTGACGCACGGCTCCCCGTTGGCGCATTCCGCCGCCGGCCAGGCCGCCCTCGTGGTGCGCGCCGCACTGGAAGACGGCTCCGCTGCCGCACCCCGCTGGGCCGCGCTCGTCGAGGGGCTCGAGGGCACCGCCGCGGAGGCACTGCGCACCGTGGTGGGGTTCGTCACCGAGGCCCTGGAAAACACCGACCCCACGGCCGCCTACGACGCGCTCTTCGAGCTGCTGGGCGAGGAGCCCGACGTCGAGACGGCATCCTTCGCCTGCGCCCTGCTGGCCGCGGTGCTGGGAACCGACGCCGTGGCCGAGCGTCCGGCCTCGGTGCTGGACCCGATCCTCGACCAGATGCACGAACGCTGGATCGGGCTGACCGTCGGAACCTGACCTCCGTGCCCGGGGGCGGGAGGCCGCCCGCACCCGGGCGCTCCCGCACGTAGCGTGGAATCGCGCCGGAACATGTTGTATCAAGGGAGGACCACCGCCCGCAGGGGCACCTCGGTGACGCACGGGACGAAGGGGCAACACATGGGCGCGACGGGCAAGCCGGACGGTGCGGAAGGCGCGCACGGCACACTTTCCGCGTTCACCGCCACGGCGCACGCCACGGTCTCCGGGGCCGTGGTCAAGGCGCCCTTCACCGTGGCGCTGATGGGGGCCATCGTGCTCTGCGGGCTTGTCACCGGCTCGCTCTTCCGGACCTCGGCGAACAACCGCTGGTTCGAGGACCTTGCCTACGGGCTGCCGGCGTTCGGCAACGGCGACTGGCTCACCGCCGTCACCGGCACCTTCGTCCTCAGCGAGCCCGTGTCCTACCTCCTGGTGGTGTTCCTGCTCCCGCTCAGCGTCGGCTGGCTTGAGGTCTCGCGCGGGACGCGCTCCGCCCTCACGACGTTTTTCCTGGGCCAGTTCGCTTCGCTCGCCGCTGTCGCCGCGGTGCTGCTGCTCTTCAGGGGCCTGGGCTCCCCCTGGATCGATGCGCTGGCGCGGGACCTCGACACGGGGCCCACCGGGGGCATCTTCGCCTGCCTCACATTCGCGGTCTGCCACCTCCGGCAGCCGTGGAGGCTGCGCTGGCAGTTCCTGCTGGCCAGCTTCGCCGTGGTGAGTGTGACGCTGGTCGGGGAAATCAGCGACCTCGAGCGCGCGGCGGCGATCACCCTGGTGCTGCTGTGGAACCTCCGCACGTTCGCGCGGCCGACGTTGCGCGAACAGCGCTTCATCGCCTGGGTCGGACTGCTCTCGCTGGTCGGCATCCAGGTGCTGACCATCATGGTGCCCACCAACGGGCCCTTCGGCCCCACGCAGGCAGGCGGAGGCATCATCGCGGTGCTCGTCGACACGCTGCTGGCCGTGGTGTTGACCCAGGGGCTGCGTGCGGGCCGCCGTGCGGTCTGGGTTGCGGCGATCGTGCTGTCCGTGCTGAACGTGCTGCGCGGGATCGTCGGCCTGACGCTCATCGTCACGCTCGGGCCCGAGCTCAGCCAGGGGTCGCGGATCGCCTCGTTTGCCGCGGCGCACGCTGCCCTGTGGGCGCTGATGCTCGCCTACCTGATCCTGTGCTGGCGTGCTTTCGGGGTGCGTCGGCGCCGCCACCTGCCGGCGGCCGCCGGGCACCGCGGGATGGATGCCGACGAGGTACTCGCCCAGCTGCGGCGGTACGGCGGCGGGACCATCTCGTGGATGGGCACGTGGCGCGGCAACCAGCACTTCCGTTCCGGCGGCGGGTCGTCCGTGGCCTACCAGGTGCATGCCGGATGCGCGATCGGCCTGGGCGAACCCATCGGCCCGCCCGCGGACCGGGATGCCGCCATGGCGACCTTCGCCACGGCTGCCGAAAAGGCCGGCCTGTGCCCGTTCTTCTTCTCCACCGATGCCCCGCTCGCCACGCCGCCGGATCGCTGGCGGGCCATGCAGATCGCCGAGGACACCCTGGTTGACCTGTCGGGGCTGGAGTTTGCGGGCAAGAAGTGGTCGGACATCCGCACCGCGCTGAACCGGGCCGCGCGGGAGGGGATCACGTTCAGGGCCACCCGGCTGGCCGACGAACCGGCCTCGGTCAGGACCCAGCTCGAGGACATCTCCAAGGAATGGGTGGGAGACAAGTCCCTGCCCGAGATCCGGTTCACGCTGGGCACGCTTCAGGAGGCCGCCGACCCGATGGTGGTGCTGGCCCTGGCCGAGGACACGCGCGGGGAGGTGCAGGGGTTCCTGAGCTGGATGCCGGTGCACGCCCCGGGCGGGCGGATCTCCGGCTGGACGCTGGACCTCATGCGGCGGCGCGACTTCGGCTTTGCCTCGGTCATGGAGTTCCTCATCGCCTCCTCCCTCAAGCACTTCTCGGCAGCGGGTGCCGACTTTGTCTCGCTCTCCGGGGCGCCGCTGGCGCACACCCTCCACACCGCCGCGCAGGAGCCTGTCGACAAGGTGTTGGCCTCGGTGTCCAAGGCGTTGGAACCGCTCTACGGTTTCGGTTCGCTGCACGCGTTCAAGGCCAAGTTCAATCCCCGCACGGCACCGATGTACCTGGTGTACCGGGACGAAAGCGACCTGCCGCGCATCGCCGGCGGGTTGACGCGGGCCTTCCTGCCCGAGGCCACGGTGGCCCAGCTGGCCCGCGAGGGCTTCGGTGCGCTTCGCGACATGCGTGCGCAGCGGCGCTAGGCCGCTCCGAAGCCGTCGATCAGCTGAAGGAACTCGCCCTCGGCCAGGATCGCCACGCGCTGGCCGGCCTCCTGGAGCCGCAGCACGCGCTTGGCCTTCCCGGTGAGCCGGCCGTTGGCCAGGTCCTCGGGAACGAACCCGTCGCCGACCACCAGGACGGTGGTGGCCTTGGTGACGCGGCTGGCCGTGGTGGCACCGCGTTCTGCAGCACCGTCCTTGGCCACCTGCCGGCTGATGCCGAGGTTTCCCGTAAAGACGACGGTTTCCCCGTAGAGCGGGTGCGCCGGGTCCGCCTCCAGGTTCGGTGCCGGGTCGTTGCCCTCCTGCGGCCACACCGCCCAGTCGGGCTGGACGGGCACGGTGTTGCCCCGCGCGGCCCAGCCCTGGGCGTCGCGGGTGGCCTTCGAGAGTTCGTCGCCCGGCGCATACGCCTGGGCGAAGCCCAGCTTGACCTTCAGCTTCCCGGCGGCCAGCGCCACGGTGTCCGCTTCCTGGCGCCGGGCGATGTCCACCATGATGGCGGCACAGGCATGGGCGTCGGCGAGCGCGTCGTGGTGGTTGACCATCGGCGAGCCGGCTTCCTCGGCGACGAAGGGCAGCGAGTAGGAGGAGAGCTCGTAGGTCTTCCTGGCCAGCTTCACGGTGCACGCGTAGTCGTAGGCGGGGCCGGAGAGTTCCGAGACCTCCAGGGCGGAGCGGATCACTCCCAGGTCGAAGGCCGCGTTGTGCGCCACCAGGATGTCGTCGCCGATGAAGTTGGCCATGGGGACGAAGAGCTCGCCGAAGCGCGGGGCGTCGGCGACCATGTCCGCGGTGATGTGGTGGATCATCGTGTTGCGCGCATCGAAGTGGTCGAATCCGGCGGGTGGGCGCATCAGCCAGGAGACTTCCTCGACGATTTTTCCGTCGCGAACCTTGCTCAGTCCCACGCTGCAGGCCGAGCCGCGGAATCCGTTAGCCGTCTCAAAGTCGATCGATGTAAAGTCCAAAGGCACGTGTGAAACGATACCGCCGATGACCGTCATTCCGGGAACCGCGGCCCCGGCATGTGGCGCGAATGACAGGGCCGCAGACAGGGCCAGCCTCCGCCTGCGCACCGCAAACGCACCACAAAAAGGTTGGCTCCCCACCTTCAGTGCGGGGAGCCGACCACCGGTCGCGGGTGTCCGCGCGGCCGGCTAGGTGGTCGCCTTGCGCAAGGTGACGTACGATCCCCCGGCCAGCAGCACGCACACCGCACCCATCATCAGGGAGACGCCCAGCGCGGAGAGCGAGCCCAGCCAGGTGCCGAGCGGGATCCACCAGTCGTTCAGGGTCAGCATTGCGATAAGGGCCAGCAGGAGCACGGCGGCGCCCAGGCCCACGATCAGCATCCCCGTGGCCTTCCAGCGCAGGTACACCGTCGCGCACCAGAATCCGATCATGAACAGCAGCACCATGGCCACGAAGTAGAACAGGATCTGGACCGCCGCGTTGTTCTGTGCGATCCAGTCCAGCGCGAAGAGCTGTCCGTTCATGCCCCAGCCGCCGGTGGCCTTTTCGATGAGCCCCAGCACGTAGTAGAGCACGGAGTAGGATAGCGCTATCACCGCGAACAGGCCCAGCGTGCCCAGGTAGAAGGACCGGCGGGAAACACTCATGGCCTGGGAGAAGGGGAACGTCAGCGTCAGCGACTGGATCCCGAGCGCCAGAAAGTACCACATGACGGCCTGCCCGGACCCGGAGAACAGGACCGCCTCGCTGGAGTTCCTTGTCACGAGGTACCAGATGGCGAAGGTGAACGACGTGCTTGCCACAAGGATCACCATCGGAATGCCCAGGAAGGTCCACTTGTTGATCAGTTGCATCCGCACAACGTTGACGATGCGGCTCATTTGAGGGCCTCCAGGCTTTCCTCGTTGTTTTCCTTGGATTGTTCGGCGAGCGTGGTGCGAACGACCAGCTGCTGCAACGGAACCGGGGAGAGTTCGAGCCCGAGCTCCGCGGCCATCTCGCGCTGGGTGTCGGTGAGCCTGGCCTTGATGGTGACCGAGGCGAGGGACCCCAGCGAGTCGCGGTGCAGCACCTCGTAGCCGTCGATGAACGCGCCGACCTTCTCCGAGTTGCCGGTCACGGCCACGGCGGATCCCCGCAGGGTTTCGGCGTCCTCGTCGAGCATGATCCGGCCCTTGTCGATGACTACCACGTGCTCGAGCAGGTTCGCGATCTCATCGATCAGGTGCGAGGACAGCACGATCGTGCGGGGGTACTCCGAGAAGTCCTCGACGAGGCGGTCGTAGAAGATCTGCCGGGCCACCGCGTCGAGCCCGAGGTAGGGTTCGTCGAAGAACGTGATCTCGGCCCGGGAGGCCATGCCGATGATGACGCCCACGGCCGAGAGCTGCCCGCGGGAGAGTTTCTTGATCCGTCGTTTCAGCGGGAGGGAGAACTCCTGGACCAGTCGGTCGGCGAGTTCCTGGTTCCAGTGCTCGAAGAAGAGCGAGGCGGCCTTGAACGCCTGCCTCGGCGTGAAGTCGTCGGGGTACTTCTGGGATTCTCGGATGAAGCAGATCCGCGAGAGCGTTTCGTCGTGCTCGAACGGGTTGGCACCGTAGATCAGCGCCTCGCCGCTGGTGGGGTATCCCTGCCCGGTCAGGATGGACATCAGGGTTGTCTTGCCGGCGCCGTTGCGGCCCAGCAACCCGTGGATCCTCCCCTCCTGGAGCGTGAGCGAAACGCCGTCCAGCGCGTTGAGCTCCCGGTAGGACTTGACGAGGTTGCGCACCTCGATGGCGGGTGTTCGTTGGTCGTTCATCGGAGGCCGTTCCCTTCAGCTACTTCTGCGATGAGTGATTGCTTGATCATGAGGCTGAGTTCCTCGCCGCTGATTCCGAGTTTCCTTGCCTCGCGTGCCACCGGTTGGATGAACTGCACCTGGAAGTCCTGGCGGCGCTCGTCCAGCAGTCGTTCCCGCGCCCCGGTTGAGACAAACATGCCGATTCCCCGTTTCTTGTAGAGGATCCCGCTGTCCACCAGAAGGTTGACACCCTTGGCTGCGGTGGCTGGATTGATGCGGTGGAAGGCCGCGAATTCGTTGGTCGAGGGAACCTGCGATTCCTCGCCAAGGGTTCCCGAAACGATGTCGTTCTCGATCAATTCCGCGATTTGCAGGAAGATCGGGCGGGAATCATCGAACACGCTCATGGGGCGCAACCTCCGGCGATTCCCCGAAACAACCAGTTGGTTGGCTCAGTGGTTCATTACTCATGTAACTAACCTAAATTCATGGCGACCCGCTGTCAAGGCCCACGGGCACCCGGATTCCCCCTGCCGGACGTGGCCCGGGCAGCAAAAAGCCCGGCCGCCGCATGCCTCCCGTGAAGGGAAGCTGCAACGGCCGGGCTCCAGAACAAGCCGGGCGCAGGCGCTAGCCGACGATTTCGCTGTCCTGCTCGGACGGCGCCGGTGCCGCCTTGCGCTTGCGCAGCTTCAGCACGACCCACAGGGCAACCAGCAGGACCACGGCGATGATCACGATCTTCTGGAAGACGTCGGCGTAGGTCTCGACGATGTGCCAGTTTTCACCCATGAAGAAGCCTGCCAGCACGAAGATCGAGTTCCAGATCAGGGACCCGGCAGCGGTCAGGGCCAGGAACTTGCCCTGGTTCATCTTGGTGATGCCGGCGGGGATGGAGATCAGCGAACGGAAGATCGGGATCATGCGGCCGAAGAACACTGCCTTGGATCCGTTGCGGTCGAACCAGCCCTCGACCTTGTCCACGTCGTTCAGGTCGACCAGCGGCAGCCAACCGAAGATCTTGCGGGTGCGTTCGCGTCCGAGCGCGCGTCCCACCCAGTAGAGTGCGTAGGCGCCGAAGATGGAGCCGAGCGTCGTCCACAGGAGCGCCTCGAAAAGCGTGAACGATCCGCGGCTCGCGGTGAATCCGGCCAGCGGCAGGATCACCTCGGAAGGCAGCGGGGGGAAAAGGTTCTCCAGGGCGATGGCCAGGGCCGCGCCGGGGGCACCGATGATTTCCATCAGTCCCACGGCCCAGTCGGCAAATCGGTTGATCAGGCTGTCGCCGGAAGGATCGGCGGTGGCGGCCTGTAGCGCAATCAGAGTCGTCATCACCATTCAGTCTCCCCTACCTGCCCGGAAGTTTCCTGTGACAAGCGCCGCGATGTGGCGAACGCCTCACGGGCAACGGCCCTATGATCCATTCATGAAGCCCGCCAGCGATCGAAACCCACGGATCATCCGCATGTTTCCCGACTACGCAGACTCCGTGCTCTGGGTCGACGGCCCCGTCGACTATTCCGAAACCGGACTCAGTGCCGGGCTTGTTGAGGGCCTGCAGGCTTGGGAGCAGTCCTTCTACGATGCACTCAACGGCGACTACGCGTTTCGATCGCGGGCCCTTGAGGAAAAGTTAACCCTCGAAGGAATCCGCCTCGCCAAGCTGGTCGCCGCGGAAATCGGCTCCGGACACGTCGTTGAGTACACCGATGCCGCGATGCTCAAACATGCAGTGCTCTTCCGATGCCCTGGCAACGCGTCCAACCCGGCGGCAGCCAGGCGCTTCGACGACCTGGTGGAAGCCAAACTGCGGGTGGCCCGGCAGATGCAGGAGGCGTTGAAGGAAGGTCCCTTCTACGCCTATGCGCCTTTGAGCGGTACAGTGTTCGACCCGCAGGGGGTGCTCACAGGACACGGCAAGGCGCGCAAGCGCAGAGACAAGCACGGAAAGTAGTCCGCACCCCGGTCCTGGGCCTCCCCGCCGCGCGCCTCAGGAGGCGGCAGGAGGCACGGTCCGGTCGGTCTTGGCGACGCTGAGCAGGAGCCCGGATTCCTCCAGCGCGGTGATCTGCGAAGTGCCCGAGGGCATGACCAGCAGGTCCCCGGTGCGGCCCTCCCAGCTGTCCTCCCCCGAGGTCAGCCGGATGCGGCCGTTGAGCACCATCACCGTGGCCTCCCCCGGATTCAGGTGTTCCTTAAGCTCGGTTCCTGCCGCCAAGCCCATGACGGTCTGCCGCAGCGTGTGCTCGTGCCCGCCGAAGACGGTGCTGGCGCTGCGTCCGCTGGATGCCGCCGCGGCGGCACGCAGCTGCGTTCGAGCAATGGCCGTGAGTGAGAACTTCTTCATGCTGCCCCGATTCCCGCGATCTCCGATGCCCAATGTCTACCCGGTGCTCCACGCCCCGGTCAAGGCTCCCGCCGCGGCGCCCCCGGGAAACGGAACAGGCGTTGGCCCCCGTCCAGTCGGGGTGCCAACGCCTGCGTGGCGCGCTGCGGGTCGGCTAGCGCGCGTCGGCCTCGGTGAGCGCGCGGACGATCTGCGGCAGCAGCCCCCGGAAGGCGCGGCCGCGGTGGCTGATCGCGTTCTTTTCGTCGCTTGTCAGCTCGGCCAGCGAGACGGTGTAGCCCTCGGGCTGCATGATCGGGTCGTAGCCGAACCCGCCGTTGCCGCGGCGCTCGCGCAGCAGCGTGCCGGGCAGGTGCCCGAGCTCCACCGCAACGTACCCCTGCGGGGTGGCCAGCGCGGCCGCGCACACGAACGAGGCACCGCGGTGCTCATCCTTGATGTCCCCGAGCTGGGCCAGCAGCAAGTCGATGTTGGCCTGGTCGTCCCCGTGGCGGCCTGCCCAGCGGGCGGAGAAGATGCCCGGGGCACCGCCCAGCACGTCGACGGACAGCCCGGAATCGTCGGCCAGGGCGATCAGGCCCGTGGCCTCGGTGACGGCGCGGGCCTTGAGCAGCGCGTTGCCCTGGAAGGTCACCTCGTCCTCCACGACGTCGGGGGCACCGACGGACGAGGCGTCGACCACCTGGGTGTCGACGTCGAGGCCGGGCACCTGGCCACGCAGCAGCTCGCGCAATTCGCGCAGCTTGCCCTGGTTGTGGGTGGCCAGCACCAGCCGCGGGGTTGCACTCATGCGGTGGCGCCCAGGGAGTCGCGCTGGATGCGGGCCAGCTCGGTGGTGCCTACAAGCGCCAGGTCCAACAGTGCGTCGAGTTCGGCACGCTTGAACGGGGCGCCCTCGGCGGTGCCCTGGACCTCGACGAAGTCGCCGCCGCCGGTGACCACGACGTTCATGTCGGTCTCTGCATCGACGTCCTCGACGTAGGGAAGGTCGAGCATCGGGGTCCCGGCGATAATGCCCACGGAGATCGCGGCGACAGAGTCGGTGAGGACCGTGGCGTTCTTCTTGACAAGGTTGTTGGCCTTGGCCCATTCGATGGCCTCGGCCAGCGCCACGTAGGCGCCGGTGATCGCGGCGGTACGGGTGCCGCCGTCGGCCTGCAGCACGTCGCAGTCCAGCACGATGGTGTTCTCACCCAGCGCCTTGGTGTCGATCACGGCGCGCAGCGAGCGGCCGATCAGGCGGGAGATCTCGTGGGTGCGGCCGCCGATCTTGCCCTTGACCGATTCGCGGGAGTTGCGGGTATTGGTGGCGCGCGGCAGCATCGAGTACTCGGCGGTGACCCAGCCGGTGCCCTCTCCCTTGAGCCAGCGCGGCACCCCGGCGGTGAAGGAGGCGGTGCACAGTACCTTGGTGTTGCCGAATTCGATGAGGGCCGAACCCTCGGCCTGCTTGGACCAGCCACGGGTGATGGTGATCTCGCGGAGTTGGTCTACCGCGCGCCCGTCGGCGCGCACTGCTGCTGAAGTCGATGCTGAAGTCATGGCTTCAAGTCTAGTGCGCGCATCCCCCGGGCCGCACGGCGCGCCCGCGGGATGCCCCGGGCGCCGCCGGCGCGCTACTTCTTTTTCTTGGGCTTCGCCCCGCGCCATTCGCGGGTGGGCGCCGAGCGCACGATCGAGACCGGTGCGGTGGGCAGCGACTTGGGGGTGCCCAGCTGGGAACCGGACCAGACGCCGTAGGTGACGCCGGAGACCGCCACCGCGATGCCGCCGTTGTAGACCTCCTTGGCCTCGTTGACCACGGTGTTGATGTCCGTCCAGACGGGGATGTGGGTCAGCAGCAGGCGCTCGACCCCGGCCTCGGTCGCCGCCTGGCCGGCGCGCCGGCCGGTGAGGTGCACGCCCTTGATCTCGTCGTCGCGTCCCTCCTGGAAGGCCGCCTCGCAGAGGAACATGTCCGCCCCGGCGGCGGCCTCGATGAGGCCCGGGCACGAATCGGTGTCGCCGGAGTAGGTGAGCACGGAGGTGCGCATGGTGCCGTCGTCCATCGGCTCGGTGGCCTCCACGCGCAGCGCGTAGGATTCCTCGATGGGGTGCAGCACCGGGTACGGGGTGATGGAGAACGGGCCGATCTTCACCGGCTCGTGGGGCTTCCAGCTCTGGAAGTCGAAGTCCGGGTGCATGCCCTCCTCCAGCGGCAGGCCGTAGGCGGTGGCCATGCGGTCGGCCGTGGCGGCAGGGCCGTGGACCAGCATGCGTTCGCGGCCCCAGCCGGCGGGGTCCCAGCGGATGGCCACGTGCATGCCGCACAGGTCCATGCAGTGGTCCGGGTGCAGGTGCGAGATGAAGATCGCGTCAAGGTCCTTGATGTCGGTGTAGCGCTGCAGCACGCCCAGCGCCCCGGAGCCCAGGTCCAGCAGGATCTTCCACTGGCGTTCGCCGTCGAACGCACTGACCAGGTAGCAGGAGGCCGGCGACCCCGGGCCGGGGAAGGACCCGGTACAGCCGATGATCGTCAGTTTCATGACGCACTCGCTTTCGAAAGGGCGACCATTGCCGGGGTGATCATGGCAATGGAGCCGGTCGGGTAGTGGGCGGCGACGTGGTCGACCTGTTCAACGGCCAGGACCTCGGGGCCAAGGAAACGGCGGGCCAGCACCTCGAAGCTTGCGGCGTCCCCGGTGGAAAGGAACTGGTGCGTCGGGGCCTCGGCCTCGTCGCGGGCCAGGTCGTGGCGCATCAGCGCGCGGTACACGTCCTTGGCCGTTTCCTCGGCACTGGAGACCAGGGTGACGTCCTCGCCCATGACGTAGGAGATCACGCCGGTGAGCAGCGGGTAGTGGGTGCAGCCGAGCACCAGGGTGTCGACGCCGGCCGCCTTGAGCGGGGCCAGGTACTCCTCGGCGGTTTCCAGCAGCTCGGCGCCGGTGGTGATGCCGTTCTCGACGAACTCGACGAAGCGCGGGCACGCCACGGAGGTGATCGAGAGCTGCGGTGCCGCGGCGAAGGCATCCTCGTAGGCCCGCGACCCGACGGTGGCCAGTGTGCCGATGACACCGATCCGGCCGTTGCGCGTGGCCGAAACGGCGCGGCGCACCGCCGGCTGGATGACCTCCACGACGGGGATGCCGTAGCGGGCGGTGTAGCGTTCGCGGGCGTCGCGCAGTACCGCGGCGGAGGCTGAGTTGCACGCGATGACCAGGAGCTTGACCCCGGAATCGACGAGTTCGTCCATGACTCCGAGGGCGTTGGCACGGACCTCGGCGATGGGCAGCGGGCCGTAGGGCGAGTTCGCGGTGTCCCCCACGTACATGGTGGATTCGCCGGGAAGCTGGTCGATGATGGCTCGCGAAACGGTCAGGCCGCCGACGCCGGAGTCGAAGATGCCGAGCGGGGCATTGGCCCGGGGCCGTTCGAGCGGGAACGTTTCGCTGGTGGACGCACTTGTCATGGTCTACGAAGACTACTAGGTGCCCGCGCCATACAACCAGCAAGCGCGCCACACTGTAGCCCAGCTCACAAAGATTTCAACATGGCCTGCATGAGGGACTCCTGGAGCCAGGTCACGAAATTGTAGACAAGGGCCAGGTACTCGTCGACGGTGTCGGCCTTGGACCAGTCGTCCTGTGCGTGGATGCGCTCGGCGTCTTCCTCGCTTTCCAGGCCCAACCGCTCGGCCAGCACCAGGCGGACGTCGTTAAGGGCCGCGGCGAAGCGCGGGGCCGATTCCTCGCCCAGCAGGACCGTGGAGGACTCCATGAGCAGCGCTGCCTCGCGCAGTGCGCCGATCTTGCGCTCCCTGATGCCGCGCTCGCTCAGGCGCCGGAATTCCAGGGCCGCGATCGGGTCGTTCGGGTCGGCGTCGGGAAGCAGCCGCTTGGTGGCCGGGTCGGTGGGGGCCGCGAAGTGGTCTTGGTGGGCGTTGGGGTCAAGGCCCACCATGGCCCACAAGGGGTCCTCGTCCGCCGCGCGCTCGGGTTCCAGCAGCTGGATGACATCCTCGAAGAGCCCGCGCAGCAGCTTGCGCTCGGCGCTCTCCAGGGTTGCGGAGAACCCGCGCATGGTGTTCTTGAAAGCGTGTGCCATGGTTATGCGGCGTCCGCCTTGGAGAGGGTCGCCCAGAGCCCGAAGCCGTGCATGGCGGCGACGTCGGCCTCGATCTTCTCGCGCGTGCCGGTGGAGACCACGCTGCGGCCCTGCTGGTGCACCTGCATCATCAGCTCGTCGGCCTTGGCCTCCGCGTAGCCGAAGTAGGAGCGGAAGACGTAGCTGACGTAGCTCATCAGGTTGACCGGATCGTTCCAGACAATCAAGACGTAGGGTTGGTCGGCTTGCAGCGCTTGGGCCTGCTCTACGTGCTCAAGCACATCGGGCATCGCAGTCATGAATGGCATGCTCCCATTCTACGACCGCGCATGGCCTGCGCGAACCGCCGGCGAGGGGCGCAAAATGCCGCGCGGGTCTAGAGTGTCTACTAAGAACCCGGCTCCGCGGCACGCTCCTGACCAGCTCGCTTGCTGCTCCGGCCGGGCACCCGAGCCCGTGGGGGTGCGCCGCGGCGCGGCCCCCGCCACGTCCCACCTTGCGAGGAGCCAACCGCATGTGGCAGCAGCCAACCTCCCTGTTCACCGACCACTACGAGCTGACGATGCTGCAGGCCTCCCTGCACTCCGGTGCAGCCCACCGGCCCAGCGTGTTCGAGGCCTTCGCCCGGCGCCTGCCGGAGGGCCGGCGCTACGGCGTTGTCGCGGGTACCGGCCGCATCCTGGAGGGCCTCAAGGAGTTCCGCTTCGGCGAGGATCAGCTGGACTTCCTGCGCGAGACACGCGTGGTGGACGAGACGACGCTCGAGTACCTGCGCAACTTCTCCTTCAGCGGAAACATCTACGGCTACGCGGAGGGGGAAATCTACTTCCCGCAGTCGCCGGTGCTGATCGTCGAGTCCACGTTCGCCGAGGCCTGCGTGCTTGAGACCTTCATCCTCTCAGTGTTGAACCACGACTCCGCGATCGCCTCCGCCGCCTCGCGCATGATCGCGTCCTCCGGCACCCGCCCGTGCATCGAGATGGGGTCGCGGCGCACCCACGAGGAGTCGGCCGTTGCCGCGGCCCGGGCCGCGATCATCGCCGGTTTCGATTCGACCTCCAACCTCGAGGCCGGGCACCGCTACGGGCTCAAGACGGTGGGCACCGCGGCACACTCCTTCACGTTGCTGCACGACTCGGAGCGCGCCGCGTTCAAGGCGCAGGTAGCCTCCCTGGGCGCCGACACCACGCTGCTGGTGGACACCTACGACGTGGAGAACGGCGTGCGGACCGCGGTCGAGGTTGCAGGCCCGGAACTTGGCGCCGTGCGCCTGGACTCCGGCGACCTGGTGGAGCAGGCCCGCTGGGTCCGCGATCTGCTCGATGACCTCGGCAACGAGAACACCCGCATCCTTGTCACCTCCGACCTCGACGAGTACGCGATTGCCGCCCTGGGCTCGGCCCCTGTCGACGCCTACGGCGTGGGCACCTCGCTGGTCACCGGCTCCGGCCACCCCACCGCCTCGATGGTCTACAAGCTCGTGTCCCGGCAGAACGACGACGGCGAGTTCGTTTCCGTCGCCAAGGCCGCGAAGAACAAGGCCTCGGTGGGCGGGCGCAAGTTCGCCCTGCGCCGGCTCAACGAGCGCGGGCGCGCCACCGAGGAACTGGTCGGCGTCGGGGAACTGCCCGAGGCCGACGCCAACGACCGCGTGCTGCTGCAGCAGTTCGTGGCAAACGGCGAAATCCAGGACGGCTGGACGGGCGCCGAGGGCGTGCGCCGCGCGACGCAGCGCCACAAGGACTCCATCCTGGAGATGCCCGGCAGCTCGCGGCGCCTGCAGCGCGGCGAACCCGTCATCCCCACCACCTACATCGACTGACCCGCCCGCCGGGATTCCCCGGCGCGGTGGTGCGCACCCCGAAAGGACACCAACCATGAGCAGCGACCCCCTGAACCGGGCGGACTCCCCCGCGGTGCAGCGCCAGTCCGCGCGTGCACTGGTCATTGTCGATATGCAGAACGACTTCTGCGAGGGCGGTTCGCTCGCCGTGGCGGGCGGGTCGGCCCTGGCCACGGCCATCGCCGAGGACCTGCTGGCCCGTCGCGCGAGCTACTCCGTGGTCGTCGTAACGCAGGACTGGCACATGGATCCGGGCGACCACTTCTCCGAGACCCCGGACTTCGTGGATTCCTGGCCCGTGCACTGTGTCGCAGACACCGCCGGCGCGGCCCTGCACCCGAACCTGTCCCCGGCACTGCACCTTGTCGACGCCGCGTTCCTCAAGGGCCGGTACAACGCCGCCTACTCGGGCTTCGAGGGGCGCATGGCCCTGGCCGGCGCCGGCGTCCAGGACGAGTCGGGTCCGCTGCTGGGCGACTGGCTGCGCGAGCAGGGCATCGCCTCCGTGGACGTCGTGGGCATTGCCACCGACCACTGCGTGCGGGCCACGGCGCTCGACGCGCAGGAGCAGCGGTTCGCCACCACGGTGATCTCCCCGCTCACCGCCGCGGTGGATCCGGCCAACAACGCCGCGGTTTTCGCGCAGCTGCGCGCTGCCGGCGTCACGGTGCTGGCCCTGGGCTGAGGCCCGGGCAACCAGGCGAACGACGCAGGCACGGGTAACCAGGGGGCGCGCACCGGAAGGAAATTCCTCCCGGTGCGCGCCCCTTGCCGCATGCCCTACTTCTTGCCGATGAACCAGCCCTGCAGCTTGGCCAGGCGCTTCTGCAGCTGCTCGGCGTTGGCCTGCGCAACGGCCGGGCCTCCGCAGACCTCACGCAGCTTGGTGTGGATGACCCCGTGCGGGGTTCCGGTACGCGCGCTCCAGGCGGAAACGTTCTTCGAGAGCTGGGTGCGCATGTCCATCAGCGCGCGGTGGTCCACGACGGGCGCCGCAGCTGCATCCTCGTGGCTCTTGCGCACCTTGCGCCGGGTGACCTGCTCGGCCTGGCGCTGGCGCAGCAGCACGCCCACCTGTTCGGCGTCCAGCAGGCCCGGTATGCCCAGGAAGTCCTGCTCCTCCTCGGAGCCCACGGCTCCGCCGGTGCCGAACTCGCCGCCGTCGAAGAGCACGCGGTCGAATGACGCGTTGGAGTGCAGGGCCTCGAACTTCTGCTTGTTCAGCTCGTCGCTGGCCTTTTCCTCGCGGTTTGCCTCGGCGACAAGCGCGTCCTCCGGGTTGTAGTCCGGGTCCTCGTTGTGCTTCTCTGGGCGGTCCAGCGCGTGGTCGCGCTCCGCTTCCATCTCGTTGGCCAGGGCCATGAGGATCGGCACCGAGGGCAGGAACACGCTGGCAACCTCGCCGCGCTTGCGGCTTCGCACATAGCGGCCGATGGCCTGGGCGAAGAACAGCGGGGTGGAGGTGGAGGTCGCGTACACGCCCACGCACAGGCGCGGGACGTCGACGCCCTCGGACACCATGCGCACGGCGACCATCCAGCGGCTGTCGCTGGCGGAGAACTCGTCGATCTTCTTCGAGGCTCCGGCGTCGTCGGAAAGGATCGTGGTGACCTTTTCACCGGTGATCTTCTCCAGCTGGGCCGCGTAGGCGCGCGCGTCCTCGTGGTCGGTGGCGATGACCAGGCCGCCGGCGTCGGGCACGGTGCGGCGGACCTCGGTCAACCGCTTGTCGGCCGCCGCGAGCACCGAGGGGATCCAGTCGCCGGCCGGGTCCAGCGCGGTGCGCCAGGCGTGGGCCGTGATGTCCTTGGTGAAGCCCTCGCCGAGCTGGGCTTCCATTTCCTCGCCGGCGCTGGTCTTCCAGCGCATGTTCCCCGAGTAGGCCATGAACAGCACGGGGCGGACCACGTGGTCCTTCAGGGCGTTCCCGTAGCCGTAGGTGTAGTCGGCCTTGGAACGGCGGATGCCGTCGGCGCCCTCGATGTAGTCGACGAACGGGATCGCGGCGGTGTCGGAGCGGAACGGGGTTCCGGTCAGTGCCAAGCGGCGGGTCGCCGGCTCGAAGGCCTCGCGGATGCCGTCGCCCCATGACAGCGCGTCGCCGCCGTGGTGGATCTCGTCCAGGATCACCAGGGTGCGCGCGGCCTCGGTCTTGGCGCGGTGCAGCAGCGGCTTCGAGGCCACCTGGGCGTAGGTGAGCACCACGCCGATGTAGCCGTCACCGTGGCGTCCGTCGGCGTTCTTGAAGTTGGGGTCGATGGCCAGGCCGACACGGCCCGCGGCATCGGCCCACTGCTTCTTGAGGTGGTCGGTGGGCGCCACGACGATGATGCGGTTCACCGTCTTGGCGTCGACAAGCACCTTGGCCAGGCGCAGCGCGAAGGTGGTCTTGCCTGCCCCGGGCGTTGCCACGGCGAGGAAGTCCTTCGGCTGGGTGGTGAAGTACTTATCGAGCGCTTCCGCCTGCCAGGCGCGCAGCTTGGGGCCGGTGCCCCAGGCGGCCCGTTCGGGATAGGCCGGCGGGAGCCGGTCCTCCATGGGCAGCTTGTCTCCAAGGGAGAACAACGTTTCTGTCATGCACACACCCTCCGTGGCGCTCGGGAACCATCGCCCGCGCATGAGGGCACGGGTTGGCCAGGGACTTGATCGGTGTGGGTGTTACTTCTTGCCCTTGTCTCCGCCGCCGGAAAGGGACTCGTAGATTTCCTTGCATTCGGGGCAGACCGGGAACTTGTTAGGGTCGCGGCCCGGAACCCAGACCTTGCCGCAGAGGGCAATCACCGGGTCGCCGGAGAAGGCGGACTCCATGATCTTTTCCTTGCGCACGTAGTGGGCAAAGCGCTCGTGGTCGCCGGCCTCCACTTCCTGGGCGATCTCGGTGCGCTCGATGGTCGTGGCACCGCCGCCGGAAGTCGTGCGCGGGTCGTCTTTGAACGGATCTAGGGGCATGCTCATGTCCACCAGTCTAACAACCCGGACACCGAAACAGGGCGAAACCGGTGGTGCGGTAAGTCGCACCACCGGCCGCACTACTTGTTGACCATGACCGCCTGCATGAGTTCCGGCAGACGGCTTTCCAGCCAGCGCCCGCCGAGCCTGATGCCGAGAACCAACAGCACCGCCCCGAGGAGGATGCCGACCGGAAGTGCCAGCCAGCCGTAGAGCATCTGCCCGGTGACCAGCTGCGCGACGAGCAGCCCCAGGGCCGGAAGCAGCAGCACGAACATGATGCCGAAGGTGCACAGTTGCACCACCGCCATGCGCGCGCCGGCGCCGGGAGGCGTCTTGAAGGGGCTCTCCCCCGGCAGCGGCACCGAGTAGGTGAAACGAGCCGAGGCGACCGAGGCGACGCCGAAGCCCGAGAGCAGCGCGCCCACGGAGAGCCCGAGAAGGCCCGGCAGCAGGTCCGTGCGCCCCGTCATGACAGGGGGCAGGATCGCGGCCAGGAGCGTGACGGGCAGGGCGAACAGTCCGCAGGCGATGACGCGGCCGGCGCGGTCCGCCACCCCGCTGACCCCAGTGAGCACGTGCAGGGAGAAGGCCGTCGAGTCGTAGGAGACATCCGCCGAGATCGAGAAGGCGAGCAGGATCGCCAGGAACGGGCCGAGCCCCAGCATGAGGGCACCGGTGCCCGAGTTCGAGGAGACGAACCAGAGGACCACCGGCAACAGCGGCACAATCACGATGCTCGCGGCGTAGCGCGGGTCCTTGAGCCAGTAGGTCAGGGCGCGGGCCGCGACGGCGCCGGTCGGGGTGGCCGGGAAGACGTTGAACAGGCCCATTCCGACAGCCTTGCTGCCCGTCGACGGCGCGACGGGGTTCTCCATGGCACGGTGCAGGGAACGCTCCCACGCCCACACCACCACGGCCAGGTAGGCCAGCGCCAGCACGAAGCGCAGCAGGGCGGTGAGCGGGTCGCCGGATGCCAGGTCCCCCGGTACCGCGGCGAAGGCCCCCAGCGGCGTCCAGGCAAGCACCGCGGCGAGTGTCGGCAACCAGCCGAGCGCCGATTCGAAGCCGCCTGCCACGGTGCCGATGATGGGGCCCAGCATGATCAGCGGGATGATCGCGAGGATGCCCGCGACGTCACGGAATCGCCGGGATCCCGTCATCCCCGTCATGGAGGTGGTGGTCAACCGGGCCAGGGCCAGGCACATGAACGCGGCGAGCACTCCGCAGACCACCGAGGCGGCCATGGCCGCCGCGTCGAAGCGCCAGGCCAGGAACTGCGAGCCCAGCAGCAACAAGGTCAGCAGGCCCGGGATGCCGATGAAGCCGGAGAGCAGCAGGCCCGCAGCAAGCTTGGGCCGGGAAATGGTGAAGGTCGTGAAGCGCGCCGGGTCAAGGGTCAGGTCCATCCCGAAGGCCAGCAGCGGGATGACCGCCCAGCCCAGGGTGACGGCCGATACGGCCAGCACGAGGTACATGAGGATGTCGGTCGGTTCCAGGGATGCCGCGAAGGCCAGGGCCGCCACGAGCATGGCGACGAGGCCCAGGCCGTAGAGGCCGCCGATGACCACTCCGACCAGTTGCCAGGGGCTGCGCCGGAAGGAGTTGCGCAGCAGCAGGAGCTTGAGGCTTAGGAGGTGTGCAACCACGAGAGCCCCTCGTTCGATCCGCGGCCGCCGACGAGGTCGACGAAGCGGTCCTCCAGGGACATCCCGGCACGCACCTCGTCCACGGATCCGGCGGCCAGCAGGTTGCCGTTGGCTATCACCGCGACGTGCGAGCACATGCGCTGGACCAGGTCCATGACGTGGGAGGAGACGATGACCGTTCCGCCGTGCGCGACGTAGTCGGAGAGGATGTCGCGGATGTTTGCAGCGGACACCGGGTCGACGGCCTCGAACGGTTCATCGAGCACCAGCACGCGCGGGGAATGGATCAGCGCCGTGGCCAGCGCGATCTTCTTCGTCATGCCGGCGGAGTAGTCGACGACCAGCTTGCTTCCTGCCTCCTCCAGGTCCAGCACGCGCAGCAGGTCGTCGGTGCGCGCATCGACAGTGTTGCGGTCCATGCCGCGCAGCAGCCCCGAGTAGGTGACAAGCTGTCGGCCCGAAAGCCTGTCGAAGAGTCGCACACCGTCGGCGAGCACGCCGAGGGAGGCCTTCGCCTTGGCGGGTTCTGCCCAGACATCGGTCCCGTGGATCCACACCTGTCCGGCGTCGGGGCGCATGAGTCCGGTTGCCATGGACAGCGCCGTTGTTTTGCCGGCGCCGTTGGGCCCCACCAGGCCGAAGAAGGAACCGCTTGGAACATCCAGCGAAATCCCGTTCACTGCGACTTTTTCGCCGAATCGCTTGCCCAGCGATCGTATCGACAGGGCCGCGGCGCCGGGCTCCAGGTAAGAATTGCTCATGGCTAAAAAGTACCAGCGTGACATTGCCCGGCGAATCATCCCAACGGACTAATCCAGAGGTCAGCCCGGAGGTTGACGACTAAGGGCACATTCGCGGGCGCTATTCCATTTGCTTTGTGTTAGCCATGCCTAATAAATTATGGGGCGATGACTACTCAAACTGACCTCGCAGCGGCCCCCGCGACCGCCGTTTCCTTCGCCGCCGACCTGGCGCGCCACGGGGAGCGGATCGCGGTCCACCACGACAACGGATCGCTGAGCTACGCCGAGCTGGCCGCGAGGGTCGAGTCGACAGTGCGCTCCCTGGGTCCGGTGCGCCGGCTCGTGGCGCTCGAGGCCGAGAACTCGCTGCCCTCGCTTGTCGCCTACCTCGCGGCGCTGTCCGCCGGGCACCCGCTGCTGGTGCTGCCCGCGGGCGGCGGAGAAGCCGCGGCGGCACTCATCGAGGCCTACGACCCCGATGTCGTCATCAGCACCGCAGGCGATGCCTCGCTGCTGCAGGAACGCCGCGAGGGCACCGGCCACCTGCTGCATCCGGAACTGGCGCTGCTGCTGAGCACCTCGGGCTCCACCGGCTCCCCCAAGCTGGTCAGGCTCTCCGCGGCCGGGATCCAGGCCAACGCACAGGCCATCGCCGAATACCTGGACCTGCTCCCCGGCGACGTGGCGGCAACGACGCTGCCGCTGTACTACTGCTACGGCATGTCGGTGGTCAACAGCCACCTGCTGGTGGGTGCCGCGCTCGCCCTGACCACCACCTCGGTGGTCGACCCGTGCTTCTGGGAGCTCATGCATGCGCGGAAGGCCACGTCCTTCGCGGCGGTCCCCTACACCTTCGAGCTGCTGGAGCGGGTCGGGTTCGCCGACATGGACCTGCCGTCGCTGCGGCACATCACCCAGGCCGGCGGCCGGCTGGCCCCGGACAAGGTCCGCTCCTACGCACAGCTGGGTCGCAGCCGCGGCTGGAAGCTGTTTGTCATGTACGGGCAGACCGAGGCGACGGCGCGCATGGCCTACCTTCCGCCGGAGCTCGCCGAGGCCCACCCCGGCTCCATCGGCGTGCCGATCCCCGGCGGCGCCTTCCACCTGGAGCCGGTGCCTGGGCTGGACGACCGCGAACTTGTCTACACCGGACCCAACGTCATGCTCGGCTACGCCGGGTCCCCCGCCGACCTGGCCGCCGGACGCACCGTGGAACGGCTGCACACCGGGGACCTGGCCCGACTCACCCCCGAGGGCCTGTACGAGATCACCGGCCGGCGCAGCCGCTTCGTGAAGATCGTCGGGCTCCGCGTGGACCTGGGCCAGGTGGAGCGGAAGCTCACCGAGCTGGGGGTGTCCGCGGCAGTGGCCGGCACCGACGAGGTCATCGTCGCCGCAGTCGAGGGCGAGCACGACCTGCCGATGCTCACCGGCATCCTGGCCCGTGAGATCGGGATCCCGCGCGGCGCCGTGGCCCTGCACCAGGTCCCCGAACTGCCGCGCCTGGCCAACGGCAAGCCCGACTACCCCGCGGTGCTGGCCCTGGGCGGGACGTCCGCCGAGGGCGGCAGCCTCCGGCCCGGGGCCAATCCCCCGGCGCCAGGGGGCGCGGCCGCGGGGCCGGACAGCATCCGGGCCGCACTGGGCGATGCACTGGGCGATGCGCTGGGCCGCCGGGAGATCGACGGCGCAGACACCTTCGTGTCCCTCGGCGGCGACTCGCTCTCATTCGTCGCGGCCTCCGTACGGCTCGAAAAGCTGCTCGGCACCCTGCCCGCGGGGTGGCACCTGATTCCGGTGGCGGACCTCGAGGCGCTGGCCGGCGGCCCGCGCCAGGAGCAAACGGGCAACAGGGCCCTTCGCGTGCTGCGCCGGATGGTGCCGCCGATGGACACCGGGGTCGTGGTGCGCGCCATCGCCATCGTCTTCATCGTCTCCTCCCACATCGACCTTTTCGAGTGGCAGGGCACAGCACACGTGCTCATGGGGCTGGCCGGGTTCAACTTTGCGCGCTTCATGCTGGCCGGCACACGCAGGGAACGGTTGCGCCGGCAGCTGCGCGCCGTGGTGCGGATCGTGGTCCCCACCATGGCGGTCGTTGCGCTGGGGTTGGTGGTCACGCAGAAGTACAACTGGACAAACCTGTTCCTGCTCAATTCGTTCCTGGGAACACGGAAATTCGGCACCAACGAGCACTTCTGGTTCATCGAGGCACTGGTGTACATCCTGCTGGGGCTTGCCGCGCTGCTGGCGATCCCCGCGGCCGACAGGGCCCTGCGCAGGTGGCCATGGCTGTTCCCGATGGTGCTCGTCGGGCTTGACCTGCTGTTGCGCTTCGACGTCATAGTGCTCCCGCGGTCATGGCAGGGCCCGATGCTGTGGCTCTTCGCCCTGGGCTGGGCCGCCGCGGTCTCTCGCACGGTGTGGCAGCGCGCGGCCGTCTCCGCGGTGGTGCTCCTCTCCGTTCCGGGGCTGTTCCCCAACGAGTACCGCAACGCCACGATCATGGTCGGCATGCTGGTGGTCGTCTGGATCGCCACCATCCCGGTCCCGCGCTTCCTGCACCGCGCGGTGTCGGTGCTGGCCGGCGCCTCGCTGTACATCTACGTTTCCCACTGGCTTGTCTTCCCGCTGTTCAACAAGCAGTACCCGGCCCTGGCCGTCGCCACATCTCTGGTTGTCGGCATCGCCTACGGGGCGCTCGCAACCCGGGGCATGAACCTTGCCGAACGGGTGCTCGCGGGCCGCCCGAAAGACCGGCCATGATCGAGGCACAGGCGCCCGTGCGCCCGGCGGTGCGCGCCGGCGCCCCGGCCACGGCCGGCACCAGCGCACCGGGGACCGCCCGGCGCGTGTTCGCAGCCCTCGCGTGCACCTCGGGCTGGTTGGCCTCGGTGCTGGTGGGCCACCACCTTGACACCCCGCCCGAGGTCCACCGCCTCGGGCTCGCGGTGCACATCCTGGCGCTCGTGGTGTCCTTCGGCACGATCCTGGTGATCGACTGGATCGGCCTGCTCTGGCTGCTGGGCAAGCGCGAGATCCACGAGCCGGGCCGGCTGGAGTCCGGCGCCAAGCCGCTGATCTGGGGCGGGCTCGGCATGCTGCTGGTCTCCGGTGCCTTCATCAACCCGGACCTGGGCAGCACCCCCACCTGCATAAAGCTCGCGTGCGTGCTGGTGCTCATGCTCAACGGCCTCGCCATCGGGCCCCTCATGCACCGCCTGCTGGCCATGCCGCGCGACACCCGCTTCGGCGAGGTCTCGCGCGGTGTGCGCGCCCGGCTGATGCTCGCCCTGGCGGTGTCCCAGGCCAGCTGGTGGACGGCGGTGCTCATCGGGCTGCTCAACAGCACGCTGCGGCGCTGGACCGGGGGCTGAGCGCGAATCCCGGCGCAGCACGGGGCACCCCCGCACGGACGCACGGAGGGAGGCCGGTCGGTGACCGGCCTCCCTCCGTGCGTCCGTCTTGTTGAAACCGGGTGCTAGAAGAGCACCCGTGCCAGCTTCTGCCGCGAGGCCACGACGCGTTCGTCGTTGGTGCCAACGATCGAGTAGAGCTCGACAAGGCGCGCGCGGGCAGCCTCGCGCTCGTCGCCGACGTTGCGGCCGATGAAGTTCACGAGCCGGCCGAAGGCGTCCTCGACGTGGCCTCCCACGACGTCCATGTCCGCGACGGCCAGCTGGGCCTCGAGGTCGTCGGGCTTCTCGGCGCCCGCGGCGCGGACGGCGGCGAGGTCCTGGTCCTGGGTGCGCATCAGCAGGCGCACCTGGTTCAGGCCGATAGCCGCGTCGGTGTCGTTGGGCTTGTCGTTCAGGGCGTGCTTGTAGGCGATCTCCGCGGCCTGGAAGTCCCCGGCCTCGATGGCCTCGAGCGCCGCCTGGTGCAGCGGGGGCAGCACGGCCTCGGCGGGCGCCGATCCGGTGCTGAAGGGGGCGACGGTGCCCGCCACGCCGTGCTGGAGACCCAGCGAGAGCAGTTCCTCGAGCAGCGACTGGATCTGCGAGGCCTCTGCGCTGCCCTGGAACATCGGGACCGGCTGGCCGTTGATCAGTGCGATGACCGAGGGAACCTGGGTGACCTGGAAGGCCTGGGCAATTGTCGATTCGGTTTCGGCATCGACGGTGGCCAGGACGAGCGAACCATTCTTGGCGTTGATCGCCGCGGACAGGAGGCCGTCGAGCTGCACCGAGGCCGGGGAACGCGGGCTGCCGAGGGACACGATCACCGGGACCTGCTGCGAGAGCGCAACGATCTCCGGGAAGAGCGCCTGGTCGACGGAACGCACCCAGCTGGGGGCGCCTGCCGGCGGGGCGTCGATCTGCTCGGGGTGAACCTTTTTCAGGGCAGCCAGGTCGATGGCGCCGCGTGAGGATGGTGCAGTGGGTTCAGGCATGCTGGAGGTCATGCTTCTACTTTAGGCCGCCGCACGCCCGCGGGGAAAACCTGCCGACACGCGAAAAGGCGAAGTGGACCGAATTTTCCCTCGGTCCACTTCGCCTTCGCACCGCCTGCCCGCACCGGGGCGGCGGTTCCTACTTCAGCAGGCTGGCGCGCCGGGTAACCACCTCGGCGGCGACGACGCTGACCTTGTCCTTGGATCCCGCTGCCGGGATGTACAACAGCACCGGCTCGCCGTAGGTGATGGAGATGCCCTTCTTGGTCTCCTTCACGCCGGTGATCTTCGCGGTAGTCGCATCGAGTCCGATGGTGCCGCCGGTTTCCTTGGGCTTGGCCACGGTCTCCGAGGTGATGTGGCCCGAGACCAGGGCGCCGCCGCCGGGGACGGACACGACGGTCGTCTGCTTGTCGTTGACGGTCCGCTTGAACGTGATCTTCGCGTTCTTGTTGGCCTTCACCAGTGCGTTCTGGTCCTTGGCGTTGAGCGTGAGGAAGGCGCTCTTGGCGAAGTCGTCGGCGTACTTGGACTTCTCGTCATCCATGACGTCGGCCAGGTGGGACAGCGCGTCCTTCGGCGTCACGGTCAGGCCCTCGGCCTCATCCGTGGCCATCTTCACGGCGGTGTCGCCCACGGCGATGCCCGGGAAGGTGGAGCCTGGAAGCATCGGCGTGGCAAAGACGAGCTTGTAGTCGTCGCGCGGACCGTCCTGCGTCAGCGTCATGGCCATGGGGATCGTTGCGGCCTCGGAGTCCTTGGCAGTGACAACCATGATCGAACGCGGGAACGACGCCGCGCTATCGGTGGGCACCGCAGCGGAGCGGATCACCGAGGTATCGACGACAGGCATGGCATCGACCTTCACGCCGTCGTTGCGCAGCCCGTAGTTCTCGCTGCGCAGGATCTTCAGGGCACCGGCGGTGCGCTCATCGAGATCCTTGGCGTCCTTGGACTTGTCGGCTGCCGCGACTGACTTCGAGACCGACTCGAGGATCCGCTCCAGCTGGTCCTGCAAGACCACCGGGTAGACCTGCTCGTCCTGCTGTGTTGCGCTCTCGGTCGGGCTCGGCGTCGCGCTGGCGAATGCAGGGGTCGACGGTACGGCGACGAGGGCGAGCACACCCAGGGTTGCCACGACCTTCTGCGTGGTCGAGGAGCCCTTGGGGTCCTGCGTGTCCTGGACCTGCGGCAGGGTTCCGGTCGCCGCCTCGGAATCGCGCTCGGCAACACGGCGTCCGCCGCCGGAGCCGCCGCGCGGCTTCGGACGGAACACCAGTCCGGCCAGGCCCGCGACAACCAGGAGCGAGCCGATGATGATCAGCGGCATGGACAGCGGGGTCGCCGTGTCGCCGGGCCAGGTCACCGTGATGTCGGTCGGTGCCGCGGACTTCCCGTCGGCTGCCACGAGCAACGTCCAGGAACCGTCGTCCGGGTTCGTCCAGTGGTAGGTCATGGTCTTGTCGGCCTCTTCGGTGGCCACGAAGATGTCGCCTCCGACGGGGTTCGGGACGCTGTCCTCACCGGTCACGGAGGTTGACTCGATGGCCTTGTTGGCAGCGTCGACGCCCGTCACGTTCGTGTGGGCGGCCTTGCCGACCCATGCCTCGGCGTCGGAAGTACGCACCATGGAGGCGCTGAACTTGCCTTCGCCGTTGATGGTGATCACCGCGGGCTGTCCGGAGACGGTTCCAACTTCGGACTGGACAAGCGTCACGGGGGCTGCGGCCGGCGGCTGGGAGAAGGAAGCGGTCAGCGTCTCGGGCGGAGCCCAGATGGTTCGCTGACCGATGCCCACTACCAGGGCTACCAGCCCTAGAATGATCGCGATCGCTGAAATGATCTTTCGCACAATTACACCTAACGGAACGGGGGTCGAAAATCGGCCTCAGTGTGCTCGCCAATTAATCAGTCCAATTGGCGGCACACCCCAAGTCTAACGAGTGGGCACTACCAAGTGTTCCAAGATGTAACGAGAACCACCAGAGTCGCGGGCCTCCAACTCGTCCCTTTTCCGTGTCGCCATCCGCTGTGGCCGGATGCCGCCGGCCGGGCACCGAGGTATTAGGCTCGGGCTGTGACTACTCATGATGCGGACGAACCACACGGACCGATGGCACCCGCCGAGGGCGCCTCCGAACACGGCGCCTCTTCACAGGAGATTCCCGGGAAACCCGCGGACTCCGCGGCTGAACCGTTGTGGCGGCGTGTTGTGGGCCGGGCGCAACACGCGCTGGATTCGCGCATCAAGCCGCCGGAGAATTTCGGGTTCCCGCCGGCACCCTGTGCCGAAGGGGCGGAACCGGCCCAGGAGACCCTCAACGGCTCGCGGTCGCACCCCATCACCTTTGGGTTCCTCTTCACCGTCGGCGTCGGGCTGGCCCTGCTCGGGTTCTTCCTGCTGACCAACGTGGGGCCGCTGGTCATCTGGATTTCCATAGCGCTGTTCATCGCCCTGGGCCTGGATCCCGTGGTCCGTTTCTGCGTGGGCAAAGGGCTTTCGCGCACCGCCGGCGTGCTGATCACCATGGCCCTGCTCTTCGGTGTGGTCGGCGGTTTCATCGGGATCATCATCCCCACCATCGTCACCCAGACGGCGCAGTTCATCGAACGGGCCCCGGGCATCGTCGACGAGTTCCTGCGCTCGGAATTCTTCATCACCCTTGACCAGCAGTACCACGTCTCGGACCGCATCAGCGAGGAAATCGGCAAGTTCTTCTCGGACACCGGCGCCGTGGGCGGCATGTTCGGAGGTGTCCTGGGCATCGGGACCGTCGTGGCCCAGGGACTGTTCGGTGTCTTCATCGTGCTGGTGCTTGCGATCTACTTCCTCGCCTCGCTTCCCGCCTTCATGGCCTTCGGCTACCGGCTGGCGCCGCGCTCCAAGCGGGCACGTGCGGAGAAGCTGGGCAACACCATCACCCGATCCGTCGGCAACTACGTCATGGGCCAGGCCTTCGTGGCGGTGCTCAACGCCACCGTGGCGCTGATCCTCATGAGCATCCTCAAGGTCCCCTTCGCCGCGCTGCTCACCCTGGTGGTCGCCATGCTGGCGTTCATCCCGCTCATCGGGGCGGCAATCGCCGGCATCCTGGTCTCCCTGATATCGCTGACCCTGGGCTGGCAGAGCGCCGTCATCTACGCCGTCTGCTACTTCGGCTACCTGCAGCTCGAGGCGTACTTCATTTCGCCGCGCGTGATGCAGCGGGCGGTATCGGTTCCCGGTGCCGTGGCGGTGATCTCGGTGATCGCCGGCGGAACGCTCATGGGCGTGCCCGGGGCCCTGATGGCCATTCCGACCGCCGCCGCCGCGATGCTCATCCTGCGCGAGGTCTTCATCGCCCGGCAGGACCAGCGCTAGGAACCCTGCCGGAACCCGTCTGCCGCAGTGCTCGGCCCGCGCGCTCAGTACTTGTAGGAGCGCGAATCCCAGCACCGCGAATGCCAGTGCCGGCGGGCCGCAGCCGAGGCATCGTCGCCTGACCAGTGGTCGGCGCGCCAGGCCACCACGTGCTCGATGCCCGGCTGGATGAACTGCCCGCACCCCGGGCACTTGTAGGTCTTCGAGGCCCCGACTGCCGAAATCCTGCGCACGTGCCACTGCCCGTCCGGCGCGTCCTGGAGCCGCTGCACGCCGTAGCGAGCCTTCTCCAGCCACGGTTCGTCGCTGCCGGCCTCGGGCCGGGTCCACTTGTTGGTGCGCCCGCCGCGCGGTGCGGGGGTTGATGAGCGTCGGGGGCGATTCGAGCGGGCCATGCCTTTAATTCTGCCCCAAGTCCCGATGGCGCCTGTGCCGCCGCACACCCCTGGCCGCGGCCGGTGCCCGAAACCCGGTAGAGTGCACGGTGTGCGTTTAGTGATTGCCAAGTGTTCAGTTGATTACGAGGGCCGTTTGCGTGCCCACCTCCCCCTGGCGACCCGCCTGCTGATGGTGAAGGCCGACGGCTCGGTCCTGGTCCATTCGGACGGCGGCAGCTACAAGCCGTTGAACTGGATGAGCCCGCCGGCCGTCATGCGGGTCGCCGCACCCGACGAGGAACAGGCCGCGGAGGGCGACATCGAGCTCTGGCACGTCGCCCACCAGAAGTCCGACGACCGGCTGGTGGTCCACATCAAGGAGATCATCCACGACACCGAGCACAACCTCGGCATCGATCCCGGCCTGATCAAGGACGGCGTCGAATCGGACCTGCAGCGCCTGCTGGCGGACCAGATCGAGACCGTGGGCGCCGGGTTCACCCTCGTGCGCCGCGAGTACATGACGGCCATCGGCCCGGTGGACATCCTGGCCCGCGACGCCGACGGCGCCACGGTGGCCATCGAGCTCAAGCGCGTCGGGGACATCGACGGCGTCGAGCAGCTGACCCGCTACTTGGAGCTGCTCAACCGCGACCCGCTGCTCAAGCCGGTGCGCGGCGTCTTCGCCGCCCAGAAGATCAAGCCGCAGGCACGCACGCTGGCCACCGACCGCGGCATCGATTGCCTCGTGCTTGACTACGACGCCATGCGCGGGGTGGACGACAGCGCCGCACGGCTCTTCTAGCACCGCAGGCGAAGGGCCGCAGTCCCGGCGGGACTGCGGCCCTTCGGCGTTTCCGGGTTCGGGTGCAGCGCGCCTCGCGGCGGCCCCACGGGGAGCGGCAACGTCAATCCCCCGCCAGCCGGGAAGGCACCCCTAGAATGGGCTCATGACGCCACCAGCATCCCCGGCCCGCTACGCGCTCACCGGACGCATCCTCTCGCACGGAACCGACATCACCGACGGCATCGTTGCGGTCGAGGGCAACCGCATCGCGTTCGCCGGAAACGCAACGGAGTTCGCCTTCCTCGAGGATGCCGCAGGCTTTGCGCTGCGCGAGACCCCGCCCGGAACCATCATCACCCCCGGCCTGATCGACCTGCACTGCCACGGGGCCGTGGGCGGGGACTTCCCCTCGGGAGACGAGGAGGCCATCGGCCGGGCCATCGGATTCCTGCACCGCGCCGGCACCACCACCCTGCTGGCGTCCCTGGTGACGGCAGACCGCGGGGACATGCTCGCCTCCGCCCGCGTGCTCGCCGGGTTCGCCGAGCGCGGCGACATCGCCGGCATCCATGCCGAGGGCCCCTACCTCTCGGACATCCGCTGCGGCGCCCAGGACCCGGCCTACCTTTCCGACCCGGAGCCCGACTTCGTCGACGACCTGATCGAGGCCGCAGCGGGCCAGCTGCGCACCATGACCTACGCCCCCGAGCGGCCGGGCTCCGATGCGCTGCTTGAGCAGCTGGTCTCCCAGGGCGTTGTCCCCTCGCTGGGGCACACCAATGCCGACGCCGCCTCGGTGACCGCCTCTCTGGAACTGGCGCGCGAGGAGCTCGGCAGCGCCGGCGTGGACGGCTTCACCGAACGCCCCACCGTGACCCACCTGTTCAACGGCATGCCCTCGCTGCACCACCGCTCCCCCGGCCCCGTGGCGGCCTGCCTGGAACTCGCGGCGGCCGGGAAGATCATCGTCGAGCTCATTGCCGACGGCGTGCACCTTGACCCTGTCACGGTTCGCACCGTCTTCAGCCTCGCCGGGGCGGGTTCCATCGCCCTTGTCACCGACTCCATGGCGGCCGCCGGACTGGCCGACGGGGACTACTCGCTGGGCCCGGCCCAGGTGAAGGTTGCGAACGGCGAGGCGCGCCTGGCCTCCAACGGGTCCCTGGCCGGCGGCACGGCGACCATGCTCGACGTCCTTCGGTCCGCAGTGGCCGGCGGCGTCCCACTGGCCGATGCGCTGCTCTCGGCGACGAAGGTTCCGGCCGAAGTCCTGGGACTCGTCGACGAGGCGGGACAGCTTCACCAGGGCTTTGTCGCCGACCTGCTCCTGCTCGACGGGGACCTCAACCTGTTGCAGGTCATCCGCAATGGCGAATCGATTTATGAAGTTTCTGTTTAGCACCAACACAAAAGGTGTTGACCCAGATCACAGGGCTATGTGATGCTGGACTCAGTCTTTGTGTTGGTTAGTCATACCCGCCAAAGCTAGGTTGCGGGTGTGAAGCGGCTGATGCGGTCCAGGCCATGTCAGTGTTCTTCTCACTTCTGTACCACTCACGGCCGGCGCACGGTGTGCCGGCCGGTTTTTCGCACTAAATGAGGAGAAATACATGGCTCAGGGAACCGTGAAGTGGTTCAACGCCGAAAAGGGATTCGGCTTTATCACTCCGGATGGCGCCGAGGCTGACGTTTTCGTTCACTACTCGGAGATCCAGACCAGTGGCTTCCGCACCCTGGAAGAGAACCAGCGCGTGGAATTCGAAGTCGGCCAGGGCGCCAAGGGTCCCCAGGCAACCGGCGTTGTCGGTCTCTAGGACCTCTCAAGCCCTTTGAACCAGTGATCCGCTCCAACGCCCCGGGGCCCGGTGTCCCGGCGCAGCGGAGGCATCGCCACGGTCCGAGGAGTTGAAAAAGCAGTGGGGCGGGATGATCTTCATCATCCCGCCCCACTGCTTTGTGCGTTTAGTCTTGCCGCCAGGTGCCGACGCCCGCGACGGGGCCGGCCTCCAGCCAGGCTGAGAGACCGTTGTAGGTCCCGTAGTCCATGGCAATCAATATTTCTCGGCCTTCGTAAGTCATCATCACGATGACGCTGCCGGGCTGTACCAGGTGCCTTTCCTCTTCCGAGGGTTTCCGCCATCCATTGAGTTCAATGGAGCTGCGCAAAAACTTGTGCACCGCTATCGGGGAGACGGAAAAGAGCTTGAGGAACTCAAGCTCTCCGGCTCCATAACGAGCTACAACCATCATCCACTTCCCGGGGGTCGTGGAGATCGATGCGTCGAATGTGCCAAGAGTGCGCCGTAACTGAATACGGCGCACTCCCATGGCGCCCAAGAACATCACCACCAGCAGCAAGGCTGCCAGAACGATGAGTACAGGAATGCCGAGTTCGTTCAAGGCAGGACTATCGGGTTCCCGCCGGGGCAGATTCGGCCATGACGGCGTTATCGGCAACGATCACAACGCGGTTGGTATCAACGGAGAAGAACCCGCCGTCAACCTGGACCGAGAAGCGGGGACCGGAAACCGGTACGATTTCCAGATCTCCGGCAGCCAGCACGGCCAGCATCGGCGCGTGGTCGGGAAGGATCCCGATCTCGCCTTCGCTGGAACGTCCCTTGACCAGTTTTGCCGCGCCGGACCACACGAAGTGGTCGGCAGCAACAATTTCGACTTGGAGTTCGGCCATGATTACTTGGTCGATTCCTGGATCTTGGCCCACTGGCGCTCGACATCGTCCATGCCGCCAACGTTGAAGAAGGCCTGCTCTGCGATGTGGTCGACGTCGCCGTTGCAGATCGCGTTGAAGCCTTCGATGGTGTCCTTGATGGCAACCGTCGAACCCTCGACACCGGTGAACTGCTTTGCGGTGTAGGTGTTCTGCGACAGGAACTGCTGGATGCGACGTGCGCGCGAAACAACGATCTTGTCTTCTTCGGACAGTTCGTCGACACCGAGGATGGCGATGATGTCCTGCAGTTCCTTGTTCTTCTGGAGGATCTGCTTGACGCGTACCGCGGTGTTGTAGTGGTCGTGACCAACGTACTGCGGGTCAAGGATTCGCGACGTGGAGGTCAGCGGATCGATGGCCGGGTACAGACCACGGGAAGCGATTTCACGGGAAAGTTCCGTGGTCGCGTCCAAGTGGGCGAAGGTCGCTGCCGGAGCCGGGTCGGTGTAGTCATCGGCAGGCACGTAAACTGCCTGCATCGACGTGATCGAGTGGCCCTTGGTCGAGGTGATGCGCTCCTGGAGGAGACCCATCTCGTCGGCCAGGTTCGGCTGGTAACCCACGGCCGAAGGCATGCGGCCCAGAAGGGTCGACACCTCGGAACCGGCCTGGGTGAAGCGGAAGATGTTGTCGATGAAGAGCAGAACGTCCTGGTTCTGAACATCGCGGAAGTACTCCGCCATGGTCAGTGCGGACAGTGCCACGCGCAGACGCGTTCCTGGCGGCTCATCCATCTGGCCGAACACCAAGGCGGTGTCCTTCAGGACGTTTGCCTCGTCCATTTCGACCCAGAGGTCGTTACCTTCACGGGTGCGCTCGCCAACACCGGCGAATACCGAGGTACCACCGAAGTTACGTGCAACACGGGTGATCATTTCCTGGATCAACACGGTCTTGCCAACGCCTGCGCCGCCGAACAGACCGATCTTGCCGCCCTTGATGTAAGGGGTCAAAAGGTCGATCGACTTGATGCCGGTTTCGAGCATTTCGGTCGAACCTTCAAGGCTTGCGAAGTTCGGAGCCTTGCGGTGGATCGGCCAGCGCTCGGAAACCTGGATCTCCGAGGCGGGGACGTCCAGGGGCTCGCCCAGGACGTTGAAGATGTGACCCTTGACGCCGTCGCCTACCGGCACGGAGATCGGGGCACCCGAATCGACCACGGTGGTGCCGCGGACGAGTCCGTCGGTAGCCTGCAGTGCGATTGCGCGAACCAGCGAGTCACCGAGGTGCTGGCTGGTTTCGAAGGTGATGGTCTTGGTCTCGCCGTTGAGGGTGATCTCAGCGGAAAGAGCGTTGTAAATGGCAGGCAGGGAGTCGGCGGGGAATTCGACGTCGACAACCGGGCCGATAACGCGTGCGATACGGCCGGTTGCACCGGTCGTGGCAGCGGTACCCTGCTCGTTAAGTTGGGCAGTCATCTCTCTCTCACTTCATTTGTGTAGATGGCGTGGATGTAAGTGTTTGGGAAGATCTCGGTTAGCTGTTCAGCGCGTCTGCGCCGGCAACGATTTCAGAGAGTTCCTGGGTAACCTCGGCCTGGCGGGCGTTGTTACGAAGACGCGTGTACTTCTTGATCAGTTCCTTGGCGTTGTCACCGGCGGTCTTCATGGCACGCTGGCGTGCGGCAAGCTCGGAAGCTGCTGCCTGCAACATTGCATTGAAGATACGCGACTCGATGTAACGCGGAAGCAGTGCGTCAAGCACCTGCTCCGGTTCCGGCTCGTATTCGTAGAGCGGCAGCAGTTCATCGGCAGGAGTCTCGGACTCCTCCTCGACGACCTCGAGCGGCAGCAAACGAATGACCGTCGGTTCCTGAACGACCATGGACTTGAACTGGGTGAATACAACGTGGATTTCGTCCACGCCGCCCACTTCAAATTCGTCGGCGAAGTCCTTGAGCAGGACCTCGCGCAGTTCGCGTGCGGTTTCAAACTCCGGGGCGTCGGTTCCACCGGTCCACACCTGCGCGTATTCGCGTCCGCGGAAGTCAAAGTACGCCTGCGCCTTGCGGCCGACCAAGTAGGTCTTGACGTCCTTGCCTTCTTCACGGAGCAATTCAACGAGGTGCTCTGCCTGCTTCAAGACGCTGGCGGAGTAGGACCCGGCGAGTCCGCGGTCCGAGGTCATCACCAGGACTGCCGCGCGACGGATGGACTCCGGCTCGGTGGTCAGCGGGTGTTCGATCTCGGACTGTGACGCGACGGCAGTAACAGCACGGGTAATCGCATTGGCGTACGGCAGCGATGCCGAGACACGCGCGCGTGCCTTGCCAATACGGGAAGTAGCGATCAGTTCCATCGCCTTGAAGATCTTGCCCATCGACGTCGTCGATGCAATCTTCTGGCGGTAGACCCGGATCTGGGCTCCCATGTTTGTCCTTTCCTTATCCCTTTGCAGAGGTTGCCGCACCGCACTCGGTGGCGCGGCAACCCCTACTCAAAGGTGATGTCAGCGCTTTTGCTTGACGATCTTTTCCTGGTCGACGGATCCCTCGGCCAAGGCGTCGAATTCTTCGTGGCCGGCGGCGACAAGCTTGTCGTCGCCTTCACCGAAGAAGCCGGCCTTGAAATCGGCGATGTTCGACTTGAGCGAATCCACGGTCTCGTCCTCGAGCTTGCCGGTCTCGGCAATCACGGTCAGCACGTTGGTGCGGTGACGCAGGTGAGCCAGGAAGTCGGTCTCGAAGCGGCGAACGTCCTCAACCGGGACATCGTCCAGGTAGCCGTTGGTGCCGGCCCAGACGGAGACAACCTGATCCTCGACCGCGAACGGTGCGTACTGGCCCTGCTTGAGCAGTTCCATCAGGCGTGCGCCACGGGTCAGCTGCTGCTTGGAAGCGGCATCCAGGTCCGAGGCAAACATGGCGAAGGCCTGCATGTCGCGGTACTGTGCCAGTTCCAGCTTCAACGTACCGGCAACCTTCTTCATTGCCTTGATCTGCGCGGAGCCACCAACGCGGGACACCGAAACGCCCACGTCGACTGCCGGACGCTGGTTGGCGTTGAAGAGGTCCGACTGCAGGAAGATCTGGCCGTCGGTGATGGAAATGACGTTGGTCGGGATGAAGGCCGAGACGTCGTTTGCCTTGGTTTCGATGATCGGCAGGCCGGTCATCGAGCCCGCGCCGAGCTCGTCGGAGAGCTTTGCACAACGCTCGAGCAAGCGGGAGTGCAGGTAGAACACGTCGCCCGGGTAGGCTTCGCGTCCCGGCGGGCGACGCAGCAGAAGGGAAACAGCGCGGTAGGCTTCGGCCTGCTTGGACAGATCATCGAAGACGATCAGAACGTGCTTGCCGTCGTACATCCACTGCTGGCCGATGGCCGAGCCGGCGTACGGTGCCAGGTACTTGAAACCAGCCGGATCCGATGCCGGGGAGGCAACGATCGTGGTGTATTCCAGTGCACCGTGGTCTTCAAGGGTCTGACGCACTGCGGCAATGGTCGAAGCCTTCTGACCGATTGCCACGTAGATGCAGCGGACCTGCTTGTTGGTGTCGCCCGAAGCCCAGTTGGCCTTCTGGTTGATGATGGCGTCGACGGCCAGGGCGGTCTTGCCGGTCTGACGGTCGCCAATGATCAGCTGGCGCTGGCCGCGGCCGATCGGGATCATCGCGTCGATGGCCTTCATGCCGGTCTGCAGCGGTTCGTGAACCGACTTACGCTCGGTGACGCCGGGAGCCTGGGCTTCCAGTGCACGGCGACCGGTGGACGCGATCGGTCCCAGGTCATCAATCGGCTCACCCAGCGGGTCGACCACGCGGCCCAGGAAGGCGTCGCCTACCGGTACCGAGAGGATCTCGCCGGTGCGCTCTACGCGCTGGCCTTCTTCGATGCCGGTGAAGTCGCCCAAGACGACGACACCGATTTCGCGGGTGTCAAGGTTCTGGGCCAGGCCCAGGGTGCCGTCTTCGAAGCGAAGCAGCTCATTTGCCATGACGGAGGGAAGACCCTCCACCTTGGCGATACCGTCACTTGCCGTGGTTACGCGGCCGACCTCGGTGCGCTCAGCTTTGCCCGGTTCGTAGGACGCTGCGAACTCATTCAAGGCATTGCGGACGTCGTCGGCGTTGATGGTCAAATCGGCCATCTGCAGTCCCTGCTCTCCTAAGTTGTGATTACCGCGGTTCTATCGTGTGCGGTAACCGAAAATTGATTCAGTCTATGGTGACTGGCCGGCAGGTAGACCCCGGAGGGGTCTACCTAGCCTGCCAACCGGCGGCGAAGATCCGACACGCGGGTGGCGATCGAAGCGTCAACCACTTCGTCTCCCACCTTCACGCGGATGCCGCCGACTAGTTCCGGGTCGATGTTGACATTGATCTTCAAGTCTCGACCGTAAAGGTTATTCAGGCCTGCCTGCAGGCGCGCGAACTGCTCAGCGGTGAGGTCACGAGTGACGCTTACCTGGGCAATCCAGCGATCCTGGCGCTTAGCCACCAATTCCACGAAGCGCTCCAGCAGTGCGACGGGCTTGAGCCCACGCGGCGAAGCGACGGCCTGGCGGATCAGCAGTGCAGATGCTTCGCCGGCAGTCGGGACAAGCTTCAGCGCCAAGGCGCATTTGGCTTCCGTCGTTGCCTGAGCATCGTCGAGTGCACGCTGCAGATCATGACTGGACCCAACAACACGGATGAACGCGAAGAGGTCTTCTTCGAGCCTCTCCAGGCCAGCGGAACCGCCCTGACGTTCGGCGACCATGATTGCAGCAGTCGCTGCCACGGTCTCCAATGCATCGCCAATGTCTCGTGCCGAGCTCCAGCGCGAAGTGGCAAGACCAGCGACGGTGGCCTCGGCGTCGGCCGAAACCTTTCCGCGCAACAGCTGGGCTACAAGCCCGGCCTTGTCCGAAGCCCCACGGGCGGGATCAGTCAGTGCGCGACGCAGGCCTGCATTGCCGTCGATGACCTCAAGGGCACCGAACAGCTCTGCGGACAATTCCAAGGACGCGTGTGCAAGCTTGGTTTCCAACGACGCCAGCGCCGCGGCGAGTGACTCGCTCGATACACCTGCCATTAGTTCGATGCACCTGCGTTCTGCTGGTTTTCCAGATCCGCCAGGAACTTGTCGACCACGCGAGCTGCGCGCTCGTCGTTCTCAAGAGCGTCGTCGACGATCTTGCTGGCCAGCGAAGTTGCCAGGGTTCCGACCTCGGCGCGCAGTGAGGTAACTGCTGCAACGCGCTCGGCTTCGATCTGACGGTGGGCCTGCTCGGTGATACGAGCGGACTCCTCGGAGGCCTTGGTCTTCAGCTCAGCAAGGATCTGGGCACCTTCTTCGCGCGCTTCCTCACGGATGCGGTTGGCTTCGGTGCGTGCTTCCAGCAGCTGGGCCTTGTACTGCTCGAGGGTGGCGTTGGCTTCTGCCTGTGCGGCTTCAGCCTTCTCAAGTCCACCTTCGATGGCCGTAACGCGGTCCTGGTAGGACTTCTCGAATGCCGGGGCAATGTACTTGACCACGATGAACAGCAGGACAGCGAAGCCTGCCGCAGTGACAAGAATTTCCCACGGGTTCGGAAGCAGAGGGTTGGCACCCTCACCTGCAGCGAGGATCAATTCGTTGCTGATCATTCTCACTCTTCCTTATCTCTTAGGTTCCAATTGCAATAGCCCTGCGATAGTGGCAGGGCCACCACCGAAGAAACTAAGCGCCGATGACGAAGGCGAAGACCAAGCCCAAGATAGCCAGTGCTTCTGCAAGGGCGAAGCCCAGCATGGCGATTGGCTGAAGGATGCGCTGTGCTTCAGGCTGGCGAGCAACACCGTTGATGTAGGCAGCGAAGATCATGCCCACGCCGATGGCCGAACCGATTGCAGCCAGGCCGTAGCCGATCATGTTGAGGGAGCCGTGGAGTTCCATTTCGTTCCTTTCAAGATACCGACACTTTGTCGGCAGGTTGTGAGGTCATTCCCTGGTGAAGGGGAAAGCTTTGGGTTGGTTTAGTGCGAGCCCGAATGCTTAGTGGGCGTCTGCATCCAGGGCACCCTGGATGTAGATGGCGGTCAGCAGGGTGAATACGAAGGCCTGCAGGACCATGATCAAGAGTTCAAGGAAGTACATCGCCACGGAACCGGCGATGACCGCGACGCCAACGGCGTTCATGGCCAGCGATTCCTGCACCATGATCAGGTGGCGTGCGCCGGTGGCGGCAAGCATCACGATCATGTGGCCGGCCAGCATGGTGGCCATCAAACGCAGCGAGTGGGTCAGCGGGCGAACGATGAAGTTGGAGATGATTTCCAACGGCACCATCAGCGGCATGATCCAGCCCGGCACGCCGGAGGGGACGACTGCAAGCTTGAAGTAGCGGATACCGTGGTTCTTCACGCCGACGGCAATCCAGGTGCCGTAGATGATGATCGCCATGGCGTACGCCGAGCCGGCGTGCGAGAACGATGGGAGCTGAAGGAACGGGATCGCGCCGAAGAGGTTGTTCAGCAGGACGAAGAAGAAGGTTGCGAAAAGCAGCGGTACCCAGGGGCGGAAGTTCTTCTCGCCGATGATGTCGCGGCCCACGGAGTTGCGGACAAAGCCGTAGGCGCTTTCTGCAAGGAACTGTGCCTTGCCTGGAACCAACTTCGGGTTCTTAATTGCGGACTTGAAGAACCACACGATCAAGATGATCGAGAGGATGATCATGATCATCTGCTTGCCGAAACCGGTCCCGTACTCGGCTAGCCAAGGAAACACCTCGGGAAGGTGGGTGTCGGAAATCGTCGGCGGGACATATGGTTCTGTGGCCGTCGGAAGCGCAAACGCGGTCAACGCGCTGTCCTCTCTGCAGTTTCGGTCATGGGGCAAAGTTGGTGACTCGGCGCAGGGCGCCTCTCACCGTGTGAAGTTCTAGTGGTCGATCTCATTACTCGGTGCTGTCTTCGCGGCGTCGGTGCCGTTGATGATGGCTTGCCAAGAAGTATCCCGCGGTGGCACCAAGCAGCGCACCAGCGAAGAGTATCCATCGGGTGTCCAGTAAAAGATCCAGACCCCAGCCTATCAAACCCCAGGCGATGAGCCCGCCAACGATGTAGTTGATGAATTCACGCACCGGGCGTTCATGAGGCATTTCATCGGGGTGGTTAGCGTGGGGTTCCATGTTCGGTCCCTCCGCTTCCCGGGGATGCCGGATCCTCGTCGGCGAAGATGGGAAGGCGTGCCTTCGAGAAGGCCCGGATCTCCCCGAACTGCCACAGGACCAAGGCCCCGATGGCTCCCCACATGAATGCGGGGCGGTACACCCAGTCGGGAAGCCCGGAAAAGAGAACCAGGAGTCCCATGCCGACGATCTTGAGCATGTAGGTGAACAAGAAGGCCGGCAAGGCCCAGCTGCTGCGGTACCGTCCGGCAAGTTCGGCAATAAGCAGGCTGACACCAAAGAAGATGATGACCAGGCCCGCGCCGAATCCGACCGAACCGGCAAAACCTGCACCGAGGATCGGCCACAGCACCAGGGACGCTGCGGCACCGGCACTGAACGTGTACGCGGTGCAGGTCTTCAGGATGCCCATCCAAGGGGAACGCGGAGCCGACGAGGCGGCAACCGCATCGTTGGCCTTCGAGCCGCGAACCGGCTTGGTCATCTGCATCCTATTCCCTGGTGTACTGCGGCCCCGGCACAGGGAAGCTGTGCAACAAGGAGTCTGGCGGGGATTGGCCCCCACTGGAAGCCTCATTGAATTCTACACGAGATAGAAGGGCGGCTCGACCCGCGGAAGCCCTTGGGCCCGGGCGCCGCACGGGCTACTTGGCGCGGGCGGCCTTGCGCTGGGTGTAGGCGTGCCGGATCATCGGCCACCATGTGGCGAACCCCACAGAAATCAGCGCCGCAACATAGATGGGCACCACGATCTTGCGGTTGCCCAGCGAAAACGCCATGACGCCCGAGGCACACAGAGCGGCCCACAGGTACATGAGGATGACGGTGGTCTGCTCGCTGTGGCCGCCCTTGACCATGCGGTGGTGCATGTGGCCCTGGTCGGCGTGGAACGGCGATTGCCCGCGGGACATCCGCCGAATGACCGAAAGCCCCAGGTCCAGCAGCGGGAGCATGACCACCGCGGCGGGAAGGATGACAGGCATGTAGGCCGGGACGTTGCGGAAGCGGAAGGCGTCCTCCCCCAGCACGTCGCCGGTGACGGCTATGGAGGAAACGGCTAGCAGCAGGCCGATGGCCAGAACGCCGCTCTCCCCCATGAAGATGGATGCGGGGTTGAAGTTGTGCGGCAGGAACCCGAGTGCGGCACCCAGCAGGATGGCGCACAGCAGTGCCGAGAAGTTCGAGTAGTCCTCGGCACTGACCCGGGTTGCCAGGTAGTAGCTGTAGACGAAGAACGTCGCGGCTCCGATGGCCGAGACACCGGCGGCCAGCCCGTCGAGTCCGTCCATGAAGTTGATGGCATTCATGATCAGGACGATCAGGATGACTGTGACCGCCACCTGCACGGCCTTGGATTCGAAGTTCACCGAGCCGATCGGCAGGGCCTTGATGACGATGCCGTGGCCGGCGATGATCAGGCCGATGGAGGTCTGGCCGAGCAGCTTGACCCACCACGGCAGGTCCATCAGGTCGTCCATGACGCCCATGACCAGCACCACGGCCAGCGCCAGCGCCACGCCCTGGATCGGTTCAGGGTTCTTGAACACCCCGGCCAGGAAGGGCAGCCGGCTGGCCATCACCAGGCAGAGGTATATGGCACCGATGATCGCCACGCCGCCGAGCTTGGGCGTCGGGCGCTTGTGCATGTCGCGCGTGCGCACCGAATCCTCGGGGAGGAACCGGGTGCCGACGGCCCGCATGAGCGGTGTCAGCACATATGAGGTTATGAATGCGACCCCGATCAGCAGGAGATAAGTTCTCATGAGTCGGTGGCCGGCTCCGATGCCCCGCGGGCTTCTCCGTCGGATCCGGAGCCCGGCGATCCTGCCGCCTCCGCGGCCGTGGCGGTAGCCGTGGGCTCCTCGCCCAGGCCCAGCAGCCCGGGGACCACCACGCGCAGGGCGTCAAGGCCCAGGGCACCCTCGCGAACCACGCGCGGCGGGTTCAGCGTGCAGTCCACGATGGTGGAGCTCAGGGCCTCGCCGGCAACGGGCCGGCGCCCGGCCTCGAGATAGACCTCGACGGATTCGCCGAGCTGCTCGAAGGCCTCGGCCGCGGTTGCCGCGGCCTGCATGCCGGTGCGGTTGGCCGAGGACACGGCCAGCGGGCCGGTGACGGCGAGCAGGTCGCGGGCAACCTCGTCGTCCGGCACGCGCAGCGCCACGGTGCCGCGGGTCTCCCCCAGGTCCCAGGTCAGCGACGGCTGCGCCTGCAGGATCAGGGTGAGCGCGCCGGGCCAGAACTCCTCGGCCAGGGCACGGGCGTCGGCCGGCACGTCGACGGCGAGCCCGTCCATGGTCTGGATTGCGGGCATCAGCACCGGCGGCGGCATGTTCCGCCCGCGGCCCTTGGCCGCCAGCAGGGTGGCAACCGCCTGGGCGGAGAACGCGTCGGCGGCGATGCCGTAGACGGTGTCCGTAGGCATCACAATGCAGCGCTGCTCGGAGAGCGCGGCCTGTGCCGCTGCCAATCCGGCATCCCGCTGCTGGCCATCTAGGGCGTCAAAACGTGAAGTCACGCTGTCCATTCTTCCATGTGTAGGGTCCTGCTATCGGCGGATTCCGCTGGTTGAGCGGTCCCTGCCCGTCAAATCCCGGTGCGTGCGCACCTCTGTCCAGTCGCCCGTCCCTTCCAGGAGGGCCGCCATCTGCGGCGCCTGAACCTCGGCATGTTCCATCACGAACAGGCCGCCGGGGCGCAGCAGGCGTGCGGCAGTGCGCTCCGCGGCTCGGGGCATGACCATTCCATCCGCTCCGCCGCCGTAGAGCGCCATCTGCGGGTCGTGGTCTCGGGCCTCGGGCTCGCGGGGAACGGCGTTGGCCGGGATGTACGGCGGGTTGGAGACCACCACGTCGCAGCCGCCGTCCAGCTCCGCGAAGGCGTCGCGCATGTCCCCGTGGACCAGGTGCACGCCCAGCGGCGCCAGGTTGCGGCGGGCGTAGGGGAAGGCAAGGTCCGAGAGCTCCACCGCGTGCACCTCGGCACCGGGCAGCTCGTGCGCCAGCGACCCGGCGATGGCGCCGGAGCCCGTGCCCAGGTCCACCAGCCGCGGCGCCTGGAGCGTCCGGGCGAAGTCGATGGCGATCTGCACCACCGTCTCGGTTTCCGGCCGTGGAACGAACACCCCGGGGCCCACCTCGAGCTCCAGGTACCTGAAGTAGGCGACGCCGGTGAGGTGCTGCAGGGGTTCGCGGGTGGCCCGGCGGGCCACCAGGCCGGCGAAGGCCACGTCGTCCGCCGCGGAGAACGACTCCCCCATCATCTGCAGGCTCTTGAGCCGCCCGCGGCTGGTGTTCAGCACGTGGGCGGCCAGCAGCTCGGCGTCCACCGCGGGCGAGGGGACGCCGGCAGCGGCCAGCGTCGCCGTGGCCGCGGCCAGCACCTCGGCCAGGGGTTGGCCGAAACACTTCTCGGACATGGCAGCCTAGTCCTTGTCCCCGCCGATGGCGTCAAGACGCTGCTGCTCGTCCATTTCGATGCAGGAGTTGATCACCGGATCCAGGTCGCCGTTCATGACGGCGTCGAGGTTGTAGGCCTTGTACCCGGTGCGGTGGTCGGCGATGCGGTTTTCCGGGTAGTTGTAGGTGCGGATGCGCTCGGAGCGGTCCATGGTGCGCACCTGCGACTTGCGGATGTCCGAGTTCTCCGCGTCGATGATCGCCTGGTGGTGCGCGAGGATGCGCGAACGCAGCACGCGCATTCCGGCCTCGCGGTTCTGCAGCTGCGACTTCTCGTTCTGCATGGCCACCACGATGCCCGTGGGGATGTGGGTGATGCGGACCGCGGAGTCGGTGGTGTTGACCGACTGGCCGCCCGGGCCCGAGGCACGGTAGACGTCGATCTTCAGGTCGTTCGCGTGGATCTCGACCTCCTCGGGCTCGTCGACCTCGGGCAGCACCAGCACGCCGGCTGCCGAGGTGTGGATGCGGCCCTGGGACTCGGTCTGCGGCACGCGCTGCACGCGGTGCACACCGCCCTCGAACTTCAGGTGTGCGTACACGCCCTCCGCCGGGTCGTTCGACTTGCCCTTGATGGCGACCTGGGCGTCCTTGTAGCCGCCGAGGTCCGACTCGTTGAAGGAGATCATCTCGGTCTTCCAGCCGCGGGACTCCGCGTAGCGGGTGTACATGCGCAGCAGGTCTGCGGCGAACAGCGCCGCCTCGTCGCCGCCTTCGCCGCCCTTGACCTCGAGGATGACATCGCGCGCGTCGTTGGGGTCGCGCGGGATCAGCAGACGGCGGAGCTTTTCCTCGGCTTCGGGCAGCTCGGCCTCGAGCTGTGCGACTTCCTCGGCGAAGTCCGGGTCCTCGTCGGCCATCTCGCGGGCGGCGTCGAGGTCCTCGGTCATCTGCTTCCAGCGCTTGTGCGCCTCGACGATGCCGTTGAGCTCCGCGGAGCGGCGGCCGAGCTTGCGGGCCAGGGACTGGTCCTGGTAAACGGCGGGATCCGAGAGCTGGGCCTGCAGGGCTGCGTGCTCATCGAGTAGTCCCTTGACGGACTCAAACATGGGTTTCAACTTCTTTCACGACGACTGGTTCCAGTGTAAGGAACAACGAGGGGGAATGCGGTGTTAACGACCGACGCCCGGTCCGCCGGGCCCGCCGGGAGGCGGGCACGGCAAAACCGGGCGTGTGGCGTAGCTAGGCGTCGTTCTTGGAACCCAGCGTGGTCTTGTTGATGAGCATCAGGAACTCGGCGTTGGACGAGGTCTCGCGGATCTTGCCCGTGAGGGTTTCCAGTGCCTGCTGCGTGTCGAGGCCCGAGAGCACGCGGCGCAGGCGCCACATGATGCGAACCTCGTCCGGGGAGAGCAGGTTCTCCTCGCGGCGGGTGCCGGACTCGTTGACGTCGACGGCCGGGAAGATGCGCTTGTCCGCGAGCTTGCGGGACAGGCGCAGTTCCATGTTGCCGGTGCCCTTGAATTCCTCGAAGATGACCTCGTCCATCTTGGAACCGGTCTCCACGAGTGCGGTGGCCAGGATGGTCAGCGAGCCGCCGTTCTCGATGTTGCGTGCGGCACCGAAGAAGCGCTTGGGCGGGTACAGGGCCGAGGAATCCACGCCGCCGGAAAGGATGCGTCCGGAGGCAGGTGCGGCAAGGTTGTAGGCACGGCCCAGGCGGGTCATCGAGTCCAGCAGGACCACGACGTCCATGCCCATTTCCACCAGGCGCTTGGCGCGCTCGATGGCGAGCTCGGCGACGGTGGTGTGGTCGTCGGCCGGGCGGTCGAAGGTCGAGGCAATGACCTCGCCCTTGACGGTGCGCTGCATGTCCGTGACTTCTTCGGGACGCTCGTCGACCAGGACCATCATGAGGTGGACCTCGGGGTTGTTGATGGTGATGGCGTTGGCGATCGACTGCAGGATCAGGGTCTTGCCGGCCTTCGGGGGCGAGACGATCAGGCCGCGCTGGCCCTTGCCGATCGGTGCCACGAGGTCGATGACGCGCGGGCCGACGAGCTTCGGGTCGGTCTCCAGGCGCAGGCGGTCCGTCGGGTAGAGCGGGGTCAGCTTGGAGAACTCGACGCGGTTGGCGTTCTCCTCCGGGGTCTTGCCGTTGATGGCCGTCAGCTTCACCAGGGCGTTGAACTTGGCACGCGTGTTGGCGTTCTCGTTCTCGCGCGGGGCGCGGATGGCGCCGACGACGGCGTCGCCCTTGCGCAGGTTGTACTTCTTGACCTGGTTCAGGGTCACGTAGACGTCGTTCGGGCCGGCCAGGTAGCCGGTGGTGCGGATGAACGCGTAGTTGTCCAGCACGTCCAGGATGCCGGCGACGGGCAGCAGCACGTCGTTCTCGTTCATCTCGGTGTCGTCGACATCCGGCTGGTTGCGGTTGCGGCGGTTGCGCGAGTTGCGGTCGTTGCGGTCATTGCGATCGCCACGGTCGTTGCCGCCGCGTTCGTTGCGGTCGCGGTTGCGCTCGCGGTTGCGCTCGTTGCGTTCGCGGTTGCGCTCACGGCGGTTGGCGTTGCGGTCCTCGCCGGACTCGCGGACGCGTTCCTCGGACTTCTCGGCCGGCTTCTCGGTGGCCTTGTCCTCGGCCGCGGGGGCCTCGGTGGCTTCGGCCTGCTCGGCGTTGTTGTCGCGGCGGTTGCGGTTGCGGTCGCGGCGGTTGCGGTTGCGGTCCTGGCGCTCGGTCCGCTCCGGGCGGGACTCGGCGGCCTCTGCGGCATCGCCCTGCTCGGTGGCTGCGGCGGGTGCCGCCTCGGCGGACTCGGCAGCCTTGTCGGCGGCGGGTGCGCTCGGTGCGGATTCAGCACGGCGGTTGCGCGAGTTGCGGCGCGGTGCGCGCTCCTCGGCGGCCGGGGCTTCCGGCGCCTCGGTGGTTTCTGCGGCGGCTGCCGGGGCCGTGACGGTTCCCGTGGATTCGGCACGGCGGCTGCGGCCGCGGCGCGGGGCGCGCTCCTCGGCTGCGGGGGCCTCGGCTGCCTCGGCCGGGGCCTCGGTCTTGGCTTCGGCCGGGGCCTTGGCGGTGCGTCGGGTGGCGGCCTTGGCCGGTGCCTTTGCCTCGGTCTTGGCTTCGGCTGCGGCCTCCGCCTTCGGTTCGGCCTTCGCCTTGGCATCGCGGTCGGCCACGGAGCCGCCGCGCTGGTGGTTGGAGATCGCGGTGACAAGATCGCTCTTGCGCATCCGGGATCCGCCGGTGATCCCCAGCTGGGACGCAAGCGCCTGCAATTGTGCAAGCTTCAGGCCGGCAAGTCCGCCACCCTTGGATGCGTTGTTTTCTTCCACGCCTGCATTCAGGCTGGTGGTTTCGGTCACGAAGGTTCCTTCCCCCTCGTCGGGCGGATCGCATCAGAGAGATCCGCAACGTTTGACTGCCCTCTGCCCGCTTCAGATGCGGGAAAGGTTGAACCGTGCATGGACCCGTGAGGGCCAATACCTCGGTCGATCGTGCGTGGGACACACCATGGGACTGGACGCCCACCAAGGACGATGGATCCGGTCGGATGATGTGAGGGTGCTTGCGCGCCTTGCTAAAAGTGGTTTGGCGGCGGCCGGGCGCCGCGAGTGGCGGCGATCGACGGCTGCACAAAACACAGCCAACCGTTCCCGTGATCTGGAACGGTTCCTTTAGAGACTTGTGCTAAAGCAGTTCTACTCTAACACCGCTTTGCGGCACAGACGGAATCTGGACACGCCAGGACGTTTCGCGGTGCTCCGCGGCGTGGGCGGCAATGACCTGCGCAACCCGGTCCGCCTCGGCCTGCCCGGCACAGAGCACCAGCACCGTCGGACCCGCACCGGAAACGACGGCCGCATGCCCCAGGGAACGCAGGTGGGCGATCAGCTCGGCGCTCGGGGCCATGGCGGGAGCGCGGAAGGACTGGTGCAGGAAGTCCTCCGTGCCGCGCAGCAGTGCCGCCGGCTCGTGGGCCAGCGCGTGGATCAGCAGCCCCACGCGCCCGCTGTTCGCCGCGGCGACGGCGTGCGGAACACTCTGCGGCAACAGGCCGCGGGCCGCGTGCGTGGACAGCTCGACGTCCGGGATCGCGATCACGGGGACTATCGATTCGTGCAGCACCCCGTTGAGGGTGCCGAAGCCCTCGCCGTCGACCCAGGACAGCGTGAGTCCGCCGAAGACGGCGGGGGCAACGTTGTCCGGGTGGCCTTCCCAGCGCGCGGAGGCCTGGAAGATCTCCTCCAGGCCCTCCTGCGCGTCGGCGGGAAGAAGCGCGTTGGCGGCGGCCAGCGCGCTGACCATGGCGGCGGCGCTGGAGCCCATGCCACGGCCGTGGGGAATGCGGTTTGTCGCCTCCAGGCGCAGGCCGCAGGCCTCGTAGCCGAGCTCGGCCCAGCGTTCCAGGATGGTCTTGGCGATCAAGTGCGTTTCGTCGGTGGGCAGCGTCTCGGCGCCCTCCCCCGTCACCGAGACCTCGACCCCGGGCTCCTCGAGCGTGCGGACCACCAGCGTGTCGAACACCGACAGCGCCATGCCCAACACGTCGAAGCCCGGCCCCAGGTTGGCCGTCGTGGCCGGCACGTGGACGGCAATTGCCTGTCCGGCCTGTATCTGCGCCATGCTGCGTTTATTCCCTTGGTGTATCGCGGTTAGGCAAGGCCGAGCGCGCCGGCAACGGCCACGACGTCGAAGGCGACCTTGGTGGGTGCCACCTCCGAGCCGTCCTCGGTCTGCAGGGCCCAGTTCGGGTCCTTCAGGCCGTGGCCGGTCACGGTGATCACGATGGTCTTGCCCTCCGGGACGTTCCCCGCTGCCTGGTGCTTGATCAGGCCGGCAACGCCAGCGGCGGAGCCGGGCTCCACGAAGACGCCCTCGCGGGAGGAGAGCCAGCGGTGCGCGGCGAGGATTTCCTCATCGGTCACCGAGTCGATGATGCCGCCGGACTCGTCGCGTGCGTCCTCCGCCTGCTTCCAGGATGCGGGGTTGCCGATGCGGATGGCGGTGGCGATGGTCTCCGGCTCGGTGACCGGGTGGCCCAGCACGATCGGCGCGGCGCCGGCTGCCTGGAAGCCCCACATGATCGGGGTCTTGGTGGACACCGGGGCGAGCACGTCTCCGGCCGGGTTGGTGTACTCGGAGGAGTACTCCTTGTAGCCCTTCCAGTAGGCGGTGATGTTGCCCGCGTTGCCCACCGGCAGCACGTGGTAGTCAGGTGCGTCGCCCAGGTAGTCGACGACCTCGAAGGCGCCGGTCTTCTGGCCCTCGATGCGGGCCGGGTTCACGGAGTTGACCAGGAACACGGGGTAGTTTTCGCTCAGCTTGCGGGCGACCTCGAGGCAGTTGTCGAAGTTGCCGTCGATCTGGATGATGTCGGCGCCGTGCGCGATGGCCTGGGACATCTTGCCCAGCGAGATCTTTCCTTCCGGAACCAGCACGGCGCACTTCAGGCCGGCCTGGGTCGCGTAGGCCGCGGCGGAGGCGGAGGTGTTGCCGGTTGAGGCGCAGACAACGGCCTTGGCGCCTGCCGCAACGGCGGCGGTCATGGCCATGGTCATGCCGCGGTCCTTGAAGGAACCTGTCGGGTTCATGCCCTCGACCTTCAGGTAGACCGTCGAACCCGTCAGTTCGCTCAGGGCCGGGGCGAACACCAGGGGTGTTCCGCCCTCACCGAGGGTGACGACCTTGGTGTTTTCGTCAACGGGCAGGCGGTCGGCGTATTCGCGGATGACTCCGCGCCACTGGTGGGCCACTTAGTTTCCTTCAACTCGCAGGACAGAGATTACTTCTTGGACGGCAGGCAGTTCCGCGACTGCCGCAACGGTGGCGGAGAGCGCGGATTCGGTGGAGCGGTGGGTGACGATGCGCAGCTCGGCCACCTCGGGTGCCGCTTCCGGGTTCGCGGTCTGGCGCAGCGCCTCGATGGAGACGCCGTGCGTGGCGAAGATCGAGGCGATCGAGGCGAGCACGCCCGGCTCGTCGGAGACACGCAGGCCGATGGCGTAGCTGGTGGCCGCCTGGGCGAAGTCCATGACCTGCACGGACTGCTGGGCGGAGATGGCCGGCAGCGGACCGCCGGAGACGACGCGGCGTGCCACCGCGACGGTGTCGCCGAGCACTGCGGAGGCGGTCGGCGAGCCACCGGCTCCGCGTCCGTAGAACATGAGTTCGCCGGCGTTTTCCGCCTCGACGAAGACCGCGTTGAACGCGCCGTGCACGGCGGCCAGCGGGTGGGTGCGGCGCAGCAGCGTCGGGTGCACGCGCACGCCGATGCCGTTCTCGCCGCGTTCGGCGATGGCCAGCAGCTTGATGACCATGCCGGCTTCCTTGGCCGCCGCCACGTCGTCGGCGGTGATCTTCGAGATGCCCTCGCAGTACACGTTCTCCAGCGCGAAGTCGGTGTGGAAGGAGAGCGAGGCGAGGATCGCGGCCTTGGCGGCGGCGTCGTGCCCCTCGACGTCGGCCGTCGGGTCGGCCTCGGCGTAGCCCAGTGCCTGGGCCTCGGCGAGCACGTCGGCGAACTGCGCGCCGGTGGTGTCCATCGCGTCGAGGATGAAGTTGGTGGTGCCGTTGACGATGCCCATGACCTTGGTGATCCTGTCGCCGGAGAGCGAGTCGGAGATCGGCCGCAGGATCGGGATGGCGCCGGCGACGGCCGCCTCGTAGCGCAGCTGGGCGTCGTTGGCGAAGGCCAGGGCGCTCAGCTCGGCGCCGCGGGCCGCCAGCAGTGCCTTGTTGCCGGTGATGACCGAGGCGCCGCGTTCCAGCGCGCGGCCGATCAGCTCGCCGGCAGGCTCGAGGCCGCCGAGCAGCTCGATCACGATGTCGGCGTCGTCGACCAGGGCGGCCGAGTCGGTGGTGAACAGCCCGGCGGGGATGCCGGCGGCGCGCGGGGTTGCTACATTGCGTACTGCAATGCCCGTCAGTTCGAGCTTTGCCCCTGCGCGGTCGGCAAGGACCGGCGCGTCTTCCAGCAGGATGCGTGCCACCTGGGCCCCCACGTTGCCGCAGCCAAGCAGGGCCACCTTCAGTGTCTTCACGGTTCTAACTATGCTCCCAAGTCGCGGGCCAACAGATCGGCTTCGGTTTCCCTGCGGATGATGGCGCGGGCGGCGCCGTCCCTCACCGCAACAACGGCCGGGCGGCCCAGGTAGTTGTAGTTGCTGGCCAAGGCCCAGCAGTAGGCCCCGGTTCCCGGTACGGCGAGCAGATCGCCGGCGGCAACATCCTCGGGCAGGTAAACGTCCCTTACGACTATGTCACCGGACTCGCAGTGTTTGCCAACCACGCGGGAAATAATCGGTTCACTTGCCGTCACACGGGAGGCGAGCACCGCCGTGTAGTCGGCGTCGTAGAGCACCGGGCGGGCGTTGTCGCTCATGCCGCCGTCCACCGAAACATAGCGGCGCGGCACCAGCGTGCCGTCCGCGGTTTCCACCTGGACGGACTTGCGCACGCCTGCCTCGTAGAGGGTGAAGGTGGAGGTCCCGGCGATGGCGCGGCCCGGTTCGATGGAGATGCGCGGCACGGCGATGCCCAGTTCCGCGGCGGTCTGGCCCACGACCGTGGCCATGGCCGCGGCGAGGGTGGCCGGGGAGCTGGGGGTGTCCACCTCGGTGTAGGCGATGCCGTAGCCGCCGCCCAGGTCGAGTTCCGGGAGCTCCACGCCGTGGACCTCCTTGATCCCGGCCAGGAAACCGAGCAGCTTCTGCGCGGCCAGGGCGAAGCCCTCCGCCTCGAAGATCTGCGAGCCGATGTGGGCGTGCAGGCCCAACAGGTTCAGCTCCGGCCGCCCCAGCGCGAAGGCGACGGCCTCGGCTGCCGGGGAAAGGTCGCCACCCACGGGGATCATCGAGAGGCCGAACTTCTGGTCCTCGTGCGCGGTGGCGATGAACTCGTGGGTGCTGGCGTGCACGCCGGGGGTCAGCCGTAGCATGACGTTGGCGCGCAACCCGGTTTCCCGGGCCAGCACCGCGACGCGCTCGAGCTCGTCGAGCGAGTCCACGACGATGCGCCCGAGGCCGGCCTCCAGTGCCGTGCGGATCTCGGCGACGGACTTGTTGTTCCCGTGCAGCGAGAGGTTCCCCGCCGGCACGCCGGCCACGCGGGCCACGGCCATTTCCCCGCCGGAGCAGGTGTCCAGGCGCAGGCCCTCGGCGGTGACCCAGCGGGCCACCTCGGTGCTCAGGAACGCCTTGCCGGCGTAGTAGACGTCAACGCCGCCGCACAGGTCCTCGAAGGCGGCGTCGAACGCCTGCTTGAAGCCACGGGCGCGGGCACGGAAGTCGTCCTCGTCAAGCACGAAGAGCGGGGTGCCGAACTCGGCTGCCAGGGCCGAGACAGGCAGGCCCTGGATGGCCAGCTCCCCGCCCCCGGTGCGGGCCACTCCCGCGGCCCACTCGATGGGGCGCAGGGCGTTGGCGTCCCCGGGGTAGGACAGCCACTGGGGTGCGAGCGGGGAGATGGCCATGGGTTACATCTTCTCCGGTGCCGAAACGCCCAGCAGGTCAAGGCCGTTGGCCAGGACCTGGGTGGTGGCGTCGTTCAGCCACAGGCGGGTGCGGTGGATCGCCTCGACGGGCTCGTCGCCGATCGGGGTGACGCGGCAGGCGGCGTACCAGGAGTGGTAGGCGCCGGCCAGCAGCTCGATGTGGCGGGCCACGCGGTGCGGTTCGCGGTGCGTGGCGGCCTGGGCGACAACGGACGGGAACTGGCCGAGCGCTGCCAGCAGGTCGTTCTCCGTCTCGTGGGTCAGCAGCGCGGCGTCGAAGTCGCTGCGCGAGACACCCTTCTCCGCGGCGTTGCGCGCGGCTGCGGCGGAGCGCGCGTGGGCGTACTGGACGTAGAACACCGGGTTGTCGTTGGTGTTCTTCTTCAGCTGCTCCGGGTCGATCGTCATCGGCGAGTCGGCCGGGTAGCGGCCCAGCGAGTAGCGCAGGGCGTCGGAGCCGAGCCAGTTGATCAGGTCGCGCAGCTCGATGATGTTGCCGGCGCGCTTGGACAGGCGGGCGCCGTTCACGGAGATCAGCTGGCCGATCAGCACCTCGATGTTGACCTTCGGGTCGTCGCCGGCGGCGGCCGCGATGGCCTTCAGGCGGTTGACGTAGCCGTGGTGGTCCGCGCCAAGCAGGTAGATCTTCTCGCTGAAGCCGCGGTCCTTCTTGGAGAGGTAGTAGGCGGCGTCGGCGGCGAAGTAGGTGGGCTCGCCGTTGGCGCGGATCAGCACGCGGTCCTTGTCGTCGCCGAAGTCCGTGGTGCGCAGCCAGACGGCGCCGTCGGTGTCGTCGATGTGGCCCTGTTCGCGCAGGCGCGCCACGGCGTCCTCGACGGCTCCCCCGGCGTGCAGCTCCTCCTCGGAGAAGAACACGTCGAACTCGACGCCGAAGTCGTTGAGCGTCTCCTTGATGTCTGCCATCTGGGCCTGGTAGGCGGCGTGGCGGATCACGGGCAGGGCCGCGGCCTCGGTGAGTTCGCGGATGTCCGGGTGCTCGGAAAGCACGGCGTGGGCCAGCTCCTGGATGTATTCGCCCGGGTAGCCCCCCTCAGGCACCGGCAGGCCGTGCAGGCGGTTGTAGACGGAGCGGGCAAAGATGTTCATCTGGTTGCCGGCGTCGTTGATGTAGTACTCGGAGGTCACCGTGGCTCCGCTGGCCTTGAGCACACGGGCGATCGAGTCGCCCAGCGCGGCCCAGCGGGTGTGCCCGATGTGCAGCGGACCCGTCGGGTTGGCGGAGACGAACTCCATGTTGATGTTGTGGCCAACCAGGGCCTCGTTGGTGCCGTAGGCGGCGCCGGCCTCGACGATGGTCTTGGCTAGCTCGCCGGCGGCACCCGCCTCGAGCGTGATGTTCAGGAAGCCCGGGCCGGCGATGTCGACCTTGGCGACGCCGTCGGCCTCGGCCAGGCGACCGGCAAGGACCTGGGCGAAGTCGCGCGGGTTCATCCCGGCCTTCTTGCCCAGCTGCAGGGCGATGTTGGTGGCCCAATCGCCGTGCTCGCGACTCTTCGGTCGCTCCACACGCACAATCTCGGGTACTTCAACGGAAATCTGGCCGGCGGCGACGGCGTCGCGGAGGCAAGCGGAAATGGCTGTGGAGAGTTCTTCAGGAGTCACCCCTCAAGGATAACCGGGGCCGAACGGCTCCACCGACGTTGTGACGCCGCGACGTCGCACACATCAGGCGGGCTTTTGCGCCAGTCCCCCGCCGCACCGGGCACCGATTTGTGATTCGGCACTTCACACCTGCTAAGCTCTTTTACGTTCCCCGCCGGAAATGGTTGGTTCGCCGAGAAATCGGCAGACGCCCTCCGGCACGCCCTCGTAGCTCAGGGGATAGAGCGTCCGCCTCCGGAGCGGAAGGTCGAAGGTTCGAATCCTTTCGAGGGCACCACCGAAGAACCCCTTGCTTCACCGCAGCAATGCGCGAGGCAAGGGGTTCTTTTTTGCCCGGAAACGGGCCAGGCACGCTAGGCAGCCAGGTGGCTGCCCTCCGCGTCGCCGGGGAGCCCGGCACGTGCCGCCCGCGACGCCGCCGCTGCACGGTTCGCCGAGACGTTTTCACGGGCCAGGAAGGTGCCCAGTTCGCTGATGGTGCTCATCAGCGGGGCGGGGAAAACCACCGTCGAATTCTTGTCGACACCGAGCTCCACGAGAGTCTGCAGGTTCCGCAGTTGCAGGGCCAGCGGGTGGGCCATCATGGTGTCCGACGCGTCGCCCAGGGCCGCCGCGGCCAGGGACTCGCCCTGGGCGGCGATGATCTTGGCCCGCTTCTCGCGTTCGGCCTCGGCCTGCCGCGCCATGGCGCGCTTCATGCTCTCCGGGAGCTGGATGTCCTTGAGCTCGACGAGCGTCACTTCCACACCCCACTCAAGGGTCGCCACGTCGAGGATTTCGCGGATCCCGGAGTTGATGACGTCGGTTTCGGCAAGCGTCTCGTCCAGGGTGTGTTGGCCGACCACCTTGCGCAGCGTGGTCTGGGCGATCTGGTCGATGGCGGCGTGGACGTTTTCGATGGCCACCACCGACTTCACCGCGTCGACAACGCGGAAGTAGGCGACCGCCGAGATGTCGACGCTGACGTTGTCGCGGGTGATGATCCCCTGCGACTGGATGGGAAGCGTGATGATCCGCAGGGAGACCTTCGTCAGCCTGTCGATGACCGGGATGATGAGCACCAGGCCCGGCGGCCGTGCACCGTTGACGCGCCCCAGCCGGAAGACGACGCCCTTTTCGTACTGCTTGACCACGTGGATGGCCAGCACGGCAAGGATGACCGCCAGGAGGGCGATGAGAACGTAGATGACGATGGCGGTGAACATGGCCTGTCCTTGGAGGCGCGGCCGGGTTTTGCTGAAGCGGAACGCTCGCGCAGGCCGGGCAACGGCCGATCCACCCGGTGCGTCGTGACGGTTCCTGCGACGTGCGCATTCCCGTCAACCCCAAGGTAGCCCCTGGTGGATCCCCGGTGGAGGGTCGAAAGGCCCGGGACACGGGTTAAAAGGCAACCCCCGCGGTGACGGCGAATCTCCACGGGGGTCTAACCGCAACAACCCTCGAGAAAAAGCGTTTTGGCTGACTCGAACTCTACAGCCATTGCCCGGGATCCCCGCATCCTGGACACGTGATGCTCGCTACAGCCCCGGCACTTCGGCTGGCACCGGTCAGCGCCGGATCCCGTTTTCGTAGGCGTACACGACGATCTGCACCCTGTCGCGCAACTCGAGCTTGCGCAGGATCGCCCCGATGTGGGTCTTGACCGTCGACTCGCTCAGGAACAACCGCGCCGAGATCTCCTGGTTCGCCAGGCCGAGGGCCACGGCATCGAAGACTTCTTTTTCGCGCTCGGTGAGTTCGTCGAAAAGTTCCGGGACCTCTGGGGCCGGGGCCGGTTCGGCCTCCAGCAGGGCGGCGAGGTTCTGCGGGGCGATCACCGCGTTCCCGGCATGCACGGCACGGATCGACTCGCACACGAATTCCGGGGTGCTGTCCTTCAGCAGGAACCCGCTGGCTCCATGGCGGACGGCCGTTGCGGCGTGCTGGTCCCAGTCGAAGGTGGTGAGCATGATGACCTTGGGGGTCTTTTCGAACCGGCCCGCGGTGTCGGAGAAGATCTTGCGGGTTGCCTCGACCCCGCCCATGGGTGACATCTGCACGTCCATGAGCACCACGTCCGGCCGGTGCCTGGTGATGGCTTCGAGCGCCTCGGTCCCGTCTGCGGCCTGGCCCACCACCTCCATGTCCTGCTGCGCACCGACGATGATGGCCAGTCCGGAGCGGAAGAGCTGCTGGTCATCAACCAAGACAACAGTGATCGTTTGGTCGTTCAACGGCTTGTCCATTCATTGTTCAGCGGAAAGGTTGCGGCGATCGTGAAGATGCCGGGGGCATCACCGACGCCTTCCTCGGTGTCGATGCTCAGCGTCCCGGCGACGGAGGCAATCCGCTCGCGCATGCCTCCGAGGCCGGTTCCGCTGCGCGGCTTGGGTTCGGAGGCCTCGAAGTAGTTTGCCACGCTGAGCGTGTAGCTCGTGGCGCCCCAGTAGTGGCGGACGCAGATCGGCGTCGATTCCGTCCCGTGGTGCAGGGCGTTGGCCAGCATCTCCTGGATGATGCGCCTGACCACCGGGAGCAAGCCTGCCGGCAGCGGCACCGGCTCCCCCAGTGTTTCCTCGGCGACCTGGTAGCCGGTGGCCCGGACGTTGTCCAGGATCGCAGAGACGTCCGAGGTCCGTGGCGGCAGGAGCCCGAGTTGCGCGGTTTTCAGGACCGCGCTGCCGGGGCCTCCCTTCTCGGGCACCCCGGATTCGGCTGTTTGCGACAACACGTGTCGGACCTCGCCGAGGGAACGCCGGGCCGCATCCGCGATGGTTCCGGTGGTTTCCCGGATCTTGGCAACGTCGGAATCCGGGATGAAACGGATGGCGTCCGCCTGGGCGATGATCACCGCCAGCGAATGGCCCACGACGTCGTGCACGTCCCTGGCCAGGGCCGCGTTCTCGGCCCTGAGCCGGGCGAGTTCCAGGGCGTTGTCCGCTTCTTCACGCGCCTGGGCCGTGTACATCTCGGCCGATTGCTTGCCGGCGAAGAGCCTGATCATCAGCCCGAGCAGCCACGGCAGGGCCATCATCGACGCGGTTGCCACGAACACCGCAATCACCTGGTTGTTGCTGGGCCACTGGTTGTATTCCACGGCGCGCACCACCGGGCCCACCAGCCATGAATCGATGCGGATCATGTAGAGCGTGCCCAGGGCAGATCCGAGGATGATCGACAGCCCCGAGAGCGCCACCCACAGGCGGCTGCCATGGCGGGCCACCATGCCCACCACGTAGAGGGTGGCCACCTGGCTGAGGAGGATGTCGAACCTGCTGTTGACCTGCAGCAGTGTTGAAAGCCAAATCAGCGATATCGCCAGCCCGGGCATGGCCCGCGCGCAGGCCACCGCGAGCGCGGCAACCCCGATGAACACCACCGCATCGGCGGGAATGGACTGGGCATTGCGCCAGGAACCCGGCCAGCCGAGGAAGTACTCGTGGACAAGGACCACCACGGACACGAAGACCACGGCGACTATTGCATCCGGCTGCCAACGGATCCAGGACCGCGCAGACCCGGCGCGCACGCTCGGCCTCACGCGCGGCCTCTGGCTTCCGGATCCGCCGGCACTGCGGGGACACGGCGTGGAAGCACGCCGATGGCGCGACAAACGTGGATCTGCATACTCCAACGTTAGGCGTAATTCCCTCCGGGCGTTATCCACCGGAAGTGCAGTGGCTGTCATCCCTGGGTACCATGCGGTCCTTTCCACGTAGATACCGTGGCCTGATGTGCGGCGGGCCCGAAACGAGAAGGATTGGAACATGATGAGATTTCCTTCGCAAACGCCGCCTTCGCCTTACACCCGCATGTTGCGGATAGGCATTCTGGCGACGTCGTTGATGATCGTCATCGCATCGGCGATCGGCTTCGCCTACGCGTTGTGGCCTGCAAAGGAGATCCCTGCCTCGGGGTCCGCCACCCCGACGGCCACCGTCGTGGGGCATGGCACGAATGCCCTCGACAAGCTCGGTACCGCCTACGGCAACGGCAAGATCCCCCGGAGCGAGCTGGAGGAAATAGCACCGGGCCGCAGGCTGACCCCCGAGGCAGCCGAAGGGTTCGCCGGCATGAAAAAAGCCCTGGTCAGGGCCGGGCACGAGCTCCAGGTCAATTCCGCCTACCGAACGCTCTCCGAGCAGGAGGGTCTCATCAAGCGCCACGGGCTGCTTTCCGACGGCGGCAACGCGGCGCCCGTCGGGGAAAGCGAGCACGGCCTGGGACTCAGCGTCGACCTGAAGCTGGATGCGGACGCCCTGGCGTGGATGCGGGAGCGTGCCGGATCCTTCGGTTTCAAGAACACGGTTCGCGGCGAGCCGTGGCACTGGACCTACGTGGGCGCCCCGTAGGTCCTGCTCCTTCCCGGCTGCCGTTCCCGCGGGAGTTCTCCGGGCGGACACTCGGCGGTACCCCCGCGGGTGCGGCCCAACCGGCCCCCGGCTTCGACCCGGAACTCCGGCACGACCACTCCGGACGCCACGCACCAGCACGTGTGCACCCCCCTGCCAATGTCCACCGTGCACCGCTAGTCTGGTCTTGGGGAGTCCATGCGGCGGAGGCAGGAGGGGAAAATCATGAGCCTCAGCGACCAACAGCACGTGGTTCCGGTCATCAGGCGGACGCTTTCCGGCCCGGTCCAGGGATTGCTCTCGGGCGGGATCGAACGATTCCTCGGCATCCCCTACGCGGCGGCGCCGGTCGGGGACCTGCGCTTTGCGTTGCCGGTGCTGCCTGAGCGCTGGACCGAACCCCGCCCCGCGTTGGATCCCGGGCCAACGGCTCCGCAGGTTCCCTACGAAGGCGCGCTGGGACGACTCCTTCCCACGGTCACCGTTCCCGGGGACGAGTACCTCAACCTGAACATCTTCGCCCCGGCGCACCGCAGCGACACCCTGCGGCCGGTCATGGTCTGGTTCCACGGCGGCTCCCTCAGCCACGGATCCAACGCGCTGCCCGGGTACGACGGCAGCGCGTTTGCGCGCGACGCCGTCGTATTCGTCTCGGTGAACTACCGGCTCGGGACCGAGGGCTTCTCGGTGCTTGAGGGCGCGCCGAACAACCTCGGGCTGGCCGACCAGGTCGCCGCCCTGGAATGGGTCAAGGCAAACATTTCAGCCTTCGGAGGCGATCCGGCGCAGGTCACAGCGTGCGGGCAATCGGCCGGGGGCAACACCCTCGCGGCGTTGCTGGCGCACCCGCGGGCCAACAGCCTGATGTCCCGGGCGATCATCCAAAGCGCCCCCTTGAATGCCCAGCCCCTGGCCAAGGCCCGGCGGATCACCCAGCGCATCGCCGCCGACCTGGGGATCCAGGACTCCCGGGAGGATTTCCTGTCGAAGTCCCCGGCCGAACTTCTCGCCTCGCAGGCTCGGGTCCTTTCCGGGTCCTCGGCCCTCTCCGGCGGACCGCAGTTCGCCGTGGGCATCGAACCGGAGCTGGTGCCCGTCGATCCGTTGGCGGCGCTGCTCTCCGGCGAGGGCAGCAACGTGCCGCTGATGATCGGCACCACCACGGAGGAAGCCCGGCTCTGGCTGGTACCCACCGGGCTGGGCGCCAAGGTCAACGGCATCTACCTGGCATTGGCCCGGCGCAAGGCCGGACTCCCCCGCGCCGCCCAGAAGGTGTTCCGCCGCAACCGCCCGGATGCGACGCCCGGGGAGATCCTCGGTGCGCTGCTGACCGACAAGCTGCTTCGCGTCCCGATGAACAAGCTGGCCGATTCCAGGTACCACGCCAGGGCGCAGACCCACGTCTACGAATTCGCCTGGCGGAGCCCCGTCGAGGAGCTCGGCGCCGCGCATGCCGTGGAACTGCCCTTCGTCTTCGACAACATTGCCTTGCCGGACTCGGTCGGTCTCGTGGGAAACGCCGCGCCGCATGCGCTGGCCAGCGCGATGCACGAGGCATGGGTCTGCTTCGCCACCCTGGGCGACCCGGGCTGGCCCGCCTGGGACTTCAGCCGGCCCGTGAAGAGCTTCGACGGAAAGTCGAACCCGGTGCTCTTCTCCCCGCGCGATGACGAGTGCGAGGCCCTGTCCTGACCGTGTCCCACCGGGTTTTCCGCGCAAAAACGCTCCCCATCGGCTAGCGTGATCCCTAGGACCATGGTTGCCGGCAGGGGAAAGAAGCACGAATGTTCAACAACGCCCTGTGGTGGGCCATCACGCTCGTCGTCATCGACATCACGATCCGCGTCCTCGCGATCATCTTTGTGCCCCGCAACCGCCGTCCGACCTCCGGCATGGCATGGCTGCTGGCCATCTTCCTGATCCCCTACGTCGGTGTCCTGTTCTTCCTGCTGATCGGCAGCCCCAAGCTGCCGCGCAAGCGCCGCGAGGTGCAGGACGAGATCAACGCGTTCATGCGCGCCATGTCCATCGAGGAACGCCGCAACCAGGACCTCTCGGAGAACCCCGCCTGGTTCAACTCGCTGGCGGAGATGAACTCGAAGTACGGCGGGCTCCCGCTGACCCACGGCAGCGACGGCCGCCTGCTGGAGGACTACGAGGACACCATCGCCGTCATGGCCGAGGCGGTGGACGGGGCCACCGACTACGTCCACGTCCAGTTCTACATCTTCAGCCTCGACGCCACGACGGCCCCGTTCTTTGACGCCCTCGAACGCGCCGTGGCCCGCGGCGTGCGGGTCAACGTGCTCTTCGACCACTGGGCCTGCCGCGGCAAGCCCTTCTACAAGGAAACCAAGGCGCGGCTCGACGCCATGGGCGCCAGCTGGGCCCTGATGCTGCCGCTGCTGCCGCTGGAGGGCAAGTACCAGCGCCCGGACCTGCGCAACCACCGCAAGATCCTCGTGGTGGACGGCACCGTGGGCTACATGGGCTCGCTGAACATGATCTCGCGAGACTACAACGTGAAGAAGAACATCGCGCGCGGCCTGAAGTGGCAGGAGCTGGTGCTCGAAATCCGCGGGCCCGGGGTTGCCGCCTTGGACGCCGTCTTCATTTCCGACTGGTACGCCGAAACCGGCGAGGTGCTCACCGAGAGCGTGCGCCGCGCCGAACTAGTCGCAGCCGGCGATTCGCTCAGCCGGCTCGGCGGCTCGCTCATCGACCACCGCGAGGACCGGGGCACCATGCTCACGCAGGTGGTCCCCTCCGGCCCCGGGTTCGAGCGCGAGAACAACCTGCGCCTGTTCCTGGGCATGATCCACTCCGCGCAACAGCGCGTGGTCATCACCTCCCCCTACTTCGTGCCCGACGAGGCACTGATGTACGCGATCACCTCGGCGGTGGCGCGCGGGGTGCCGGTGGACCTCTTCGTCTCCGAGATCGGCGACCAGGCGCTGGTCTACCACGCCCAGCGCTCGTACTACGAGGAACTGCTGCGCGCCGGGGTGCGCATCTACCTGTACCCGGCCCCCTACATCCTGCACTCCAAGCACTTCACCGTCGACGACGACGTGGCGCTGATCGGCTCGAGCAACATGGACATGCGCTCCTTCGGCCTGAACATGGAGGTCTCGATGCTGGTGCGCGACGTCGACTTCGTGCACCAGATGCGCGAGGTGGAGGACCACTACCGCAGCATCAGCCGGCTGCTCACCCTTGAGGAATGGCTGAGGCAGCCGCTGCGCTCCACGGTGCTGGACAACCTCGCCCGGCTCACCTCGGCGCTGCAGTAGACAACGCCCCGGCAAAGACATCCGGGGAGGCCGCCAAGGCCTGCGACCAGGCGCCACTCCCGTTCCTCCACATCCGGGAACGGATCCCGGGCATCGACGTCGACGGGACATCGATCCGCCTGCGCGCCGGGTGTTGGAACGGCATGGTCGTTGCCCTGGGCCCTGCGGGCGCCGAGGACGCCTCCCACCTGCCCGAGCGCGCCGACGAACTTGTCTGGGTTCGCGTCGTCCCCGGCGGCTACCTCCGCGTGCGCGGTTCGGGTGGCTTGCACGTCGCGGCGTTGTCCATCTGCCTCGATCCCGCCGTGGCGCTGGAGGGCAAACCGCAAGGCCTTCGTTGGCGATTCCGGAATCACCACGGGTATAGCCAAGGACGCGGGCCTTGGCGGGTGGAGCGTCGAGGCCCTGGCCCCGCTGGAACGCGACGGGGCGGTAACCCGAACCGACCCATGGCTACAGCCCGAGGGTCCTTGGCGACTTCTCCCCCGCCCCCGCCCCGCATGGGAGGAAGTCCTGCCCAGTGCCGTGGGCCCGGAGCTGGTGTTCCACGGACATCTCGGAAGCGAGGGACGAACCGAGGTGGCGCTCCTCGGGATGGCCCTGACCGCGCGCAGCATCCTGGCCTCTCGCAAACTAACGGAGGGGTGAGCGCCACCCCGGGTTCTCGCCACACGCACGAACGAGAAAGGAGCCGCACCCCGTGGGGTGCGGCTCCTTCGTCAGACGGTTCGTGCCGGTCCGCGCCGTGCGGATCGATAGGGCGCTACTGGAGCAAGGTCCGGTCGTCGAGCTGTGCGCCCTTGATCTTCTCGAACTCGTGCAGCAGGTCCGCCACCGTCATCTTGGACTTCTGCTCGGAGTCCAGGTCGAGGATGATCTGGCCGTCGTGCATCATGATCAACCGGGTGCCCAGGCGCAGCGCCTGTTCCATGTTGTGCGTGACCATCAGCGTGGTGAGCTGGTGGCGTTCGACGATTTCCTCGGTCAGCCGGGCCACCAGGGCCGCACGCTGCGGGTCGAGCGCCGCCGTGTGCTCGTCGAGCAGCAGGATCTTCGGTCCGGAGAACGTGGCCATGAGCAGGCTCAGCGCCTGGCGCTGGCCGCCGGAGAGCAGGCCGACCTTGGACTTGAGCCGCTTCTCCAGCCCAAGCTCGAGGGACTTCAGTTCCTCGACGAACAGCTCGCGCTTGGACTTGTTCACGCCCATGGACAGGCCGCGGAACTTGCCGCGGCCCAGGGCCAGCGACATGTTTTCCTCGATGGACATGTTCGGCGCGGTGCCTGCCATCGGATCCTGGAAGACCCGGCCGATGTACTTGGCACGTGCGTAGTCCGGAAGCCGGGTGACGTCCTTGCCGGCGATGGTCACGCTGCCGGTGTCCGGGCGCAGCTTGCCGCCGACCATGTTCAGGATCGTCGACTTGCCGGCGCCGTTGGAACCGATGACCGTGACGAACTCGGCGTCGTTGAGCGTGAGGCTCACATCGCGCAGGGCCTTGCGCTCATTGACGGTGCCGGGGAAGAACGTCTTGTTGATGTTCTTGATCTCAAGCATTGGTCTTCACCGCGTCTTCCTTGGGTGCAGTCGCTTTTCCGTTGATGCGGATCCGGTTGGCGAACTTCGAGAAGCCCTTCCATTGTGGCAGGATCAGCGCGACGACGACCAGTATTGCGGAGATCAGCTTCATGTCGTTGACCTCGAGGCCGGCGTTGAGGGCCAGCTGGATGACCAGGCGGTAGATGACCGAGCCGAGGACCACGGCGATGCAGGCAATCCAGATGGCCTTCTGGCCGAAGATCGCCTGTCCGACGATGACCGAGGCCAGGCCGATCAGGATGACGCCGATGCCCATGCCGATGTCGGCGAAGCCCTGGTACTGGGCGATGAGCGCGCCGGCGAGGCCGACGAAGCCGTTGGAGATGGCAAGGCCCAGGATCTTCTGGTTGTCGGTGCTGACGCCGAAGGAACGGATCATTTCCTCGTTGTCACCGGTGGCGCGCATGGCCAGTCCGACGTCGGTGCGCAGGAACCAGACGATCATGGCAACGGCCACCAGGCAGCCCAGGAGCATGAGCCCGATCGAGGTCGGGGTGCCCAGCAGCTGGTTGTCGCGCAGGAAGGACATCACGGTGGTCTCACCCAGCAAGGGGGTGTTGGCCTTGCCCATGATGCGCAGGTTGATCGAGTAGAGGGCAATCATCGTCAAGATACCTGCGAGCAGGCCGTCGATCTTGCCCTTCGTGTGGAGCAGGCCAGTGACAACGCCGGCCAGCGAGCCGACGACGAAGGCGAGGATCGTGGCAATGAACGGGTTGACGCCATTGACGATCGAGATGGAGGCGACAGCGGCGCCCGAGGTGAAGCTTCCATCGACCGTCAGGTCCGGGAAGTCGAGAATGCGGAAGGTCAAGTAGACCCCGAGTGCCATGATCGCGTAGATCAGGCCTAATTCAACCGCGGTGATCATGGGTGGATCCTTGCGTTTCGAGAGTTGGGTTAATGTCGGTGGCCGGTCGGTGTTGACCGACCGGCCACCTGGAGACCGCAGATGCGGTCGGGACTACTTGGTGTAGGTTTCGACTGCCTCGGAGAGCAGGTCGGCCGGGAACGTCAGGCCGATCTTTTCCGCGGCGGCGGTGTTGACGTAGAGCTCGACCTTGGTGATGGTCTCAACCGGCATGGACTCGGCCTTGGCCTCGCCCTTGAGCAGCTTCACGGCCATGGCGGCGGTCTGCTCGCCCAGCTTCTCGTAGTTCAGGCCGTAGGTTGCGGTGGCGCCGCGCTTGACGGATTCGCCGTCGGCGGAGATGACCGGGACCTTCTTGTCCTGCGAGACCTGCAGCAGGCCTTCGAGTGCGGAAACCACGGCGTTGTCGGTCGGCACGTAGAACGCGTCGACGTTCAGGCCTGCGGCAGCCTGCTGGACCTCGGAGGAAGCCGAGATGGCCTTCGCGTCGATGGTCAGGCCGAGCTCAGCGCCGGCTTCCTTGGCCCAGTCGACCTGCACCTGCGAGTTGACTTCACCCGAGGAGTAGACGATGCCAACGGTCTTGGCTTCCGGCTTGATCTTCTTCAGCAGCTCAAGCTGTTCCTTGACCGGGTTCTTGTCCGAGGTGCCGGTGACGTTGCCGCCCGGCGCTTCCAGGGACTTGACCAGCTTGGCAGCCAGCGGATCGGTCACTGCCGAGAAGAGCACGGGAATGCCGGTGATGGCCTGGGCTGCGGCCTGGGCGGTCGGGGTTGCGACGGCAAGCACGAGGTCCATGTCCTTGTCGGCTGCGAACTTGCCGATCATGGCGGTGTTGTTGGCCTGGTCGGCCTGTGCGTTGGCGAAGTCGTACTTCACCTTGTCGTCGCCGGTGTAGCCGGCGTCCGCCATTCCCTTCTTGAATCCCGTGACAACGGCGTCGAGGGACGGGTGGGAGACGTACTGGCCGATGCCGATGACAACCGGGCCTTCGGCGGCCGGAGCCGAACCGGAGGCGCCCGGCGCCGGGGTGGAACCGCCACAGGCGGAGAGCACCAAGGCGGTGGCGGCGAGGCCGGCAGCGATCTGGGCGGACTTGAAGAGTTTCATGTTTTTCCTTTCACAACATGCGAGTCATGCCCGGTCTTCGACAGTTGCCGCGTCGGGGCCCGTTCAGGATTCGTACGTCCCTGCCTACGGCCGGAAGTCCTCCTCATGAATCACCTAGATACTACATGTGAATCAACTCACATTTCTTCCATGAACCATGAAATACAAGACGAATTGATCTTGAAACCGTCTCAAACTTGTAAATCTACGATCTGAAACCCGGCCAATCAATCATTTTGTATCTCACCGCTACAACTTTCAGACGGATACGCGGCGCCCACCGCCATGATTTACGCCACGCCCCGTGAAAACCGCAAGCCACATGCCATTCCTGCGCATCAGCCAGCCCGACGGGAAGCCGCGCGCGGGCCGGAACGGCGGCCCTCCCCCGGGCTGGCCTAGACTGGTGAGACCATGGCTCTGACGATTTCCTATCCCGAGGCTCTGCCCGTTTCCGCACGTCGTGAAGACATCATGTCGGCGATCACGGACCACCAAGTGGTCATCGTGGCCGGCGAGACCGGATCGGGCAAGACAACCCAGCTGCCCAAGATGCTGCTCGAGCTCGGCTTGGGCGAAAAGGGCATGATCGGCCACACCCAGCCCCGCCGCCTGGCAGCGCGCACGGTGGCCGAGCGCATCGCCGAGGAACTCGGCACCAGCATCGGCGACGAGGTCGGCTTCCACGTGCGGTTCACCGGCGAAACCTCACGCAGTACCAAAGTCAAGGTGATGACCGACGGCATCCTGCTGGCCGAGATCCAGCGCGACAAGCTGCTCAAGAAGTACAACGCAATCATCATCGACGAGGCCCACGAGCGCAGCCTGAACATCGACTTCCTGCTGGGCTACCTGCGCCGGATCCTGCCCAAGCGCCCGGACCTGAAGATCGTCATCACCTCCGCGACGATCGATCCGGAGCGCTTCGCCGAGCATTTCGCAGCCCCCGGCACCGACGGGGCCGAGCCGGTTCCGGCACCGATCATCGAGGTTTCCGGGCGCACCTTCCCGGTGGAGTTGCGCTACCGCCCGCTGAACCCGGCAGACGGCATGGACGAGGACGAGCTCGACCCCGATGCCCAGGTCGAGGACCGCGACCCGCTGGATGCCATCTGCGACGCCGTCGACGAGCTGGCCAAGGAAGCCCCGGGTGACATCCTGATCTTCTTCTCCGGCGAACGCGAGATCCGCGACGCCGCAGACGCGTTGCGCGCCCGCGTCCAGACCAACAAGCGGCTGGCCGGCACGGAGATCCTCCCCCTGTTCGCCAGGCTCTCGCTGGCCGAGCAGCACCGGGTCTTCCACCCGGGCTCCGCGCGCCGGATCGTGCTGGCCACCAACGTCGCCGAAACCTCGCTGACGGTGCCGGGCATCAAGTACGTCATCGATACCGGAACCGCACGCATCTCGCGCTATTCCCACCGCACCAAGGTCCAGCGCCTGCCCATCGAACGCGTGTCCCAGGCCAGCGCCAACCAGCGCTCCGGGCGTTGCGGGCGCGTGAGTGACGGCATCGCCATCCGCCTGTACTCCGAGGACGACTACAACTCGCGCCCCGAGTTCACCGACCCCGAAATCCTGCGCACCAACCTGGCCGCGGTCATCCTCCAGATGAGTTCCATGGGCGTGGTCCGCACCGCCCGCGACGTCGCCGACTTCCCGTTCGTCCAGCCTCCGGACTCCAAGTCGATCGCCGACGGCGTGGCGTTGCTGCGCGAACTCGGCGCCCTCAACACCGGCACCGACGCCACCGTCACCAAGGTCGGCACCCAGCTGGCCCAGCTGCCCGTCGACGTGCGCCTGGGGCGCATGATCGTCGAGTCCGGTACCCGTGGCTGCGCCAAGGAGGTCATGGTCCTGGCCGCCGCGTTGAGCATCCAGGACCCGCGCGAGCGGCCCAGCGAGGAAACCGGCAAGCGCGAGCGCGCGCAGGAACTGCACAAGCGCTTCGTGGACGACAAGTCCGATTTCTCCTCCCTGCTGAACCTCTGGCGCTACCTGCAGGAGCAGCAGAAGGAACTCTCCTCCTCCGCCTTCCGCCGGCTGTGCAAGAACGAGTTCATCAACTACCTGCGCGTGCGTGAGTGGCAGGATCTTTTCTCGCAGCTGCGCCAGCTGGCCAAGCCCCTGGGCATCACCCTGTCCCCGGACCCCGTCGACCCGGCGGGCCACGAGGAGGCCATCCACGTCTCGCTGCTCTCCGGGTTGCTGAGCCACGTCGGCTCCTGGGACGAGCGCAAGCGCGAATACGTGGGCGCCCGTGGCACCCGCTTCTCCGTCTTCCCCGGCTCGGCCCTCTTCAAGAAATCGCCCGAGTGGGTCATGGCCGCCGAGCTCGTGGAAACGAGCAGGCTCTGGGCCCGCACCGCCGCCCGGCTGGACCCCAAGTGGGTCGAGGAAGTCGCCGGGGACCTGCTCAAGCGCAGCTACTCGGAACCGCACTGGTCGCGGAACATGGGCGCAGTCATGGGCTATGAGAAGGTCACGCTCTTCGGCCTGCCCATTGTGCCGCGCCGCCGCATCCAGTACTCGCGCGTGGATCCCGAACTCTGCCGCGAGCTGTTCATCCGACATGCCCTGGTGGAGGGCGACTGGAAGACCCACCACAAGTTCTTCGCCCGCAACCGCCGGGTGCTCGAGGACATCGAAGAGCTCGAGACCCGCATGCGCCGGCGCGACCTGCGCGTGAGCGACGAGGACCTCTTCGAGTTCTACGATTCGAGGCTCGGACCCAACGTGGTCTCCGAGCGGCACTTCGACCGCTGGTGGAAGGCCGCCCGCCAGGAAAACCCGACGTTGCTGGACTTCGACCCCGAGGCCATGCTGCTCGCCGACGCCCAGGAACTGGACCAGGAGGCCTTCCCGCGCACCTGGCGCCACGGCTCCCTGGATCTTGACCTTGTCTACGAGTACAACCCCGCGGCCAAGGCCGGGGAATCGGACGGCGTGTCCGTGCGCGTGCCCGTGCTCTTCCTGAACCAGCTGGACCCCGTGCGTTTCCGTTGGCTCATCCCGGGCCTGCGTGTGGAGCTGGTGACGGCGCTGATCAAGTCGCTGCCCAAGGCGATCCGCAAGAACTTCGTTCCGGCACCCGATGTGGCCCGCCTTGCCGTCGCCGCGTTGGAGGCAGACTTCAACCCGGAGACCGACGACCTCGCCGCGTCCCTGGAGCTGGTGCTGCGCCGGCTCAAGGGAGTGGTCGTCCCCCCGGGGTCCTGGAACTGGGATGCGCTGCCGGAACACCTGAAGTTCTCCTTCCAGGTGATCGACTCCGACGCGAAGATCCTCGACGAATCCAAGGACCTGGCCATGCTCCAGCAGACGCTTGCTGCGGCCAACCGCTCGGCCCTGGCCCGCTCGCTCGGCGTGAAACCCGGTGCCTCGATGCCCGCGGGCAAGCAGGCCGGCACCGGAAACGCGAAGGCCTCGGCGGGACGGAACGCCAAGGGCACCAACTCCCCCGCGGCGAAGTCGCGCCCCGGCACCCCCGGCTCCGTGGCCACCACGGTGTGGGAACGCAAGGGGCTCACCGACTGGGATACCCAGCTGGGCCTGAACGGGACCATCACGGCCAAGGTCGTCTCCGAGGTCGCCGGGCAGCAGGTCACCGCCTACCCGGCGCTGCTCGATGACAAGACCAGCGTCCGCCTCACGGTCTTCCGCAACGAGGCCGAACAGCTCGCTGCCCACCGCACGGGCGTGATCCGCCTGCTGCTGCTCAAGGTGCCGTCCCCGGCCCGGTACGTGCTTGACCACCTGAACAACAAGGAAAAGCTGGTCTTCACGCAGAACCCGCACGGCAGCGTCGACTCGCTGATCCAGGACTGCACTATGGCCGCGGTGGACCGGCTGGTGCCCGAAAAGCTGCCGTTCGCCAAGACCGAGTTCGATGCGCTCTACGAATCCGTGCGAGCCGAGCTGATCGACACGGTCTTCGCCGTGACGGCCATCGTGGAGAAGGTGCTCTCGGGCACGCGGCGCATCAACCAGGAGATCAAGTCGGCATCGTCCCTGGCTCTGATCAACGCGCTCAACGACGTGAAGACCCAGCTGTCCCAGCTGGTCTACCCCGGATTCGTGGCGGCCACCGGGTACGCCCAGCTGGCGCAACTGCCGCGCTACATCGCCGCCATCGAAAAGCGACTGGAAAAGCTGAAGGCCGGCAACGTCACCCGCGACAACGCCGCGACCCTGGCCATCCAAGCGCTGGAGGACGAGTACGACGCGGCGCTGGAGATGCTGGTTCCGGGCATGCGCACTCCCCCGCTGCTCGCCTCGGTGAAGTGGATGCTGGAGGAGTTCCGCGTTTCACTCTTCGCCCAGGAGCTCGGCACCGCGTATTCGGTCTCCGAGAAGCGGATCCGCATGGCCATCAAGGAGGGCCTGGCCGCCGCGCGGTAGCCCGTGCCCTGGCTCGCACCAAGCCCGCTGCCTGCGGCGGCGTCCGCGGCTTGATGCGAGCCGGAGGCTCAATGCTTCGGTTGTCCGGCCTTTCCGTGCACCCTGTAGCTCACAAGGATCCCCTTGTGGTCCGTCGGCCACGGGGCATCCGCCATGATGAAGGGATCCTTGCCGGATTCGGCAACGCGGCGGTTGCGCACTATCGATTCGCGCGGACCCACCACTGTGGCATCGACCAGCTTCAGGCGGGCGTCCGGGCGGTGGAACACGTAGTCGATCCTGTCCCGTTCGTCAGCTTCCGGGGCCCACGTCAGCTCGCTGACATCGGCCCGCGGGTTGCTCGCCGGCCACGTGAATCCGGGATGCGTGACCGGATTGGGGTGCTGGCGCCGATACGCGTCCACGAACCCGGCATCCCTGAGCAACCGCGTTGACCCCCACTGCTGGACGACGCCGTTGTGGTCGAAGAGCCGCGCCGTCCGCTTGGTCCAGTCAAGGGTCGAAGGCTCGTTGAAGTCGCCGCCCAGGATGACCGCGCGCCCAAGACGCCGTTCGTTCTGGGCGTCCTTGAGGAACCCGGCGATCACTTGAGGCCGTCCCGATTCCTCGTTCACGCGGGCAACTGCCGCCTCATCGGTCACCGGGCCGCCTGGCATCCGGTTCCATCCGAACTCGGAGTACTCCCCGCCGGGAACACCCGCCCCGTAACCGCGCGGCAGGTATGTCGCGTACCACCGATACTCCAGGTGAGCCGCATAGGCCGCAATCTCAACCGAATCGACCGTCACCACGGCCTTAGTCATGTAGGGAAGCGCGGTGGCCTCGCCTATCGGATGGGTTGAAATGATGGCGTTGTCACCGGTGATCTTGTGCCGGAAACCCAGGCCGGCCGCGTTGAGCCTGGCCACGATATCCGGCGTGGTCTCGTTGGCCTCCGAGATGAAGACCAAGGTTGCCCCCGATTCCTTGATGATGTCCGCGATCATGCCAACGCCGCCGCTGATTTGCTTGCCACCGTGCCAGGCATTGAGCACCAGGACCTTCAAGGAGGTCTTGGCCGGCACGGCCCCAGCGGGAGGGGCTCCCGTGATGGACAGGGCTCCCAGGGCTGCAGCACCGGCGATTCCTTGGACGACGCTTCTTCGAGACACTTGGCTCATGGATTTCCTTTCTCGCAGGGATTCGGCCTCACACGCTAGGACGTCCTTATGAACGGGATCACCGCAACCGGTGGGTCCGTGGCCAACACCGGATGAACGACTCGCACGGCGATTGTTGTCGCATCTGGACCGGTGATTGCGGACGCCCGGGCTGCGTGCTAGATTTCCCGTGATCGTGAGAAACCGGCTGGAGGTGAGACCCATGTACGCAGTGTCCACAACGGGTGCTCCCCCGCCGTCCACGATCGCGCGACAGGACTAGTCGCCGTGCGGGAGCTCCGGCCAGGAAATTCGCGAAAGGCGACTCCCATGGAACAAACACCTTTTTCAACCCGATACGTCGTGCCCCGGGCGTCGGCTGTCCGCTCGGCCGCCGGGAAACAACCGGAATCCACCGATTCAGACCCCGTGCGCTCCCCGGACCGCCGGGCGTTGGTCCTCGGTGGCGGTGGATCGGCAGGCAACGCGTGGTTGGTCGGCGTCCTCGCCGGACTGCGCGAGGGCGGGCTGGATGCGACAACGGCCGATTTGGTCGTCGGGACTTCTGCCGGGGCGACGGCTGCAGCGCAGCTCACCGGCGCAAACCCCGGGCAGCTGCTCTCCGATATCCTCGATGCCGCTCCCCCGCAGCGCCCCGCCGGAATCACCGGCACCGGCCGCACACCCGGCGGGCAACCGTCGGACCCCATGCGCATCACCGGCGACATCATCGCCGCCTCCTCGGACCCGGCCGACATGCGCCGCAGGCTGGGTGCCGCGTCGCTCGCAATGTCCGACGATACCGCCGACTCCTGGACCGCCCGCTGGCGCGGTGTCGTTGCCTCGCGGATGCCCGGGGCACACTGGCCCCGGCACCGCGTGTTCATCACCGCCGTCGATGCCCGGACCGGTGAACCCGTCCTGTTCGACAACCACAGCGGGGTCGATCTCGTAGATGCCGTGGCCGCAAGCACCTCATTCGGCTTCGGGGCGCCTCCCTACCGGATCGGCGAAGATCGGTACATCGACGGCGGATACCGCCGTTCCAGCGAGAACGCGGACCTGGCGGCCGGGTACGGGCGCGTGTTGGTGCTCTCTCCCCTGGGCGGCAGGTCACGGACGCCGGCGGAATGGGGAACGGACCTCGCAACCCAGGTGGAGGAGCTGCGCGCCGGCGGCAGCGAGGTCTGCTGCATCCTGCCCGATGCCGAATCCCTCGGGGTATTCGGCAGCAACATGATGGACCTCTCGACCCGCCCGCCGGCTGCCCGCGCGGGTTACCACCAAGGCAGGGCGGTTGCCGCGGAGCTCGCCGGATTCTGGAGCTGAGGACCAAGCCGCGCCGGCCGGCCCATCCGCTGCCGGCCAGCGCGGACACACATTCCCCCCCCCCCCCCCCCGACGCGTGCCGGTGCAAAAATTAGGGTCATGCGCATCGAGGAATGGTGGCCCGCACTGCCGGCCGACAGCAGGGAATGGCTGGTCCGGCACAACGGCGAAGCGGTTCCGCAGCACATCGTGGACAACATCAGGTCGGTGGAGGGGGCCGCAACGGCGGACACGTCGTGGGCCGGCGCCACGGCCCCCGATGGTTTCTTCCTCTCGGACCAGGCCGTCGATTGGATCGAGGCGGTTGCCAACGGCGAGACACCCGACGGCAGCGGGGCCACCGACCGGTAGCAGCGTGGCAAGGGCGCCCTTCTCCGGATGCTCACAGCACGAAGCCTTCGGGTCGATGGTGTCACCGGCCCGAAGGCTTCCGCTTGTTCCCGCACTGTTAGCTGGCGGGAACCCAGTCCCCGTGGCCGTCTTCGCGCAACGCGGCACGCAGCTTTTCGGCGTTTTCATCCATGGTCGCCGGGTTGGGGTTGACGTCGGCACGGGCCAGGTCGAAGTCGGCCAGCGAGTTCGTGGGCCAGACGTGCAGGTGCAGGTGCGGCACCTCGAATCCCGCAATCATCAGCCCCGCCCGCTCGGAACCGAAAGCACGCACCTGCGCCTTGCCGATCTTGCCGGCAACGTCGGTGAGGTGGTTCATCAGGCCGGTGGGGGCCTCCGTCCACTTGTCGACCTCCGCGCGTGGTACCACCAGGGTGTGCCCGTGCGTGATGGGCCCGATGGTCAGGAACGCCACGGCGTACTCGTCCTTCCAGACGAACCTGCCGGGGATCTCCCCGTCGATGATCTTGGTGAACAGTGTGCTCATGCACCCTCCTTGGCTGCTTCGCCGAGTGTGGCGATATCTAGGACAAATCTGTATTTCACGTCGGAGGCGACCATGCGGTCCCAGGCCTCGTTCAGGTGTGCGGCATCGGTGAGTTCGATGTCTGCGGCGATGCCGTGCTCGGCGCAGAAGTCCAGCATCTCCTGGGTTTCGCCGATCGACCCGATGGGCGATCCGGTGTAGCTCAGGCGCTTGGTGATGAGCTGCCGGGTATCGAAGGCGGGCATGCCGTCGGCCGGCAGCGAAAGTTGCACCAGCGCCCCGTCGCGCTTGAGGGTCCGCAGGTAGAGGCCGATGTCGTGCGGCGCCGACACGGTGTCGATGAGCAGGTTCAGCGTGTCGAAGGCAGCCCGCAGCTCGGTGGCGTCGGAAGAGTTGGCCACGCGGGCCGCACCCAGTGCCAACGCGGATTCGCGCTTGTCCTCGCTGCTGGTGAAGACAGTGACGCTGGCGCCCATGGCGACGGCCAGCTTGACGGCCATGTGCCCGAGTCCGCCAAGTCCCAGCACGCCGACGGCACTGCCGGGGCCCACCTTGTGGTGGCGCAGCGGCGAGTAGCTGGTGATGCCCGCGCACAGGAGCGGGGCTGCGGCGGCCGGGTCCAGCGCGTCGGGGATGCGCAGCACGAAGTCGCGGTTCACCACGATGCCCTGCGAGTATCCGCCCTGGGTGTATTCGCCCGTGGCCGGGTCCGTGGCCCCGTAGGTGCCGACCCGCTTGGGGCAGAACTGCTCCAGCCCCTCGCGGCAGGCCTCGCATTCCCGGCAGGAATCCACCAGGCAGCCCACGCCCACCCGGGCGCCGACGGCCAGGTCCCCAACCTCGCTGCCGGTCTCCCGGACCACGCCGACCATCTCGTGTCCGGTCACCAGCGGAAGCTTCGCCGCACCCCATTCGCCGCGTCCCGCGTGGACGTCGCTGTGGCACAGCCCGCAGTACTCGAGGTCGATGACCACGTCGCGGGCTCCAGGTTGCCGCCGCTCGATCTGCAGGGCCGTGAGCGGGCCGTGCTCCTCGACGATGCCCATGGCCCTGACCTTCCGGGGCCCGCCGGCCACGGGGTCCCGCGGCTGCCGGGCACGTGCCGCGAACCGGTCGTTGATGCGCTGTTCGGCGTTGTGGGGCGGGGGTACCGGGCGACCAATCATGCTTTCGAACTTACTCCTTGGAGGCCGCAGGTGCCAGCGCGGCACCCCTGCTGCGGGCGCCTACGGGGCTTCCCCGGTGGCGGGGGTGCGCGTCGGGTCCGACGCGTACTGCGACCAGGAGCCCGGATAGAGCGCCGCCCGGACTCCTATGGTTTCCAGTGCCAGGATCTGGTGTGCCGCGGTGACGCCGGAGCCACAGTAGGCGGCCACCTGCTGCCCGCTCTCGGTGGCCTGCACGCCCAGCGCGGCGAAGCGCTCGGCCAGCACCGTCGGCACCAGGAACCGTCCGTCGGTGCCAAGGTTTTCGGTGGTCGGCCGGCTCACTGCACCCGGGACGTGCCCGGCGCGCGGGTCGATGGGTTCGGTGGCGCCGGTGTAGCGTTCAAAGGCGCGGGCATCGAGCAGGACACCGGCAAAACCCTCGGCCTGGTCGATCTCGATGATCGGCAGGTGGCCCCAGCCCAGCTCCACGGTCCCGGGAACCGCCGTGCGCTCGCCCCGTTCCAGCGGGAACCCGGCGCGCGTCCAGGCATCGAGCCCGCCGTTGAGCACCCGCACGTCGGCGAACCCGGCGTGGCGCAGCAGCCACCACGCGCGGGCCGCCGCAAGCGCGCAGGTCGCGTCGTAGACCACGACGCGCGAGCCGGGGTTGATGCCCCAGCGACGCGCTGCCCGGTGGAAGGCCTCCGCGGAGGGCAACGGGTGGCGGCCGGCCTGCGGGCTCGGTTCCGCGGCGAGTTCGTGGTGGAGGTCGACGAAGACCGCACCGGGCAGGTGCCCGTCCAGGTAGTGCGCATGGCCGTCGGGATCCCCCAGTGCCCACCGCACATCGAGCAGCACGGTGTCCCCCGGCGCCTCCAGCAGCCGGTGCAGTTCCTGTGCCTCGATCAACGGGTATTGCTGTGCCATCGATGTCCTTCCCTGAAGTGCCGAAATGACGCCCCCACCACGACTCTACCCGTGGCGAGGTACCCGCCCGCGTCATCCTGGCGGGTGATCTTGGGTAGGGTGGGAGCGTGGACACAACACCCCTGATCTCGCTGCCCGAACCCTCCGCCACCCGTGCCTGGGTCGACGCCGCGGTGCGCACCATCGACGCGGAATCCATGCGTTCGGCCGACACACACCTGCACAAGCTCGAGCTGCCCCGCGACTGGGGCATCGACCTGTACCTCAAGGACGAGTCGACGCACCGCACCGGCAGCCTCAAGCACCGGCTGGCCCGCTCGCTCTTCCTCTACGGGCTGGTCAATGGTTGGATCACCGAGGGCACCACGATCGTGGAGGCCTCGTCCGGGTCCACAGCGGTCTCCGAGGCGTACTACGCAAAGCTGCTCGGGTTGCCCTTCATCGCCGTCATGGCGGCAAGCACCAGCCCGGAGAAGATCGCCCTGATCGAGGCCACCGGGGGCACCTGCCACTTGGTCCGGAACCCCTCGGAGGTCTACCAGGTGGCCGAGCGGCTGGCCGCCGAGACCAACGGCCACTACATGGACCAGTTCACCTACGCTGAACGGGCCACCGACTGGCGCGGGAACAACAACATCGCCGAATCGATCTTCGGGCAGCTGGCCATGGAGGAACACCCGGTCCCGTCGTGGATCGTGGTCGGCGCCGGGACCGGCGGCACCTCGGCCACCATCGGGCGCTACGCGCGCTACCACCGCCATCCCACCCGCTTGGCCGTGGCGGACCCGGAAGGCTCGGCGTTCTCCCCCGCCTGGCATGCCTGGGCCGAGGGCACCGACCCGGCGTTGGCCACGGGCCGGGCCAGCCGCATCGAGGGCATCGGCAGGGCCCGGCCGGAACCTAGCTTCGTGCCCTCGGTCATCGACTTCATCGCCACGGTGCCCGACGCGGCCTCCGTTGCGGCAATGCGCCACCTGCGGGACTTCGCGCACCTGTCCGCCGGCCCGTCCACGGGGACAAACCTGTGGCTGGCCTGGCAGATCATCGCCACCATGCGCGCCCGGGGCGAACGCGGCTCGGTCGTCACACTGCTCTGCGACAACGGCGACCGCTACGCGGGGTCCTACTACAACGAGGCCTGGCTCGCCGGCGCGGGGCTCGACCCGGCACCCTACGCCGGACGGATCGAGCGCCTGCTGCAGACCGGCAGCTGGGACTAACCCAGCGGCACCCGTTCCCCGTCGGCGATGCGCCTGTAGGACAGGCCGCGTTCGGCGGCGACCCGTCCGAGGTGCCCGTCCATCATGGCCAGGCCGCGCGCGTTGAGCAGCCCGTCGTGGATCGGGAAGTTCCGCGCGGCGCCCACCGCCGCCAGGAAGTCGATGGTTTCGCCGATCTTCGCCCATGGGGCGTGGGCCGGGACCAGCAGGATCTCCACCTCGAGGCCGCCGGGGACCTCGTAGCTGTCCCCCGGGTGGTAGAGCCGCCCGTCGACGAAGTACCCGATGTTTGCCACGCGCGGCAGGTCCGCATGGATCAGCGCGTGCACCCCGCCGTGGGCCGAGACCCGCATGCCGGCAGCTTCGAAGGAGTCCCCGGGCTCCACGGCGTGGATGCGCCCGGCGGCCCCGACCACTCCGGCGGCCTGCGCCGCCTCCAGCACGCGCGCTGCCACCGGCGCAGGCGCATGCAGCTCGAGCCCGTTCCTGGTTTCCAGCGCCTCCACGACGGGTCCGAGGTCCAGGTGGTCGGCGTGCTCGTGGGTCACCAGCACCGCTTCGACGCCTTCCAGCGCCTCGGGGACCTGGCTGAAGTTGCCCGGGTCGATCGCCAGGGCCCGGCCGCCTGACTCGATGCGCACGCAGGCGTGGGAGAACTTTTGCAGATCCATGCTGAAACCCTAGCGCCGGGTTCCCGGTTCGCGCCAGCGCCCGGGCCCACGCCCGGAACCTGGCACCCACTGGTAAACTTGGGGAGTCATCGGTGTCTTGTTGCCGCGCCGTTTCCGGCGCCCATGACGCCCACCGACGATGTTGTGCTGATCTATAGGAGTGCTTCCACCCATGACCAATCCCACGACCGAGCGGCGCGGCTCCGAGCAGCGCGTGACAAAACAGCGGCTGGCGGTTGTTGCGGCCCTCGGACAGGTCGATGACTTCGTGACGGCCCAGGAGCTCCACCGCTGGCTCGTCGACGAGGGTGACAAGGTGTCGCTGGCCACGGTGTACCGCCTGTTGCTCTCCATGGCCGAGGACGGCCAGGTCGATGTGCTGCGCAGCGCCGAGGGCGAGGCGATGTACCGCCAATGCCAGGCCGAGCACCACCACCACCACCTTGTCTGCCGCAGGTGCGGCAAGGCCGTCGAGGTCGAGGCACCGGCCGTCGAGCAGTGGGCGGCCCGCGTCGCTGCCGAGAACGGCTACACGGTGCCCACCCACACCGTGGAGATCTACGGGCTGTGCCCCGCCTGCTCCGCGGCGGAGGCCTAACCGGGAAAACCCCGAAGACGGGTCCCGCCGCGGAACCGGCTCCCCGTATCTACGCAAACGCCTCGGGCGGAACCCCCTCCACGGGATCGGGGTTCCGCCCGAGGCGTTTGCGTACCGGGCCGTATTTGGGGCCCGGACGTTCCGGAACGGTGTGGGCCGCCGCGGACTCAGGCCGCGAGTGCCGCCGTCTTGATGTGCCGCACCCGGTCGCGGCGCCAGGCAATCACGCGGCAGACCACGTAGATCAGGAAGGAGATCGTCGTGACGTACGGGCTGATCGGCAGGCTCCCGGCCAGGGCCAGCAGGATTCCTCCCACCACGGAGGTGACGGCGAAGGCCACCGAAAGGCTCACGGTGAGGACCGGGTTTGCCGTCACGCGCATGGCTGCGGCGGCCGGGGTGATCAGCAGGGAGAGGACCAGCAGCGAGCCGACGACCTGGATCGAGAGGGCCACGGCCAGGCCGAGCACCAGCATGAAGGCCACCGAGAGCTTGGCCGCGGGAATGCCGCGGGCCGTGGCCACCGCCGGGTCGACGCTGATGAAGGTCAGCGGGCGCCACATGGCGACAAGTGCCACGAGCACCACCACCGAACAGACGGCCAGCAGGCCCAGCTGCACCTGGTCGACGGCGACGATCTGGCCCGTGAGCAGGCCGAACTTGTTGGCGCTGCGTCCCTCGTACAGGGCCAGGAACAGGATGCCCAGGCCCAGGCCGAAGGGCATCAGCACGCCGATGATGGAGTTGCGGTCCTTCGCCGCGGCACCCATCATGCCCAGCACCAGGGCGGCGATGACGGAGCCGATCAGCGAACCGAACACCACGTTCGCGCCAACCAGCAGCGCAAAGGCGGCACCGGCGAAGGACAGCTCGGCGATGCCGTGCACGGCGAATGCCATGTCGCGGAGCATCACGAAGATGCCGATCATGCCGCCCACCAGGCCGAGCAGTGCGCCGGCGATCAGCGAGTTGGTGACCAGCGGCAGGATTTCGGCGTAGTCCTGGAAGCTGAAGACGGTGTTCCAGATTTCTTGCAGATCCATGGGCTCAGGCTCCTGCCGTCGGGTGGGCGTGGCTGACGTTTTCCGGCATGCCGACCACCACGATCCGGCCGTTGGACTCGAAGACCTCGATCGGGCTGCCGTAGAGGTCCGAGAGCACGTCCGAGCGCATGACCTCGGCGGGGGTTCCCACGTGGAAGCGCCCGCCGGCAAGGTACAGCACCCGGTCCACGTACTGCAGGATCGGGTTGATCTCGTGGGTCACGAACACCACGGCCGACCCGCGGTCGCAGGCCTGGCGGTGGATCAGGCCGGAGACGGCCTGCTGGTGGTGCAGGTCCAGGGAGAGCAGGGGCTCGTCGCAGAGCAGCAGCCGCGGGTTGTCGGCCAGCGCCTGCGCCGCGCGCAGCCGCTGCTGTTCGCCGCCGGAGAGCACGCCGACGGGGCGGTCGGCGTAGGCCGTGGCGCCCACCAGTTCCAGCAGTTCGTCGACGCGCTTGCGGATGGCCTTGCGCTTGAGCCGGATGCCCCAGCGGTGGCCGTCGATGCCCAGCGCGACAAGGTCGCGGGCGCGCAGCGGGGTGTTGTCGGCGAAGGGGCGCTGCTGCGGGATGGTTCCCACCAGGCGCGAGCCGCGGGTTGCGGGCTTGCCTGCCACCTCGACGGTTCCGCCGGAGAGCTGCTGCAGCCCCAGCAGGGTGCGCAGCATCGTGGTCTTGCCGGATCCGTTGGGGCCCAGCACCGCCAGGAACTCGCCGGGTGCGATGTCGAGGTCCAGTCCGTCCCAGAGCAGGCGGTTTCCGAAACTCAGCGACGCGTCGCGCAGCCGGACGACAGGTTCGGCCATCGGGTCACTGGTTTCCAAGGGCCACCTCGAGTTGTTGCACGTTTGAATCCATCCAGGAAATGTAGTCCTGCCCCGGGGGCAGGGTTTCGGTCATGCTGATGATCGGGACGCCGGCGGACTCGGCGATGGAACGCACCTTGTCCGTCTGCGGCCCGGAGGTCTGGGTGTTCAGCGCCAGCAGCGCGTATTCCCGGTTGACCAGGCCGTCGCTCAGGTGCTTGAGCAGCAGCGGCGACACGTCGTCGCCGGATTCCATCGCGGCGCTGAAGCCGGAGGGTGTTGCGTCCTCCAGCCCCGCCTCGGTCAGCAGGTAGAAGGCCAGCGGTTCTGTCATGGCAAAGGTCTTGCCTTCGGCTGCGGGCTTCAGGGCGTCGATGCGCCCGGCCAGGGAATCCACCTTGGCCTCGAAGCCGTGGGCCGCGGCCTCGAACTCGGAGGCCTTCTCCGGCATCAGGGAAGCGAACTTATCCGCCAACCCCTCGGCCAGGGCGCCAACGGTGTGCACGTCGTACCAGACGTGTTCGTTGGGGCCCGAGTGGTCGTGCCCGGCGTGGGCTCCCCCGGCCGCGTCGGTTGCCTCGGCGGGTTCCGAGTGCTCCTCGTGGCCATGTCCGGTGTGTTCGTCGCCGTGAGCCCCGGACAGGTCGGCGAAGTCGACGGCATGCAGGACCGCACCCGGCGGCAGTTCCAGCCCTCCGGCCAGCGATTCCATGAACGGGTCGTAGCCGCCGCCGTTGGCGACGATCACGTCTGCCTTGGACAGTGCCAGCATGTCCCGGGCCGTGGCCTCGTAGGAGTGCGGGTCCTGCGAGGTCTTGTCGACGATCGCCGTGACCTCCACGTTCGCCCCGCCGACGGCCTTCGCCACGTCCGCATACACGGACGTCGAGGCAACCACGTTAAGCACGGAGTCCCCACCGCCAGTCCCGGCCGCACCTTCGGCCGGCGCCGTGGTGGCGCAGGCGGAAAGCAGCAATGCCGAGACTAGGACGGTGAGGACACTCGGTGTTCTGCGCATGCGGTGTTCGCGGGCCCTTTCGGAGGAAGCTTGGAACACCAGCCTATCTCAAATGCGAGTCATTCGCATTATTGGGCGCTCCGGTTCTCGCGGCGGATGCCGCGCTTCTGGTTCTGGTCATCGATCTCCCCGACCAGCTGTTCAAGCACGTCCTCGAGGAACAGGACGCCGAGCGTGCTTCCGGAGGGATCCACCACGCGGGCCAGGTGCTCGCCCGCGGCGCGCATCTGCTCGAGTGCGTCCTCGATCTCCGCGTCCGGGGCCACCACACCCATGGTGCGCAGCGGGGTGTTGGCGATCGGCTCGCGGTACTGGGCGTCCGGAAGGGACATGACGTCCTTCAGGTGCCAGTAGCCCACGAAGTCCTCGCCGTCGCTGATGACGATCCGGGAGAATCCGGTGCGTCCCACGGTGCGCTCGAACTGCTCGACCGTCGCCCCGAGCTCCAGGCTCACCACGCGCTCACGGGCAACCATGGTGCCCTCGGCGGTGAGGTTGGAGAACTCCAGCGCCTTGGAGAGCCGCAGCGCGTCCTCCTCCTGCATGGCGCCGGACTTCGCGGAGCTGGCGATGATCGACTGCACTTCCTCGGCGGTGAACGCGGAGTTCACCTCGTTCTTGGGTTCGACCTTCAGCAGGCGCAGGAATCCGTTGGCTATCGCGTTGAGCGACACGACGACCGGGTGCACCAGCGTGGAGAGCATCAGCAGCGGGCCGGCCAGGATCAGCACGGCCTTGTCCGCCATGGACACCGAAATGTTCTTCGGGACCATTTCGCCGAAGGTCACGTGCAGGAAGGTGACAATCAGCAGCGCGATGATGAAGGCCACGCTGCCGGCCAGCGCCTCGGGCAGGCCCACCCATTCAAGCGGCACCACCAGGAGGTGGTGGATGGCGGGCTCGGCCACGTTGAGGATCAGCAGCGAACAGACGGTGATGCCCAGCTGGCAGACGGCCAGCATGAGCGAGACGGATTCCATGGCGCGCAATGCCCGGACGGCGCGCTTGTTCCCGGCATCGGCCAGGGGTTCGATCTGGGAGCGGCGTGCCGACATGACGGCGAATTCCGCCGCCACGAAGAACGCGTTGCCCAGCAACAGGATGACAAGCCAGAAGATTCCTGCCCAGTCGCTCATGCCCCGGCCTCCGAATCCTCGTCGGCGCCCGGGTCGACGGCATCGTCATCCTCGGGTTTGGCGCGCGGGGTGAAATGCAGCTCCGCGACGCGGCGCTTGTCCAGGGCCGTGACGACGAAGACCCCTCCGTCGGTGGCAACCTCGTCGCCCACCGACGGGATCCTGCCGAGTTCCGCCATGACGAATCCACCCACGGTTTCGTAGGAGGCGTCTTCGGGGATCTCCACCTCGCCGATCAGCTCGTTGACCTGGTCCGGGCGGAACATGCCGGGGATCATCCAGCTTCCGTCCTCGCGCTGGCGGACCTCGGGGACCGCCGAGTCGTGCTCGTCGGCGACCTCGCCGACGATTTCCTCGATCAAGTCCTCCAAGGTGACCATTCCGGCGGTTCCCCCGTACTCGTCAAGGACGATTGCCATCTGCAGGTTGGCGGTGCGCAATTGCACCAGCAGGTGGTCAAGGTGCACTGTCTCGGGCACGAAGATCACCGGGGTCTTGTTCTCGCCGACTTCCTTGCCCTCGCGCTTGTCGCGCGGGATGGCGATGATGGTCTTCACGTGGCAGACGCCCTTGATCTCGTCGCTCGACCCGTCGGTGACGGGGAAACGCGAGTAGCCGGTCTCCCGGGCCAGGGCTATGACCTCCTGGACGTGGGCGTCGTGTTCGATGGTGCGCATCCTGGTGCGCGGGGTCATCACGTCGGCGGCCGAACGGTCGGAGAACCGCAGCGTGCGGTCAACGAAGTGCGCGGCATCCTTGTCAAGGGTTCCCAGTTCGGCGGAACGCCGCACCAGCGAGGCGAGCTCGGCCGGGGAACGTGCACCGGAGATTTCCTCCTTGGCTTCGAGCCCGAAGAGGTGAAGCACCTTGTTGGAGAATCCGTTGAGTAGCACGATGGCGGGCTTGAAGATCGCGGTGAAGATGAGCTGGGGGCGGGCCACGGCGCGGCCGATGTGGAAGGCCTTGGCGATCGCCAGGTTCTTCGGAACCAGCTCGCCGATGACCATGGAGAACAGCGTGGCTAGCACCATGGCGGTGATCAGGCTTACCGGAACCGCCGAATCCCCCAGGCCCAACGCATGCAGGGGTTCCTGCAGCAGCTTGCCCACGGAGGGTTCCATCACGTAGCCGGTCAGCAGGGTTGTCAGGGTGATGCCGAGTTGGCAGGAGGAGAGTTGCGTGGATAGCGACTTGAGGCAGCGAAGCAGGGCTTCGGCCTTCTTGTCCCCGTCCTTCACCGCCTTCTCGACAGTGGCGGGATCAAGTGCAACCAGGGAAAACTCGACTGCGACGAAGAAGCCTGTGCCAAGGATGAGCAGGAGGCCTGCAAGCAGGAGTAACCATTCCATTTAGTGTTTCACCGCCCCGGCGGTGAATTCCCACTCGCGCAGCGCAGCTGGGGCGCGGTGGTTCTTGTGTTCAGCCAGCGCCGGACTAGAAGGCTCCGATACTGGGGCAGAACTGGGCAAACAATGACGTATATTGCCGGCACCGCGTGTATCCACGACTGGCCGGCACAGAGAGTGGCTGTCCATTATGGATTCAGTCTAACCGAACCCGAACCTGCATTCACTCGACCCGCTGCCGAAAGGATTCCCGGCCGGACCGGCCGCCGGCAGCCCCGTCCAGGCATCCCGCGCCATGACTGCGCAGCAGGGCCCCTGACGGAGCCGGGCGTGCCTGCCGACCCGCGACACGCCGGAACCGGCGGCGCGGCCCGCGGGCCCTCCCGGGCCGCCCGACGCATCCGCCGCAGTCCGCTCGAGCTTGCCGCCCTGTTCCACACCGGCCGGTGACGTGGGGCGAAGACGGGAACGGCGGCACCCAAGCCGACGCGCGCAGGACTCCCCCGCACGGCCGGCCCGGCAACACCTCGGCGACGGATCCGACCGCTTGGCGCAACGGGTGTGTGATGCCCAACTCAATGATTCCCATCTCCGGGGCAATAGTCACTAGACTACTTAGCAGGTCTAGAACTATGCCTTCGTGATGGTTTTGTCACGGCGGCGCTTGGACACAACGGCAATCAGGGAAGAGGCGTAATACCGTGCCAGATCAATCGCACCACCGACTCACCGAAGAGTTCGGCGGGAACGAATGGCTAGTTGATGAGCTGTACCAGCAGTTCCTCAAGGACAAGAACTCGGTAGACAAGAAATGGTGGGACATCTTCGCGTCCCTCAATTCGGATCAGGCAAGTGCCTCCGACGCCCCGGCCCCCGCGGCCCCGGCCGCCGCCGCGCCAGCGCCTGCTACCACCAGCAGCGCACCGACCGGAACCCCTCGTGCGGCCACCCAGGCCCGCGTCGTGGATGTCACCGGATCGACTGCCCGTTCGTCCGCGGAATCCTCCACGGCCACCGGCGCTGCAGCCGCAGCCCCGCGCGTGCCAGCCGACCCGGCGCCCGCCACCAAGGCCCAGCCCATCCCGGCCCAGCTCCCGAAGACCGCGGCACCCGCGGCCACCGGCGAAGAAAAGCGCACCCCGCTGCGCGGCCCGGCCAAGGCCATCGTCACCAACATGGAACAGAGCCTCACGGTTCCGACGGCAACCACGGTTCGCGCCGTTCCCGCCAAGCTCCTGATCGACAACCGCGTGGTCATCAACAACCACCTCAAGCGCGCCCGCGGCGGCAAGATCTCCTTCACCCACATCATCGGCTTCGCCGTGGTCCGGGCCCTGAAGCTCTTCCCCTCCCAGAACGTCACCTACGCGGAGATCGACGGCAAGCCCGTCGCCGTCCAGCCGGGCCACGTCAACTTCGGCATCGCCATCGACATGCCGAAGCCGGACGGCTCGCGCATGCTCGCCGTGCCGAACATCAAGGCAGCCGAGACCCTGAGCTTCAACGAGTTCTGGGACACCTACGAGGGCCTGATCAAGCGCGCCCGCGCCAACAAGCTGACTGCCGACGACTACGCCGGCACCACCGTCTCGCTGACCAACCCCGGCGGCATCGGCACCGTCCACTCGGTCCCCCGCCTCTCCAAGGGCCAGGCCACCATCGTGGGCGTCGGCGCCCTCGAGTACCCGGCGGCCTTCCGCGGCGCGGCCGATGTCACCGTTGCCAAGCAGGGCGTCGGCAAGGTCATCACGCTGACCTCCACCTACGACCACCGCGTCATCCAGGGTGCCGGCTCCGGCGAGTTCCTGCGCCTGATCGAGTCGCTGCTGCTGGGCGAACAGGGCTTCTACGACGAGATCTTCGAAGCGCTGCGCATCCCCTACGAGCCGGTGCGCTGGGCCGTCGACAACCAGGTCGACATCGAGCTGCAGGTCAACAAGATCGCCCGCATCCAGCAGCTGATCCACTCCTACCGCGTGCGCGGCCACCTGATGGCCGACACCAACCCGCTCGAGTACGTCCAGCGACGCCACCCGGACCTGGACATCCAGACCTACGGCCTGACCCTCTGGGACCTGGACCGCGAATGGGTCACCGGCGGCTTCGGCGGCAAGGACCGCCTGCTGCTGCGCGACATCCTCGGCGTGCTGCGCGATGCCTACTGCCGCACCACCGGCATCGAGTACATGCACATCCAGGATCCGGTGGAACGCAAGTGGTTCCAGGACGAGCTGGAGCACAAGTACTCCAAGCCGACCCGCGAGGAACAGTTCCGCATCCTGGGCAAGCTCAACGCCGCCGAGGCGTTCGAGACCTTCCTGCAGACCAAGTTCGTGGGCCAGAAGCGCTTCTCGCTGGAGGGCGGCGAGTCGCTGATCCCGCTGCTTGACGGCATCATCTCCGACGCAGCCGACGACGGCATCGACGAGGTCGGCATCGGCATGGCCCACCGCGGCCGCCTGAACGTGCTCACCAACATCGCCGGCAAGACCTACGCACAGGTCTTCCGCGAATTCGAGGGCACCGCCACCCCGGGCTCCGTCCAGGGTTCCGGCGACGTGAAGTACCACCTGGGCACCGAGGGTTCCTACACCTCGGACTCGGGCAACCAGACCCGCGTCTACCTGGCAGCCAACCCCTCGCACCTCGAGGCCGTCGACCCGGTGCTCGAGGGCATCGTGCGAGCCAAGCAGGACAAGGCTGAGTCCAGGGACTTCAGCGTGCTCCCGATCCTGGTGCACGGCGACGCGGCCTTCGCGGGCCAGGGCGTCGTCTCCGAGACCCTCGCGTTCTCGCAGCTTCCGGGCTACAAGACCGGCGGCACGATCCACGTGATCGTGAACAACCAGGTGGGCTTCACCACCGCGCCGACCTCCTCGCGCTCCTCGGTGTACGCCACCGACGTTGCCAAGCAGGTCCAGGCACCGGTCTTCCACGTCAACGGCGATGACCCGGAGTCGGTCGTCCGCATTGCGCAGCTGGCCTTCAAGTACCGCCAGCGCTTCAACAAGGACGTCGTCATCGACATGGTGTGCTACCGCCGCCGTGGCCACAACGAGGGCGACGACCCGTCGATGACCCAGCCGATGATGTACAACCTCATCGAGGCCAAGCGCTCGACCCGCAAGCTGTACACCGAGGCCCTGGTCGGCCGCGGCGACATCACGCAGGACGAGGCCGACCAGGCTCTGCGCGACTACCAGGAACGCCTGGAGCGCGTCTTCGCCGAGACCCACGCGGCGCAGACCTCGCCGATCCCGGTCATCACCGCCGGCACCTCCGCCGTCAACGACCTGGAGCTGCCCGCGGCCCAGCGCGACGACGAGGCAGCACCGCTCACCGAGAACCCGACGAAGATCAGCACCGAGACCCTCGCGCACATCGGTGCCGCCCACGTGGCGATCCCCGCCGACTTCACGGTGCACCCGAAGCTCAAGGTGCTGCTCGAGCGCCGCGAGAAGATGAGCCGCGAGGGCGGCATCGACTGGGGCATGGCGGAAATCGCCGCCTTCGGTTCGCTGTCCATGGAAGGCGTCCCGGTCCGTTTGGTGGGCCAGGACTCGCGCCGCGGCACCTTCGTGCAGCGCCACGCGGTCTTCCACGACCGCCTCAACGGCGACGAGTGGTACCCGCTGCTGAACCTCTCCGAGGACCAGGCACCGCTCTCCATCTACGACTCCCTGCTCAGCGAATACGCGGCACTCGGCTTCGAGTACGGCTACTCGGTGGAACGCCCGGACGCCCTGGTGCTCTGGGAGGCGCAGTTCGGCGACTTCGTCAACGGAGCGCAGACGGTCATCGACGAGTTCATCTCCTCCGCCGAGCAGAAGTGGGGCCAGCGCTCCTCGCTGGTCATGATGCTTCCGCACGGCTACGAGGGACAGGGTCCGGACCACTCCTCCGCCCGCATCGAACGCTTCCTGCAGATGTGCGCCGAGCAGAACATGGTCGTGGCCCAGCCCTCCACCGGTGCCAACCACTTCCACCTGCTGCGCCGCCAGGCCTACGCCCGTCCGCGCAAGCCGCTGGTGATCTTCACCCCGAAGCAGCTGCTGCGCCTGAAGGCCGCCGCCTCCTCGGTCGAGGACTTCACCACCGGCACCTTCCAGGAAGTCATCCCGGACACGGCGAACCTGAACCCGGCCGACGTCGATCGCGTGCTGCTGGTTTCCGGCCGCCTGTACTACGACCTGGCCGCGGCCCGCACCAAGGCAGCGGACACCAAGACGGCGATCATCCGCGTCGAGCAGCTCTACCCGCTGCCGGCCGGGGCCATCGCCGCGGAGCTGGCCAAGTACCCGAACGCCGAGGTCCTCTGGGCGCAGGACGAACCCGCCAACCAGGGTCCGTGGCCGTTCGTCGGCCTGAACCTGCCGGGCGAGCTGAACAAGCACATCCGGTTGGTTTCCCGCAAGGCCTCCGCAGCCACCTCGACCGGCACGCACAAGCGCCACGAGATGGAGCAGGCCGAGCTGATCACCAAGGCCTTCTCGCGCCAGTAAACGCGACGGCACTGGTGAAACAGTGAATTGAAAACGCCTCAGGGGCGGGACGCAATGGTGTCCCGCCCCTGAGGCGCTTAATCGACTGCTAGTGTTGGTGCGTACGCGCCCCAGAAAGGTCATTCGTGGAATACCGCACTATCCGACTCACCGCCATTGGCGACGAACTCCTGGCCGGCCACGGGGATCCCCGGGCCCTGGGCTGGTACGGGCGCGTGTTGGCACGGACCTCAAGCAACGAGGTGCGCATCGAGAGCTACACGCTTGCCGCCCCCGGCGAGGGTTCCGAGGCGCTCAGCACCCGCTGGTTCGACGAGGCCTCGCGGCGCTTCGGCGAGAACGTCGACAACCGCCTGGTCGTCGCGCTTTCGGACCGCGACCTGGACCTCGGCCTTTCGACGGCACGCAGCCGCCTGAACCTGGCGAACATCCTCGATTCGGCGTCCCAGATGAGCATCAAGGCGCTCGTAGTGGGCCCGGCCCCGGGGCTGGACCCGGAACGCAACCACCGGCTGGCCGAGCTTTCCCACGTGTACGGGGACGTCGCCACGCGCCGGCGCCACCACTACGTCGACACTTTCACACCGCTGCAGAACCACGCCCAATGGCGCAGCGACCTCAACGCCAACGGCGGCCTGCCCGGCCAGGCGGGCTACGGCCTGATGGCGTGGCTCGTGCTGCACCGCGGCTGGTACTCGTGGCTCGGCCTTCCGGAACCCGCCGGCGACTGACACGCCCCTGCGCAACACCGCTGCCCGGCGGGCCGCCCGCTTTGTCGATCGGGGCCGGTGTGTGAAAGACTTGCACCAGTCAACAGATGGCCCCGATCACACAAGGGAGACAGCATATGAGCAAGCGTGCACGCAAGCGCAGGGACCGCAAGCGCGGCGGAGCCAACCACGGCAAGCGCCCCAACAGCTAGTCCGCCTGCGGCACCCGGTGCCGCAGGAAAAAACTGGTCCCCCGACTCCGGAATTCCGGAATCGGGGGACCAGTTTTTTGTGCGGCTGCGGCCGGGCTAGACGTGCCCGATTTCCACGCGGATCTCGCTGATCCGGGAAATGATCTTGGACTTCAGGGTCTCGGGCGCGATCTCCTGGCAACTGCGGCGCACGACCGAGCGGATGATGCACTCGAGGTCGTACTCCTCGGCGCATTCGGTGCAGTGCTCCAGGTGGGCCTTGACCTCCGAAAGGTCCTGCATCGACAGCGCGCCGTCAAGGTACTCGTACAGCCGGACGATGCGCTTGTCGTCGCAATCGCCCAGTGAATAGCAGTCACCCATTACTTCTTCTCCGCTCCGGGCTTGGCCGCCCCTTGGGTCTCTGGTGGCTGGCCGCCGCCACGCTCGTGGGCGTAGTCGGCCAGCAATTCTCGCAATTGTTTACGGCCCCGGTGCAACCGCGACATCACCGTGCCGATCGGCACCCCGAGGATCTCCGCGGCTTCCTTGTACGGGAAGCCCTCCACGTCCACGAAGTACACGGCCAGCCGGAATTCCTCCGCGATGGCCTGCAACGCGTTCTTCACATCCGAGTCCGGGAGGTGGTCGAGGGCCTCGACCTCCGCCGAACGCAGCCCCGTGGGCGTGTGCTCGGCGGCCTGGGCCATCTGCCAGTCCTCGACGGTGTCGGTGGACGTGCGCAGCGGCTCGCGCTGCCGCTTGCGGTACAGGTTGATGTACGTGTTGGTCAGGATCCGGTAGAGCCATGCCTTCAGGTTGGTCCCTGGCTTGTACTGGTGGAACGCCGAATAGGCCTTGGTGTAGGCCTCCTGGACCAGGTCCTCCGCATCGGAGGGGTTCCGGGCCATGCGCATGGCGGCCGAATACAGCTGGTCGACATACTGCAGGGCATCGCGTTCAAAACGCTCGCGGCGCTGTGCTTCGGTCTCATTGGCTGCCGGTACGGTGTCGGTGCCCTGGGTATCTTCGGTCATCACGGCCCAGTCTACGCGCTGCGGCGGCGCTGCAGCACGCGGCGCAGTCGCCTCTAGCACAACCATATGTTCCTCCACCTGTAGGCAAAATTCGGCTCCGGCCGCCTCCGCCGGCACCCCGCCGCAGGGAGGGAGCGTGGACACGGACGGCATCCGGTACAAGGGGTAACACCGACGGACCCCGCGCTATTCCGTCCCGTGTGGAAACACACGCCCCTTCCCCGGCGGCTTCCCGCGGTCCGCTCCCCCCCGCGGGACGCGGGAACGGCTAGGATTGAGGCGGGCACTGCGCCCGGGCCTGCGTCCCGGGATCCGCAGCGCACCGGCGGCTTGTGCCGCACGCCAGCATCCCCCGAGGCCACTCCGGCCCGGGCACACGTTCACCACCGGAGGCAGCCGATGAGCATGCAGAACACCGTTGACCAGAGATGGGACGCCCCGCACCCGGGCCTGCCGGTGAACGGCACCGTCGTCGTGCCGGCATCCAAGTCGCTGACCAACCGTTACCTGCTGCTCGCGGCCATGGCCGACGGCACCTCCCGCATCCGCAACGCCCTCACTTCGCGCGACTCCGACTTGATGATCGCCGCGCTGCGAGCCATCGGCGCGCACATCGAGGTCCTCCCGCAGGCCGACGGCACGATCGACCTGCTGGTCACCCCGCCGGCCGCGGCCGGCGGCGAAGGGACCGGGGAGGCAACCGGGGCGCCGGCGACCGTCGGGATCGACTGCGGCCTGGCCGGCACCGTGATGCGCTTCGTGCCGCCGCTGGCCGCGCTGGCCCGCGGAGCCTTCTCCTTCGACGGCGATCCGCATGCACGCCTGCGCCCCATGGCCCCGATCGTCGCGGCCCTGAAGGACCTTGGCGTTCCGGTGGAGGAACACGGTGCACCGGGGATGCTGCCATTCACGCTCACCGGCACCGGCACCTTGCCCGGCGGCAGCATTGTCGTCGACGGGGCCTCCTCCTCCCAGTTCATCAGCGCCCTGCTGCTGATCGGCGCCCGCACCGAGCACGGCCTGGAAATCACCGCGGCCCCCGGGCCGATCGCCAGCCCCGACCACATCGAGATGACGGTGCAGACCCTGGGCGAGCTCGGCGTCGGGGTCACCCGGCCCGATGCACGCAGCTGGAAGGTCGCCCCCGGACCCATCGCAGCCTTCGACAAGGTCATGGAACCGGACCTCTCCAACGCCGGCCCGTTCCTCGCCGCCGCGCTTGTCACCGCCGGGACGGTGCGCATTCCCCACTGGCCCGCCGCCACCACGCAGGTCGGCGACCGCTGGCGCGCGATCCTCGGTGCCATGGGGGCGAGGGTGGACCACCTGGCCGACGGCACCCTCGAGGTCACGGGCCCCGCCGCCATCAACGGCATCGACTTCGCCGACTCCTCCGAGCTTGCCCCCACGCTGGCCGCGCTCTGCGCCCTGGCCACCGGGCCCTCGCGGCTGACCGGCATCGCGCACCTGCGAGGGCACGAGACCGACCGACTCGCGGCGCTTGCCACCGAGATCAACGCCCTCGGCGGCAAGGTCACCGAACTCGAGGACGGACTGCTGATCGAACCGGCCCCGCTACACGGCGGGGACTTCGCCACCTACGCCGACCACCGCATGGCCACCGCCGGCGCCATCATCGGACTGGCCGTCCCCGGGGTGCGCGTGATCGACATCGCCACCACCGCCAAGACCATGCCCGACTTCCCCGCACTCTGGATGACGCTGGCCGCCAGCGGAAAGGCCGCAGACTAAGCCCATGGCACGCAACACCCAGGATTGGGAGGACTTCACGGTCCGCACCCGGCCGAACAAGAAGGGCACCCGCCCGCGCACCAAGGACCGCCCCGCCTACGAGGAAGCGGTCATCGGACGCATCATCACGGTCGATCGCGGACGGTACACCGCGATCCTCGACGAGGACACCGCCAACGAGCGCATCGTCATCGCCGCCCGCGCCCGCGAACTGCGCCGAAACCCCGTGGTGCCCGGAGACTTCGTGGCCCTGGTCGGGGACACCTCCGGCGCCCCCGACACCCTGGCGCGACTGGTGCGCATCGAGGAACGCAGCACGCTGCTGCGCCGCAGCGCCGACGACACGGACCCCGTGGAACGCGTCGTCGTGGCAAACGTGGACCAACTGGTGATCGTGGTGGCGGCGGCAAACCCGGAACCGCGCACCGGCTTCATCGACCGCGCCGTGGTGGCGGCTTTCGACGCAGGCATCCGCCCGCTGCTGTGCGTGACAAAGGCCGACGTGCGCGACCCGGAACCGTTCCTGGAGAACTACCGGCACCTGGACATCGACATCGTCATCTCCCGCACCACCGCCGAGGACGCCACGGGCATCGACGCGCGAAGCGCCGACGGGGCCTCGGCCCGGCTGGCCGGCACCCCCGTGGAGCTGCTGCGCGAGCACCTCGCCGGCAAGGTCTCGGTGGTCATCGGCCACTCCGGCGTGGGCAAGTCGACGCTCGTGAACGCACTCACCGGCGCCGAGCGCGCCACCGGCAACGTCAACGCCGTCACCGGCCGCGGCCGCCACACCTCCTCCTCGGCGCTCGCACTGCGCGTCGACGACGCCCCGGAGGGCACCTGGATCATCGACACCCCGGGCATCCGCTCCTTCGGGCTGGCCCTGGTGGACCCGGAGAACATCCTCAAGGCGTTCGACGACCTGGAACCGATCGCCGCGGACTGCGAACGCGGATGCACGCACAAGGCCTCCGAGCCGCAGTGCGCGCTCGACGCCTGGGTCGCCTCCGGCGAGGCCGGCCCCGTCGGCATCGCGCGCCTCGAGTCCTTCCGCCGACTGCTCGGCCAGGACGAGAGCACCGAGGCCAAGGAACTGGGCAGCTTCTAACCCGTCCGGCCCGCGGCCCGGGCCGACGCGGACCCGACACGAAACGGCCCCCGGGAACCGGGGTGGGATAGGTTTAACAGCATGAACCCCGATGTGATGACGTACAACGACGACCTGCGCCTGGCGCACGTGATCGCGGACTCGGTCGACTCACTGACCCTCTCCCGCTTCAAGGCCGTGGACCTGGTGGTGGAGACCAAGCCGGACCTCACCCCGGTCTCGGATGCGGACAAGGCAGCCGAGGAGGCGATCCGCTCGCACCTGGCCCGCGCGCGGCCACGCGACGCCGTCACCGGCGAGGAGTTCGGCACCACCGGCAAGTCGAAACGCCACTGGGTCATCGACCCGATCGACGGCACCAAAAACTTCGTGCGCGGCGTGCCCGTCTGGGCCACGCTTATCGCTCTCGTCGAGGACGGCGAACCCGTCGTCGGGTTGGTCTCCGCACCGGCGCTGGGCCGGCGGTGGTGGGCGGCGAAGGACATGGGTGCCTACACGGGCAAGTCGATGGCCGCGGCGCACCGCCTGAAGGTCTCCTCGGTCTCCCGTTTGGAGGACGCCTCGCTGTCCTACTCCTCGCTCTCGGGCTGGAAGGAACGCGGCCAGCGGGATAACTTCATCGAGCTTACCGACACCCTCTGGCGCACCCGCGCCTACGGGGACTTCTGGTCCTACTGCATGGTCGCCGAGGGCGCCGTGGACCTCGCGGCCGAACCGGAGCTGAACCTCTACGACATGGCGGCCCTGGTGCCGATCGTGCGCGAGGCAGGCGGGCGCTTCACCTCCGTCGAGGGCGTCGAGGGCTGCGACGGCGGCAACGCGGTGGCCAGCAACACCCTGCTGCACGATGCGGCCCTGCGGATCCTGAACGAGGGCCGCTGATGCGACATCCCCGCTCCCTGGCGCTGACCGCCAGCGAGGAAAACTACCTGAAGGCGCTCCACGCGCTCACCGAGTGGGAAAACGATCCCGTGACCACCGGGAACATCGCCGCGCAGCTGGGCGTCGCACCGGCTTCGGCGACCTCCATGGTGGCCAAGCTCGCCGGCAAGGACCTGGTGGTGCACCCGCGCTACGGGGCCATCGAGTTCACCGAGGCCGGGCGGCTTGCCGCGCTCTCGGTGGTGCGCCGGCACCGGCTCATCGAGACGTTCCTGCTCAACGAGCTCGGCTATTCCTGGGACGAGGTCCACAACGAGGCCGAACAGCTCGAACACACCGTCTCGGACCGCTTCATCGAGGCCCTCGCCGCGCGCCTCGGACACCCCGCGGCGGACCCACACGGGGACCCGATCCCGGGCCCCGACGGAACCGTGGTGATGCCGCCGGCCATCCGGCTGGACCGCTTCATCCACGGCACCGGCGACACCGCCCCCGCACTCGGCAACGGAGCGACCGCGCGGGTAATCGTGAGCCGGATCAGCGACGAGGATCCCGCCTGGCTGCGCCGCTGCACGGAGCTCGGGATCGCCCCCGGTGCGGAGCTCGAGCTGCCGCACCCGGAGCTCAGCGACATCGACGCGACAATGCTCTGGGTACTACCCGCAACACAGCCCTCCTGACCCGCGGAACCCGCCGGCTTCATTGACAGGGCCGGCGAAGGTCCCGCAACGCTTCTAGCGTGCTGCCCGGCGCCCGGAGCCCTTGGTCCTGCGGCGCCGTGGCTCCCCCGCATCCCCGCCACGCACCAGCAGTGTCAGCTGGATGCTCAGCGCCGTGAGCGCGCCCATGGCGATTGCCAGCACCGGCTGGCCGGCAGCCACCAGCAGCGCCGTGCCGCCGGCGAAGAGCGCATGGGCCAGCACCGCATGCGGCACTACGGCCAGGCGGAAGGGCGCCTTCGGGGACATGAACACTCCCCAGAAGATGACCAGCGGGGCCACCGTAACCAGCACGGAAACGATGGGTTCCAACGGCAATGCACCCATGGCCCACAGACCGACGGCACCGAGCAACGCCACCTCGAGCACAAACGAGACACCCATGAACAGCGCGAGCGCCACGGTGCCGGGAGCTGCCTTAACGTCCCCTGCGGCCTCGGCCGCAGACGTGCCAGGGATCCCGGCGCGGTGTTCGGCACCCGTCGCGACAGCGTCCCAACCGGCATGGGACACCGGCTGGTCCATTGACTCGGCGCCGGCCAGGTCTGCGGGGTCCGCAGCTTCCTGAACCGTCTGGCCCTCCCCGGGATGAGGTTGGGCGTTCTTCTGCTTGAAGTCTGCGGGCCGGTGCACGACTTCTTCCAGGAACACACCGGCACCGGGCAGTGCCGGGGATTCCGGAGCCGGCGCGTCCACCGGGGTTCCGGCGTCCTCCCGGGCTTCCAGTGGTTCCGAGGCGACAGCTTCCTGCGCGGTCACGGTCGGTTCCGGGGTGCCTGGGACCACCGCGACGGCTTCGGTCCGTGGAAGGGCCTGTGCCTCGGGAACAGCGATCGCCGGCAGCGCCGCCGTCGCGGGTGCAGGCTGAACGGATACCGCCGCTGTCGCGGGTGCAGGCTGAACGGATACCGCCGCTGTCGCGGGTGCGGTCTTTCCGATCTGTGCTTCGGGTCGGGGACGGTGCGGCTTCATCACGGCCGGTGTCGGGTGCATCGGCGAGGATACACCGCCGTCCATCGGACGGGATGGACGGGCGTCGAGCCCCGGCTTCAATCCAACGGCGGGCGTGGGTGCTTGACCCGTTGCGGGTTTCGGTCCGTCTTCGGCAGCCACCGCCGGCTTCACCGGCTTCCTTGCATCTTTGGGGCGCGCTTTGGCCGTGCCCACCGGCCGAGGGCCCGGCTTGGGGACCGGCTTCTTCGACGTGGCAGGCCGCCCAACATCGCCACCGGCACCTACGGCACCGGACTTGTCCACCGGTTTTCCGTTGCCGGACGCTGGTTGCTGTTGCATGTGGCTTACCCTCACCAAAAACTCGTCATTGCCCGGCCTTCGCCAGGCTCAACACTTACGTCTCCAGTCTATGTCGACGCCGGTGTCCGAAACGTACAACACCCACCTCGACCGGCTTGGCCTGTGCGTTTCGCATCACGCGCGGCCCTGCCGGGAGCCGGGCCAGGCAGGGCAGGGACTGGACCGGAAACTGCACGCCAGCCGGTCCGGTAGGGGCCTTAAACAAGTGCGGCTCCGGAATCGCATGGATTCCGGAGCCGCTCATTGTGGAGATGGGGAGAATTGAACTCCCGTCCGATGTGGTGTTGCCAGGTCTTCTCCGGGCGCAGTTTGCAGTGGATTTTCTCTGCTCCAGCCGTCACGCAAACAAGCGGCTGATCCGAGCACAGTTACCTAAATTATGCAGGTTGTTCCGGTAACACTAACTTCCCGCAGTGGCTATCTAAATGACGTAAGGAACAGGGGCGATAGCATCCCCTGGCTTACGGACTGTCTGGCTGCTTAGGCAGCGAGAGCGAAGTCAGTGCGCTTTGAGTCGGCACTTATTGTTTTGCAAAGAGCGTTTACGAGATAACTTTGCATCCTCGGCCCGCTTCACATGTCGCGACTCACACCGTCGAAACCGATCATCCCCGTATTTTGTTGTCAACGAACGATTTCCATCGTTCCAACCCCACGGTTTTATCCGTGGATACCTAGTCTAACGCACAATTGCGCCACGTCTATTCCCGGAACTATTCGCGGTTACCACGGTTGCGTTCCCGCATCGTGCGCAAAGCCTCGCGGTTGTCCTGCTTCTCCCGCAGCGTCTGCCGTTTGTCGTATTCCTTCTTGCCGCGCGCCACGCCGATCTCAACTTTCGCGCGCCCGTTCTTGAAGTACAGGCTCAAAGGAACGATCGTCAATCCCGATTCGGAGATCTTGCGCTCGATCTTGACGAGTTCCTGGCGGTGCAGCAGAAGCTTCCGGCGTCGACGAGCCGCGTGGTTTGTCCAGGAACCGTTGAGGTACTCGGGAATGTAGACATTCTCCAGGTACAGCTCGTCGCGGTAGAACTGGCCGAACCCGTCAACAAGGGACGCCTTTCCTTCGCGGAGCGACTTCACCTCGGTGCCGGTAAGCACCATGCCAGCCTCGAAGGTATCGAGGATTTCATAGTCGTGCCTGGCCTTGCGATTGCTCGCAATGATCCGTTCCTCCGGGTCTTTTTTAGCCACGTCGGCAGCCCCTCTCCACGTAAGACTTCATCGGTATGCGAAAGAACAGTTTACCGCTAGAGAAGTCCCAATGGGTTCACGGGCGTGCCGTTGACGATCGTCTCGAAGTGCATGTGGCAACCTGTGGAGTTTCCCGTGGTGCCGACAAAACCGATGACCTGGCCCTGCTTGACGTTTTGACCGTTCCGCACGTTGATGCTCTGCATGTGGTGGTAGTTCGTTGCCAGGGCCTTGCCCCGAACCACGCCGTGGCTGATTGTGACCTTGTTGCCCGATGATCCGCCCCAGCCGGCGAACCAGACCTCGCCGTCAGCGGCGGCCCGCACCGGAGCACCGCACTGGCCACCGAACCCCCAGTCAACACCGGCGTGCACGTAGCCGCCGCGTCCCCCGTAGTCGATGGTTCCCGCGGGAGTCGGGCGCCACCCGAAGCTCGAGGTCTGCCGACCCCCGCTCACGGGCTTGATCAACCCCCAGGAACTACGCTCTGCCTGGGGCACCTGGGCCTTGGGCGGTACGTACGTCGGCTTCACGTACTTGTTCGGTTTTTTCGCGGCGGCGGCCTCTTTCCTGGCTTTCTCCGCACGCGCAGCTTCCTCACGCTCCCACTTTGCCTTGGCCTCGGCACGGCGCTGGCGTTCGGCTTCCTCTTCCTTGCGCTTCTTCTCCGCGGCCTCGCGGATGAGCCGTTCCTGGCGTTCCTTGATTGCAGCGTTGTTCTGGGCGTCGGCGGCTTCCTCCGCCCTCAGCTTTGCCTGGATCTGCGGGCGCTTGGCCAGCAATTCGGCGCTCAGCGCTTCGGTCTTGGAAATGATCCCGTCGAGTTCGACCTTTTTCGATTCGGCCTCGTTGCGGGCGGTTTCCTCGCGGGCCAACGCGGCGTCGGCTTGGTCCTTGAAGTCTGCGATCTCCTTCTCAACGGCTGCCAGGCGCAATTTCGCATTCGCATCGGTTGCCGATTGCTGGCTCAGGGAATCCAATGCCGCATTCTGGGAACGCATTGCTTGGTCGGCCAGGTCCATGCCCGTGGCGAGGTTGCCCGAGGAACTCACGTTGAGCATCAGGGTCAGGTCCGAGGAAACACCTCCACGCTTGTACGCCTGGGTGGCGATCTGGCCGATGAGCTTCTTGGTTTCCTCGAGCTTTGCCTTGTCTTCGGCCATTTTCACGTTGAGCTGGTCACGCGTTTCACGGGCGGCCTGAAGCCTTCGCTCAAGGTCGGCAACCTCTTCGGACGCGCGTTGCACACGCCCCTGGGCGTCGGCCAATGCCAACCGGGCGTCGGGCAGCTGGGCCTGGTAGCCGCGAAGCTCGGCATCGGCCTGCTTGATGTCGGCGTCAAGGAATTCCATGTCTTCGGAAAGGTCGTCGATGTTCTGCTGGATCTCGACCTTGCGATCGTCGAGCTCGTCGGAATATGCGCCAACCCCGCCGGAGACCAACAGCGCGGCCGAAATTGCACCTACGGTTCCTGCACGTGCGATCCGAACCCAAACAGCCTTGGCCAACATAGATTTCCTTTGTCCCGGGTGATTCTTAGTGACAAACATGAAAATACGACGCACTAAACCTTCAAGTAGCGCCGTAAGGTCACGATCGACGATACACCAGCTAAAACGATGCCGAGTAGGATCAACGCCGGTGCGACCATGAATACCTCACCTGTGGAGATGAATGCCGTGTCCGGATACGCCTTGGCGAGCTTGCCGTCGATGAAGAACTTGGCCATGCCCCACAGCACGCCCGATGCCAACAGGGCGCCCAGGAGGCCGGCGATGACACCCTCCATCACGAAGGGCAGCTGGATCGATGCCTTCGAGGCGCCAACCAGTCGCATGATCCCTGTTTCACGCCTGCGTGTGAACGCCGAGAGCCGGATCGTCGTGCCGACCAGGAGCACCGCACAAACGATCATCACGCTGGCAATGCCTATGGCGACGACGGAAGCGATGTTGATGATCGAGAAGATCTCCTCGAGCAGCTCGCGTTGGTCGATCACGACGTCAACGCCCTTCATGGAGGAGAAGAGCTCGTTGATCACGTCGTATTTCTCGGGATCGACCATCGAGACCCGGAACGATTCGGGAAGCTGGTCGGCGGTGACGGTATCCACGATTGCGGAGTTTTCAAACTGCTGGCGGAAGTGCTCCAGAGCCTGGTCCTTGGACTCGTACTCGTAGCTGGCCACGTATGGCTTGACCGCGTCGGATTCGAGCATGGCCTGGATGTCGCTGCGCTGTGCATCGGTCACCGGGCCGTCGGCACAGGTTGCCGATCCGTAGTCCTCGCCGCAGAGGAAGACCGCGACCTGGACCTTGTCGTACCAGTAGCCCTTCATCTGAGTGATCTGCATCTGCAGCAGGGCGGCGGCGCCCACGAACGTCAGCGAAACGAAGGTGACCAGCACGACGGAAATCACCATGGAAAGGTTGCGCCGCAGGCCGTAGCCTACTTCGCCAAGAATAAATCCGAGCCTCATGGCATGTCATCCTCTGTGTCGAACGGGGCGAATGCCTGACTTGCCGGTGCGCCCTTGCCCTGCTCCGCGGGCTCGGCGACGCGCAGTTCCCGCGTTCCGTCCTGGTTGATCACCGGGATCATGGAGGTGTATTCACCGGCGGTCTCGTCGCGCAGGACCTTGCCGGCGGAAAGCTCGATCACGCGTCGGCGCATGGAGTTCACGATTCCATCGTCGTGCGTGGCCATCAGGACGGTGGTGCCGTTCTGGTTGATCCGGTCCAGCACGTTCATGATGCCGACGCTGGTTGCCGGGTCGAGGTTGCCTGTGGGTTCGTCGGCGAGCAGGATCGCGGGTTTGTTGGCGATCGCGCGGGCAATGGCGACGCGCTGCTGCTCGCCACCGGAAAGCTCGTGCGGCTTGCGCTTTTCCTTGCCCTCCAGGCCCACCATTTTCAGGACCTCGGGGACGTGCTCGCGGATCGTGTTCCGGTGCTCACCGATGACCTGCATGGCGAAGGCGACGTTGTCGAAAACGTTCTTCTGCGGCAGCAGGCGGAAATCCTGGAAGACGACGCCGATGCCGCGGCGCAGCTTGGGCACGCGCCACGAGGGGATGCGCGCAACATTCTGGCCGGCGACATGGACCGACCCGCTGGTCGCGACGAGTTCCCGCAGCACCAGGCTCAGGAACGTCGACTTGCCGGACCCCGAGGCGCCGACCAGGAACGCGAAGTCGCCGCGATCGATCTCGATGCTGATGTTGTCCAAGCCTGGACGCGACTTCTGGTCGTAGACCATCGTGACGTTTTCGAATCTAATCATCACAGCTCTGCCCGTCGGACCGCCGGCAGAAGGATCCAGGGAACGGGACTTTTGTTTAATAGGGAGATTCAAGGCCAGCCCTTGAACTCTATCCGCACGGTGGCGGCTGCACGGCGCTCGCGGCGGGCGTGTCCCGAAACTGTGAATCTCCTCGCAGGACACTCCGAACCCCTCCGCCAAACCCGGTCCGGCACGGCGAAGCCCCCGCCGGTACGGATGCCGGCGGGGGCTTCGCCCCGGATCGCGGCCCTGCCGCGGGGTGGCTACGAGGTGACGGGGCGCCGCTGGGTGGCACGCCAGCGGATGCCCGCATCGATGAAGTCGTCGATCTCGCCGTCAAGCACCGCGGAGGTGTTTCCGACCTCGTGCTCGGTGCGCAGGTCCTTGACCATCTGGTACGGGTTCAGCACGTAGGAGCGCATCTGGTCGCCCCACGAGGCCTTCACGTCTCCGGCCAGTTCCTTCTTCTGCGCGTCCTGCTCGGCCTTCTTCACGAGCATCAAGCGGGACTGCAGCACGCGCAGTGCGGCCGCGCGGTTCTGGATCTGCGACTTTTCGTTCTGCATCGACACCACGATTCCCGTGGGGATGTGGGTCATGCGGACCGCGGAGTCGGTGGTGTTCACCGACTGGCCACCCGGGCCCGAGGAACGGAACACGTCGACTCGGATCTCGTTTTCCGGGATCTCGATGGAGTCGGTCTGTTCGATGAGCGGAATGACCTCGACCGCGGCGAAGGAAGTCTGGCGGCGCCCCTGGTTGTCGAAGGGCGAAATGCGCACCAGGCGGTGGGTACCGGCCTCCACCGACAGCGTGCCGAAGGCGTAGGGTGCGTTGACCTCGAAGGTTGCCGACTTCAGTCCGGCTTCTTCCGCGTAGGACGTGTCCATGACGCGGGTCGGGTAGCCGTGCTTCTCCGCCCAGCGGAGGTACATGCGCATGAGCATCTCGGCGAAGTCCGCGGCATCCACGCCGCCGGCGCCGGCGCGGATCGTGACAACGGCCTCCCGCGCATCGAACTCGCCCGAGAGCAGGGTGACTACCTCGAGGTCGGCGAGCGCCTTGCGCACCGCGGCGAGTTCGGCTTGGGCCTCGCTCAGGGAATCCTCGTCGTCCTCCATCTCGGCGAGCTCGACAAGCACCTCGAGGTCGTCGATGCGCGTGGCGATGGTGGTCAGCCGCTCGAGTTCCGACTGGCGGTGCGAGAGCTTGGATGTCACGACCTGGGCGGCGGCCGGGTTGTCCCAGAGATTCGGTGCTCCGGCTTCCTCGGAGAGCATCGCAATGTCGGCGCGAATGCGCGGAACATCGGACACCTCTTCGATCGAGGCGTAGGTGGAGCGCAGTGCGCGGATTTCTGCGGGGAAGTCAGTGGAAGCCATGGTGCTTCCAGCCTACGACATCCGCGGGGCATCTCCGGGCCGATTGCGGGTTGTTTCGGTCGGCGCAGGCACCGTGCCGCCCGTTCCCCCGAAGGACCGACGTCGCCGGGCGGCTACCTGGAGAGCAGCGTCCGCGCCTTGGACTCCACGGAGATGCCCACGCCGGCCGGCACCACCCAGCCCACGAGCGGAGGGTGCACCACCGCCCCGAGCCGCAGTTGCGCCGTCACCCCGTCGCCCTGGACGCCGGCCGAGACGATGTGCAGTTCCGAGAAGTCCGCCGCGGCGCCGATGTCATCGAGGTACTTCGCCGCGGCCGACCTGACCTCGGCGGGATCCAGGTGAAGCGTGGCCTGGGACTGCCCCGTGGCATCGAGTTCGAAGTTGTCGGCCGCGGCGGCGACGGCGCCGTCGGCCACCGAGAGCAGCTTGCGGGCCTGGACGTTGACGGCGGTGGCGGCCAACACCACGCTGATGGTCAGCAGCGCGAGCGCAACCATCCCGATGACCAGGATGATCGTCTGGCCCGACTCCGTCTCGCCCGGCCGCCGGGTTCCGGGGCGCGGGCCTCGGCTACCCATAGCGGTCAACCCGGTGGGTGGTGCTTGAGCTGACGGCGCCGGTGCGCCAGTTCCATCCCTGGGGCAGCAGGGGCAGCACGGTGTCGATCGAGACGCGCACCGTGACGGTGCTTCCAGGGGACAGGCATTCCCCGCTGCAGCTGTAACTGAAGTTCGCCCGGGGCCTGTCGATCCCCATGTTCGCCGCCGCGCGGCCCACCGCATCGGCCACGCGTTCCCCGGCCTGCGCCTCGGTGTCCGCCGTGACAAAGACCTTGGCGCCGTGGTCGGCCGCCCCCACCGCCGCGTAGGTCGCCGACTGCAGCTGGGCGGCCCCCACCACCAGGTACACCAGCGGCACCAGGAGCAGCACCACCAGGAAAACGAACTCGATCACCGCAGAGCCGACCTCGCTGCCGGTTTCGGGGCAAGGCCCGGGGCAGGACTCGGGGGCTGCGTCTTCGATGCGACTACCCATATCGCACCGATTCCCCGTGCACCTCAAACTGCCCGATTCCTTGGATCATGCCGATCAGCGGGATCCCGGCGCGGACCGTTATGACAAGGCCCGGGCGCCCGCCGATCTGGACGGAGCGTGCCTCGACGTCCCCGGCGAACCCGTCGTTCAGCGCCCCGGAGATCAGTTCCTTGGTGCGTTGCACACCGTCGGCCGGGCCGCGGTCGGCCAGCGTGCCATACCTGGCCCCGGACGCTGCGGCGTCCATCAGGGTGTTGCGCACGTGCAGTGCCAACGCCAGCTGCAGAACGCCCAGGAAGACGGCCAGCAGCAGTGCGCTGACCATGACGAACTCGGCCACCGCGGAACCCCGTTCGTTGGCGTCGCGGCGGCGCTTGGCTGCGGGGGCGCAGCGCGGGTCATGCGCCGGGATTGGTGCGGGCAGGGGCGGGGACATGGTCCGGACCGCTGCCGCTCTAGCCCAGGCCCGAGACGCTGTCGATCGCCTGGTTGAACAGTTCCTGCAAGCGCGGACCCGCGATGGCCAGCAGGGCGGCGACCAGCAGGGCGCTCATCAAGGTGATCATGACCCACCCGGGGACGTCGCCGCGCTCGTCTTCCCTCACCCGCCGGGCCAGGGCACCGGTGCGGGCGGCGACCCACAAGCCCATGCCGAGCATCAAGCAGCAAATCCTGTGTGCGATTCCCATGACGGTTCCTCCGTAGGTTTGACCCGGTGTTGCTCCCTGCGCCCGGGGGTCGGGGCTGCGGCGAAGGGTGAAGTGGATGGTGTGCATCAGTAGCTCATATCAATCAGCGACAGCCCGGGATACACCGCAAAGACGATAGTCAGCGGCAGGATGCCGAAGACGATCGGCACCATCATCCCGATCTCCTTCTTGCCTGCGGTCTCCATCAGCTCGCGCTTTGCGGCGTCGCGCACGTCCTGCGCCTGGGCACGCATGACCTGGGCGATCGGCGTGCCGCGCTCGGAGGCGACGGTGATGGCGTCGACGAATCGGGTCATGGCGGTGAGCTGGATGCGGTCGGACATCGCCGCGAGCGCCGCAAGCAGCGTGGAACCGGAGCGCACGTCGGCCAGCACCATCGAGAATTCGTCGCTCAGTGCACCCTTGGAGGTCCTCGCCACCCGTTCGATGGCCCCGGTGGTGCCTTCCCCCGCCCCGACCGCCAGCGCCATCAGCTCGGCGATCGTCGGGAACTGGTTCAGGATGCGTTTGCTGCGCCGAGCGATCTGCTCGCCCAGGTACCAGTCGCGCAACAGGTAGCCACCGAGTGCGCAGAATCCCAGCACCACCAGCGCCAGCACCGGGTTGAACGCCCCGTTGGCGAGGTTGATGCCGATAAACGCGGCACCCGCAAGCATCATCCCGGCGGACCAGAGCAGCTGCTGGGAGCGGAAGTCCAGAACGCCGATCGAGAGCCCGGCGCGGGCCAGCCTGCGCGTCAGCGCCTCGTTGCCGGGGTTGAGCCGGTGCGTGAAACGGGCGAGGTCGGCGAGCGCCGGACCCAGGATCCTGCCCAGCGGCCCGAACGGCGCCTGTGCCGCGAGCGGTTCGCCGAAGCTGCGGGAGCTGGTGCGCCCGGTACGCAGGTGCGGGGCCATGCGGTCGGCGAAGCTGAGCGGTCGCATGGCCGGCAGCCTGACCAGCACCAGCCAGAGGCCGCTGCCCAGGCAGAGCCCCAGGACCAGTGCGAGGACCATCGTGCCGCTCATGCGAAGACCCGCTCCTCGGCCGGAAGCCGGCCAATGCGCATCATCGCCCTGTAGCAGACGAAGGACACGCCCAAGCCGGTGAGCAGCACCAGCGTGCCCGTCACCGTGGAGTAGGCGGCAACGGCCGCGGGCTGCCCGGCCAGCAGCAACAGGATGACCCAGGGCGCCGCAACGGCCAGGCGTGCGGCGGAGACGGTCCAGGACTGCCGCGCCTCAAGCTCGCCGCGGGTGCGCGCCGCATCGCGCAGGAAACTGCTGAGCGTGCCGAGCATCTCCCCCAGGTCTGTGCCGCCGACCTCCCGGGTGATCCGCAGGGCCGCGACGATCTTGTCCGCCACAGGGTCCGCCAGCCGCTCGGCCAGCCGGTTCAGCGATTCCTCGAAGCGCGCCGTGGCCCGGTAATCGAGGCCGAAGTCGGTGAACGCCGGGCGCAGCGCCTCTGGGCCCTGCTTGCCCAGCTGGGTCAGTGCCTCGGGCAGCGACAACCCGGCACGGATGGCCGAGCGCAAGTGGTCGACGACGTCGGGCCATTGTTCGCGCAGCGCCGCGGTTCGCTTGGCAGCCTGCCGGTGCACGATGGCCCACGGCACGAACGCCCCGAACCCGGTGAAGGTCAGCGCAATCATGAATGCCCCGGTGAGCACCAGCACCGTCAGCCCGACGAGGACGGCGCTGGTGACCGAGGCGTAGATGAAGCCGGCGCGGGTGACTTTGTCCATCCCGGCGTGAAGCAGCATGGTCTCGACCCTCGAGGGGCGCACCCTGCCCGTGCGTTGCTTCGGCGGGGTGAAGGAACGGTAGATGAGCAGCAGCCCGCAGCCCAGGGTGAGTCCCAGCAGCAAGCTCATGCCACGGCCCGCCCGAGTTCGGCAACGTCGATCCCGGCATCCAGCAGCTTCTGGTGGGCCAGGTCCGCGGCCGGCTGCAGCTGCAGCACCCCGTCGACGGCCTCGAAGAGCGTCGTGGTTTCGATGGCGCCGTTCTCCACCCGGCGGCCCAGGCCCAGGATCTCCCCCACGTGGCGTCGCCCGGAGGGATCGCGCCGGCAGTGGACCACCAGGTCGATGCAGGCCGCAACGGTCGGCACCACGAACGCGGAGGAGATGTTCTCCCCGGCCAGCAGCGGCAACGTGCACAGCTTGGTGACGGCGTCGTGGGCGCTGTTCGCGTGGATTGTACTCAGCCCGGGCAGGCCTGACTTTGCTTGTACGCTATTCACATGATTACCCCTCCGAGCGCTACCAAAGCAGTGATTTACTGCCGCATCAGCGACGACAAGGCCGGTGAGGGCCTCGGCGTCATCAGGCAGCAAACCGACTGCGAAAGGCTCGCCAAATCCCTCGGTTGGACTATTGCACAGATCATCGTCGAGAACGACCGTTCTGCATACAGTGGCCGCAAACGCCCCGGCTATGAGCAACTCCTTGATGGACTCCGAGACGGCACCTTCGACGGCGTGATTGCCTGGCATGCCGACCGCCTGCACCGGCGCCCCATCGAGCTCGAGGAGTACATCCACGTCTGCCAGGCCCAAGGGGTCCGCACCCACACGGTCAAGGGCGGTGAGGTCGAACTCGCCACCCCGGAGGGCATGCTGCGTGCCGGCATGCTCGGTCAGATCGCCCGGTACGAGTCCGCGCACAAGTCTGACCGCATCACCCGTGCCCACCAGCAGGCCGCGGAACAGGGCAGGTGGCGCGGCGGCGGCCGCCCCTTCGGCTACCTCGCCGACGGCACCACGCCGCACCCGGTCGAGGCCCCCGCGATCGCGCAAGCCTACGATGACTTCCTCTCCGGAAAAGGGCTCAATGAAATCGCGCAATCCTGGAACAGCCAGGGCCTCAGAAGCTCGCGCGGCAAGCCCTTCGGCACCGTTACGTTCCGGACGATTCTTTTGCGTGAGAGGAACATGGGTGCCAGCGTTTACAAGGGTGAGATCGTCAAGCGGGATGCTTTCACGCCTATCGTCAGCGAGGACACTTTCGCTGCTGCGAAGGCGGTTCTGACCAGTCCGGCGCGCCGTCGTGCGGTTTCGAATCAGGGGCGGTGGTTGTTATCGGGGCTGGCACTGTGTGGCATCTGCTCGGCTGAGGGCGTCCACGCCAAGATGGGTGCCGGCATGGTGAGGAGCAGCGACGGATCGCAGAAACACACGGTGTACAAGTGTCGGGTCAAGCACCACATGGGCCGCCGGGCAAACTATTGCGACGACTACATCACGCACTTGGTCTTTGCCAGGTTGGCCCGTCCTGATGCCAAGAACTTCCTGAACATTGGGGAGCGGCCGGACGCTACAGACTTGCACCAGCAAATTGCGGGGCTCCGGGAAAAGCTCGCCGAGTATGCTGCCATGCTGGCTGATGATTCGATGACGGCGGCCCAGTTCCGGGAGGCCACGGCGTTCACCAGGAAACGTCTTGAGGACGCGGAGAAGAAGCTATTTGGTGCTCAGCAGCCCGCGGCGCTCAGGGCGTTGGTGGAGGCCCCGGATGTTCGGGCCACGTGGGATGGGCTGTCGTGGGCCCAGAAGCAGGCTGTGGTTGATGCGCTGATGGTGGTGACGTTCCTGCCGACGAACCGGAAAGCGTCGCGGTTCTTTGACCCGAAGTACATCAAGGTTGAATGGCGGCAAGACGGCGCGTGACGCGTTCGACGTCGTGGTTGGTGCGGAACCGGGTGTCTGGCCAGTGGGTCAGCCAGTCGGTGAGCACCGCGGCGGCGGCTGGCTTGTTGCGGAGGCGTTGGTGGACGGTGGCGAGTTTCTCGGCCCAGTACGCCTGCGGTTCCCGGTTGTCGTACTGTTTCAGGCTGACGCAGGTCTTGGTGATGTCTTGGAGGACGTCGAGGGCCTCGGCATAACGCTTGGCGCGGATCAGGTCGTCGATGGGCAGCAGCCAGTCGTTGAGGTCCCAGCGGGCGACTCGGCGGCGGATCCAGAGTTCTTCGGAGTTGATGCCGATGATGAGGCGTTCCCAGTCGGGTCGGGAACTCCCCCGCCGGATTTCCTTACCGTCAATCACGGTAGAGGTTTCTTCCCACCCTTTGCCCGGTAGTTCCACGGGGGCGCGGCGCCAGGTGTTGCCGGTGGGGTGGTTCTTGCCGGGGCTCACGCCGGTACTCGGTGGGTGTTAGGCGTGGTCGTGCGCGGTGGCTTCCCGCAGCTGTGCGAGCTCGGCGTCGGTGAGGGTGCGGAGCCGGTCCAGGAGGACGAGGTCGGTGATGTGGAGCTCTTCGCAGAGTTCGACCCGGGAGCGTGTCCAGGCCGCGGCCGTGCACAGCAGGTCGATGGGTATGAGACGGCGCGCGACCTCGTCACGGACCGCTTGCTCAACAGCCGGGGGCTGGCAGCCCACATGCCGGTTTTCGAGATGCAGCACCTCATGGGCCAGCGCGCACCGCATCTCGACTTGGTTGAGGGATGGGCAGATCCAGATCCGGTCAACACCGTTCGACGCAGCCACCAGGTCGGGGCGCGGCCGCTTCCATATGACGCGCACACCACCGGGAATCTCAAACATTCAACCAACCTACAAACCCCCACCCACAAAAAAGAAAGTCCTGCACGGCCAAGTTGACCGTGCAGGACTTCAAACTATTGTTTAGTCCAAGTTCCGCAATCTTCGTCTACTTCAAGAACTTCGCCACTACGCACTGTGACCGTGGCGCCAGACGCGGCGTAGGAAATGAAGTTGTTGGCGATAATGTCGCCGCCGGGCGTCAACCGCGCCCAGTAGCAGTCGCTGACTTTCTTGCGGCTTCGGTAGGTTCCCGGCTTAATTTCCGTACCCACCTCATAGGTGCCGTACTCGAAAATTTCGCCGTCGGCCCATTTCTTCATCTGCTTGTAGAACGGAGCGTCCGGGCAGAGGATCACTGCCGCCTCGAGGTATGGGCCTGGGGTATCTTCCCAACTTTCTGAGCCGTCGTAGTCCGATGCGCCCGGGATTGCACAAGTTTCCATCGCGTCGGCGTAGGCAAGTTCTGGATCTTCTTTGCCGTTAAAGTGCTCATTGACAATCTTGGAAATGCGCTTTTCCTTCTTGGTCGGATTCCATTCCGTACCAGTGAATTCCACATCACAGCTTCTATATTCTTCAAAGTTTTTGCTCGCCCAGATGGACTTCAAGTCGGTGTGGACATCTTCGATGCTGTCATCACTGTAGGAGTCGTCAGAGCAAGTGATTGTCCACGGCTGCAGATTCGAGATTTGCGCTTCGGTAGGCGACGCATAGATGAGAACGACGCTTTCAGACGGCGTATCTCCGGCTCGTAGCGATTGAGAGTCAACGACGAAGCCTCGCGTCATTGCCTCATTGCCTTCCCACCCGCGGTCTTCGTACTCGTCCGGGATCAAAGGCTGCAGGCTCCATTCCAGGCCGGCTTCATCGATCGCTTTCGCTGCCATCTCCACCGTCATGCCCTTCACATCGGGTGCAGCGGCGGCGATTGCCTCCCCCTCTGCACTTGCCAATGGAGTGCTCTGAGCTGGCGATGAGCTGGCTGCTTTCGAAGGTACATCAGTGGAAGAACATCCGGTGAGGGCGACCCCTGTCAGGGCGATTAGTGCGAGTGTGCGTTTCATTGTTTCCCCCAATGAGGTGCGATTTGATTAGTGTTCAGGTGCCGGCTTCGCTACGACTGCAGCTGTTCGGTTGTGGTTGGTGTTTTGGGGCGGTTCAGGTGCAGGACCAGCCCAATGATCGCCAGGATGACGCATACCGGCGCTACCAGGACCATGAGCATGACGATGTGCCATCCCTGCAGTCCGCTGCCGGCCATGGCCAGGATGACGAAGAGCGCTAGGAATCCTCCGAAGATCCAGCCGGCAACCTTCATGAGCGTCATGCCGGTCGATTTGGTCTTGGCCATAATTTCCCCCTACTTGTATTGGCCGAATAGAGCAGGTCGCTTATTCGGTGTCCTGGTTTTCTTCTCCACGGTCGCCGTGGAGGCGTTCGTATTTCTCGCGCTCGGTTTCCATATGCGGGTGCGCAGCCAGATCCCAGTGCGCTGGGTCATCCAGGTCAGCAGCTGAAACGCTTCCTCCAGATCCAGCCTCCGGCAATAGCCGCCTTGCAATTTCGGCCAAGAGCTCCGCGCTAGAAACGTTTTCCAGCGAATTCCCGCCCCCGGGAGACCCCACCATACGAATCGGCGGCGCCGCTTGGCACGCCGATGCGACCGAACCATGCTGCCATTCCAGACGACGCTCGAGGGCGCTATAGAAGGCAGGTTTTCCAACTGGCTCTCCAGCAACTACCTTGGCCACCGACTCGGGGTTCAGGCTATTTGCTCGCGCGAACTGCCCAGCCGATTTATAACCAAGCTCTACGATTCTCGGCTCAACAGCCCGCGCCAAATTTACCCAGCGAGCATCTTTAGGGTTGGGACGATCGGAAGGGAACATCTGGTGCAACTCTTCCGCCGCATCCGCCCTGCCAGATTCGGCCAATTCCTTGGGGCTAACGCCAACAACATGCGCCATTCGAGCCAGAGTGTCAGCGGGCGCGCGCACCGGAATGACCTGCCCCTGTCCAACAGGCTGGTAGCCATTGACGATGTGACGCCAGCGCGAGTCGGAGATGCCGGCCAGCATCGCTGCTTTCCGCGCAGATAAGCCGAGACGCTTCTGTGCGTTCGCAATTAGTTGCCCTTCTGGCGGGGCTTCGTGGGTCATAGCCTTAGCGTCCTTTGGTTTCTTTTGCGAAGTCAACCAGTCCAGACTACCGAAAAGTTCGCAATTACAAGCGTGTAGTTCGCTGACTTCGCACGTCAGTCGGTAGTTCGCATAATTTGAGTGCGTACATGTTGACGTTCGCATTAGTTCGCATTAGTCTTATTCCATGGCAACCACACGAAGGGGGCACAGGATGTCCCCGCTCAATCACTCACCAGACGCAGTGAAGTGGGCCATGAACGCAGTCGGAATGAAGCAGGCACAGTTGGCCGAAGCAACCGGCATCTCAAAAAGCCTGATCAACGAAATCTTGGGCGGAACACGAAACGCCACTCCCGAGAAACTGCGGATCATCGCACAAGCACTCAACTGCCCAACCACTGTCCTAGAAGCTAAGCGCTGCTATGACCACGCAGCCTGAAAGGAACGAAAATGAGCAACGTTATCGAGCTAGTTGCAAGCAACGCACTGATCCCCGTCACTAAGCAGGAGGGCAGCATTTCGGTCAGCCTTCGCGACCTGCACCAGTTCTTGGAAGTTTCAAAGGACTTCACCAACTGGGCAAAGCAGATGTTCGACTACGGATTCACGGAGCATGAGGACTACGTGGAGGTTTTCGCCCAAAAGGGCGAGAACCCTTCCGGCGGTCGCCCGGCTCGCAATTGGGCAATCTCCCTGGATATGGCCAAGGAATTGTCGATGATCCAGCGCACCGAGAAAGGCAAGCAGGCTCGCCAGTACTTCATCGAAGTCGAGAGGCGCTCAAAGTTGCAGGCGCCGGCCCGGGCCCTGTCGCCGGATGAGATTGTGGCGCAGGCGCTGCAGATCACCACGGCGAAGGTCCGGGACCTTGAGGCAAAGATCGAGCAGGACGCCAGCAAGGTCTACTACGTGGACACCATGGTTGCTGAGAACGACCACCACCTGTTCCGCACCGTGGCCTCCGACTTGATGGTCGGCGAGATGGAGCTTCGCTGGGCGCTGGTCTACACGGGCTGGATCTACCACGAGTTGCAGAAGCGCCGGAACAGCAAGGGTGACATCGTCAACGATCACCTGTGGTCCGAGTATGCAGCGAAGAAGCCCTACTTCTTCCGGGCCCTGAACCACCAGGCACCCCTGTTCAAGGGGAACGTCGCCTACAGCCTCAAGCTCACCACCCCCGGTGTTGCGGCGGTGGGCCGGCATATCCAGAAGGTCATTGCCGAGCACGGGACGTTGAAGGCCGCTCTGCCGATCTTGGAGCAGCGCTACAACGAGCGGCGCGCGTCGTGAGCCCAGATGAGTACCAGGCGTATGTGAAGTCGGTGGTTGATGAGGCGCCGCCGTTGTCGGCGGAGCAGTGCGCGACGATTTCTCGAATCATGTTGCCGAAGGGCTGGCAGATGGTGCCGCCGGCCCAGGTGGCTGATGCCGCATGAGTGGCAAAAAGGTGGGGTTCCGGGTGCCGACCAAAGCAAACCCGAAACCCCTTTCGAACAAGCCAGTATCACCTAGTTCATTCAGAAAGGATTCTGTCATGGTTGTGCTTGAACCGCACGATTTCGAGGCGAAGCGGCAGCTGCTGATCTTCCACTGCCGGGATTACCACCGTGAGTACGGTACGGCGAACGATGTGGAGTTTGACCGTTTCCACCGGGAGATGGAGCGCCGCCTGGACCGGTATCTGCCGGCGGGTCTGCTCGAGGATGTGATTGACCAGCTCGAGGTGCTGGCCCGGGTCCAGGACAACGACCCGCAGCTGGTGCAGGTTACCCGGGATGGGACGACGAATACCCGGCCGGAGCGGGAAGCGGCCGAGGTGGACATGCTGAGGCTGAGGGCCCGGCAGGTCCTCGAAGCCCCGGACAGTGCGGGTCGGGTGGCGGCATGAGCCTCGTGGACGCGTTCATGGAACCGCATTTCAACGGCCTGCACCTTCTGCTGCTCGTCATCGGGCTCGTGGCGGCCTGGTTCGCGGTCCGCCCGGACCCGGCCCCCTCCCCTGAGCCGGAGGCCCCGCTTCGCACCGAAATCCGGATCCCTCACTTCAACCTCGAGCCCTGTTCCTGCCCGTCCGGCAACTGCCCGGAATGGGAGCGCAAGGCAGGACTCACCAACCCAGACCCAGAATGCCCCATCCACGGAGAACAGGACCAAGCAGCATGAGCACCAAGACCAAGACCCCCGCACACGGTTTGAAGTTCACCCACAACGGCCACCGTTACCAGCTGGACGGCAAGCCAGTCACCGGCGTCACCACGCTGATTGGCGGCGGCATCCCGAAGCCCGCACTGATCGCCTGGGCACCGCGGGTGGTTGCCGAATGGGTCACCAACCCGAACAACCGCACCGAGCTCGACAGCCTGTTGGCCGGCGACCGGGACCACGCGGTCCGGGAACTCAAGTCGATCCCGACCAAGGAACGCGACTCCGCAGGTGAGCGCGGCACCGAGGTCCACCACTACGCCGAAATCGTCGCCAACCACGGCGAGATCGACGTACCGGAGGACCTGGCCGGATTCATCGAAGGCTACGTGGCGTTCCTCGAGGCCTGGCAGATCACCGTCCTTCACACAGAGGTGAGCGTAGGGAATCGGACCCACTGGTACGCGGGGACGCTGGACATGATCTGCACGAGCCCGTTCCTGGCCGGCGGCATGCCGGTCATGATCGACCTCAAGACCTCGAAGTCCGTCTACGGAGAGACCGCGCTGCAGAACGCCGCATATTCCCGGGCAGAATTCCACGGCCTGCTCGGTGACGAGCACCCGCTGCCCAACGTTGCCGCCACCTACGTGGCCCACGTGACGCCAATGGACCGGGAAGGCCTAAATGCGCGGTACGAGGGCAAGCCGCTGGGCACCAGCCTTTACCAGCTGGCCGACTCCCCCGAACAGATTGATGCGCAGTTCCAGGAGTTCCTGACCGCGGCGTACATCCACAAGACCAACAAGCAGCGCGAGGGGTACATCACCGAACCCCTCGTCGCACCCACCCACGAATTGAAAGCAGCCTGATCATGACCGAACTGGCCATTACCCCCGCCGCCGCCGGCACTCTCGCCCCGTCGACCTCGTTCACGCAGACCGCGGGAACCGTGCAGCTGCAGGAATGGGCCGCCGAACTCTCTGCGGCCCACGCCCTCGGCACCGCCCTGTGCGGTACGGAGTTCGTGCCGGCCGACTTCCGCGGCAAGCCGGACGCGGCCGCCGCCGCGATTCTCACCGGCAAGTCCCTCGGCTTGGACCCGATGAACGCCCTGTCCAACATCTTCGTCGTGCACGGACGCCCTGCCTTGTATGCCCGGACGATGGCCGCCCTGGTCATGCGTGAAGGGCACGAGGTCATCCGCACGAATGCGACCACGGACAGCGTGACCGTACAGGCCCGCCGCCGAGGTTCCGACCGGTGGCAGGAATTCACGTGGACCATCGACCGCGCCAAGCTCGCCGGGTACACCAACAACAAGAAGTACCAGACCGACCCGATCGGCATGCTCACGGCCAAGGCCCTGGCCGAAGCCTGCCGCGTGATCGCACCCGACGTACTCACCGGTGTGGCCGCGTACAGCGCCGAAGAAATCGAACTGGAAGACATGGGCGAGAAGCCGGCACAGGCGCCCGCTGCGGAGAAGCCCGCCACGCGCCGGGTCGGCCGGCCCCGCCCGAAGACCCCGGCGCCGGTGGCCCCGGACGTCATCCATTCAGCCCCGCAGGACGCCGAAGTACCTGCTGCCCTCGCGGATCAGATCGCGGATCAGGCCACCGGTGAAGTCATCGATTCGGAAGCTATCCCCGAGACGGTACGGGCGAACGTCGAGAAGATCACCGACGCTGGCACGCTGGCCAGCTATGCCGCGCATCTGGCCGAGAAGGGCGCGCCGGCCCACATCATCACCTGGGTGAATGCCCAAGCCCCCGCGCTGGCCGCGGCCTAATCAACCACCCATCAACGAAAAGGATTCCGAGAATGACGACGATTGATGAAGCAACGATGACCAATTTCCAGCGCCTGAACTATGTGCAGATCGCCCCGCGCGGCACCCTCGTGGCCATCTGCGGCCGAAACGGTCAGGGCAAGACCGCCTTTATGGACGGTATCGTGGCCACCTTGCTGGGCCAGAACAAGCGTGACTTCCCCACCCCTGTGCATGACGGCGCGGACAAGGCCACCACTGAACTGGTGCTGTCGAACGGGATGCACGCCCGCCGCCGATTCAACCCGGACGCGTCGAGCACGTTGACTGCGAAGGCCGCCGACGGCAAGCCGGTACCGCAGGCGACCATCGACGGGATGATCAGCGCCATCGGCATCGACACCGGCCTGTTCTTGGACCTACCGGATAAGAAGCAGCTGGAAACGCTACTGGACATGCTCGAGATGCCGTTCGTGCCGGCCGAGCTGGAAGCGGAGCGCAAGGAAGTCTTTGATCAGCGCACTGAGGCCAGCCGCAAGGCGAAGGAGCTGACCGCGCAGATCGCCAGGTTCCTCGAGATCCCCGCGGATCTGCCGGCGGAGGAAACCAGTGTGGCAGCGCTGGCCGAGGAGATCCGGGCCGCCGAACAGACAGCCCGCGTGCAGGCTGGCGAGGTAAACCAGTTGGCCCGGGCCCGCGACCATGAAGCATCCCTGGTGCAGCAGCTGGCCCAAGTCCGCGAAGCCATCGGCAAACTCGCGCCAATCGTTGACGCACACGAGCAGATACCCGACTTGGACAACCTGCACTACCGGATGTCCACCTCGGAGGACACCAACGCCATGGTCCGTGTGGCCAAGGAAAAGGCCGACCTCGAATTCCAGCTGCTCCTGGTGACCGGGGATGTGGATCGGGCCACCGAGAAGCTGAAAGCGATTGACCAGAAGAAGCGTGACGGGCTGGCCGCCACGATATTCCCGGCCACGGGTATGTCCTTCGATGAGGACGGCGTCTTGCTGAACGGGCGCCCGCTGCGGAAGGCATCGACCGGGGAGTATGCGGAAGCCATGGTCGAAATGATCATTGCCTCCGATCCGGAGTTGAAGGTCATCATCGTCCGCAACGGCAACGACCTGGACTCCGAACGCCTGGCCCGCATCGAGGCCATGGGCGACGCTGCGGGATTCCAGATCTTCGCAGAGTTCGTGGATGAGTCCGGTGAATTCGGTTGGACCATCAGCGACGGAAAGCTGGCCGCGTAACCATGGCCAACGAAACCTATCTGACCCTCGTGGGAACGATGCATGCGGATCCGGAACTCCGATTCACCCCATCTGGTGGTGCTGTAGCGAACTTCGCGGTCCGGGTGAATGCTCGCCGGTTCAACCGGGACACCAACAAGTTCGATACGGCGCCGGGGAAGTTCTGGAATTGCCAGGCCTGGAACCAGGGCGGGATGAAGCTGGCCGAGAACGTGGCTGAGGGGCTCAATAAGGGTGACTCGGTGGTCGTCTATGGGTATCTCGATATCAGGGAGTACGAGGACAAGTCCGGGGCGAAGAAGTATGCGGAGGAGTTCAAGGTCGAGGCCATCGGCAAGAACCTCTGCTGGCACTCCGCTGCGGCCCCGGCGCCGTCGTCGGCTGGTTCGGTGGGTGCGTGGACTCCCCCGGATCCGTGGGGCGCCCCGGCGGCGGCCCCGGCCACAGGCAACGCGCCGAATGCGTGGAATCAGCCGGCACCGGCCGCGCAGAACACCGGGTGGCCTTCCGAACCGCCGTTCTAGGTGAGTCCCGAACTCCAAGTCCAAGCCAGCATTTGGACCTTGGCTTGGAGTTCGGGTCCACACACCACGCAGTCACCGGGAACCGCAGCTAACACGGCTCCCTTTTTTATGCCCGGGTGCGCCCCTCCTTGGGGGCGGGGCGCACCCCATTTCTTGAAAGAACCACCATGAACACGATCCACATCATCACCGACGACACCGCCCTGACCCGCAAGACCCTGCGCCTGCTGGACCTGCACGGCCTCGAGTACACCACGCAGCCTGTCACCGACCCGGGCGCGGCGCAGGCCATGGCCGACATGGGCTACCGGCACACACCAGCCGTGCGCATCATCCGCCGCGGCCGCCCGCTCACCTGGAATGGATTCAGGCCCGACCTGATCGCCCGGTTCCTCCTCCGCGGGCGGTCATGAGCCAACCGGCGCGCCTGAAGAGCCCCGTCCGGCAGGTCGTGAACCTGCACCGGGAACTGGAGGCCGCACACCGGCGCATCCGCGACCTCGAGCACCACCTGGGCGCCGCGATAAACCACATTGCCAACGAACACCGGCCGCCAGCGGACCTGCTGGCCGTCACCCGAACCCTTTTGGAGAAGAAATGAAGTTCAGTATCCCTGCCAATACCCTCAACGAGGCGGCCGTTTTCGCGGCGAAGGCCATCAGCAAGAACCCCCTGCAGCCGATCCTGGGCGGCCTGCACATCGAGGCGCAGGCAGACGGTGTGCACCTGACCGGGTCATCGATGGAGCAGACTGCGAAGGCGCACGTGGATGCCGATGTGGATGCCACAGGTGTGGCGGTCCTCCCGGCGGTGATGCTGACCAGTGTGCTGGCGAAGCTCCGCAACCGGATGTGCCTGGTGGAACTCGATGGCACCCTGGTGCGGCTGTCGGCCGGCGCCGCGAACTTCACCCTGCACTGTATGCCCGCTGCCACCTACCCGCAGCTTGCTGTGGCACCCGCGGTCGTCGGATCCGTTGATGGGGAGGCGCTGGCGCATGCGGTGAGCATGGTGGCTGGTGCTGCCAGTCTCGACAGCACTCCGCAGCTGGCCATGCTGACGGGCATCAACGTCGTTTTTGCCGGTGCGGAGGTCACGTTGCTGGCCACCGACCGGTACCGCCTCGCCATGGCCACCCTGCCGTGGGCGCCGGCAGCAGGGCATGACTTCACGGTCCTCGTGAAGGGTTCTTGGTTGCACCCGTTGACGAAGACCATGGTCGGTTCGGTCAAGGTTCAGCACGATGGCAACCAGTTCGGTTTGGATACGGGGCAACGCTCATCTGTGTCGAACATCATCGACGGGGACTACCCGAAGATTCAGTCGTTGTTCCCGAAGCTGTGCCATGCGGAGGCGACCGTGGAGCGGGCGGTGTTTGCGGAGGCCATCGACCGTGTCGCAACCGTTGCCGAACGCAACACCCCCATACGGCTGCGCTTCGAAGACGGGTCGGTGACCTTGGACGCTGGGACCGGTGAAGACTCCCAGGGCGAAGAAACCATCGAATGCGACTACGACGGGGCCCCGGCGACCGTCTCGTTCAACCCCGGCTACCTTGGCTGGTCTGTCAGCACGATGATGACCGAGAACATCATGATCCGGTTCCAGGACAACATGGCCAAACCCGCGCTGATCCTCCCAACAGTTGGTGAGACCAAGCACCTGGTCATGCCGATCCGACTCCCCCAGGCGGCCTAACCATGAGCATCGAAACCCCAGTACTGCCCGGCATCGAATGGCCCGAACCCGTGTTGACCGCGGACACGATCATCAACAACTCTCTCGAGGACGCGCTCAAGGCCGGAGAGTTCTTCGGCGAAGCGGTCCGTGCTGGCATGAAGTTTGAGCCGAAAGACCCCTCTCCCGAAGCACAGGTCGCCCGGTGGCGCCGCAACGCCTACCTCTACAACATGGTCGGCGCCACGGGTACCGCAGCCCTTCTGGTCATGATTCAGGGCCTGGCTCCGGGCCTCGCCGACAAGCTGCTGAACGAGTGGCACGAGCGCATGGAAGCCGGGGACGTGATGGCCGAATTCGTCTGGGAATGGGCCACGGAACGCGGTCTGGATCCCGAGGAAATCAAGGCCGAAGCCGCTACGACGTGGAAGGAAATGCACGGTGGCTAAAGTCGGCGCCAGTGGCGATCAGCTGAGCTTGCTGGACCTGCTTACCGAGGATCCCGAACCGGCGCCGGCCACGACTCTGCCGGCCCCGCGGATTGATCCGCACCCGTGGTGTGAGGCCTGCGGCGAGCACGAGTACATGGCGCACCTGATGCCCAGCGAATCCGCCAGGTTCGGGCACCCGGTGTGCATGGGCATGAACCTGACGCTGAACCACATCAGCTACGCGATGGGGCAGGCGAACACCCACGAGGAGCGCGAGCCGTACCCGTGCTGCCACGACAAGCACGGCATCCACGGGAAGAAGATCAGCAAGCCGACCCGTCAGCACTGGCTCGACCATGCGAACGCGTACATCGCGCGGGCGCAGGTGAAGTGGAAGAACCACCCGATGTCCCTGCTGGCCGAGGTGGGTGAACTCCGGGTCAGGCACGGCATCGCCCCGGACGAAGCACCCGTCATCACCAAAGTGCACCTCATCACCGAATAACCGGCCCTACCCACCCCCATGGTCGGCATCCCACCGGCCCCACATTGGTTTGCCGACCATGGAACATATCTTCACGAAAGGACCACTCGAAGTGTCAGCCAGCACCACCATGTACGAATCGCGGCCAGGGCCAGCCCACAATCGTGCACGCCCCACCTACACCCACCTCGCAGAGCACCTCCAGGAAAACCCAGGCGAATGGTTCGTCGTCCGCACCGCCCCCACCCACAACGCCGCAGCATCAGCCGCCTACCAAATCAAGACCGGCAAACGCGCCGCCTTCCGCCCCGCCGACCACTACGACGCCTACGCCACCGGCACCGAAGTCATCGCCCGCTACACAGGCGGCAACTAGATGCGTATCCGTTCCACGAAACCCGAGTTCTGGAAGTCGCGCCGCATTGCGTCCGTCTCCTGGGACGCCCGCCTCGTCCTCAAGGGCCTCGAATCCTACGTGGATGACAACGGGGTCGGGGTCGACGACATCGAGCTCATCGTCACCGACGTGTTCCCTCGCGACCTATTCGCGAACCCTCGCGAGACTGTCGCGAGGGTGTCCGAAGCCATTTCCGAGCTGTTCCAAGCAGGTTTGGTCCACCGATACGACGGCCCGAACGACAAATTGCTCTACGTGTCCTTCTGGGAGTCAGTGCAGCGCATCGACAAGCCAGGGAAGGGCAGAAACCCGCGTCCTGACGGGACTTTCGAATACAAAGACTCCGAAATTCGCGACACCCTCGCGAGCCCTCCCGAAACCCTCGCGCCTGTAACAGGGGAACAGGGGAACAGAGGAGCAGGGGAACAGAGGAGTGGTCGGCGCCCGCCCGCACGAGCGCCACGCGACACCGGAACCACCGGCACCAAACTCCCCACCAACTGGAAAACCGGACCAGAACACACCGCCTGGGCCCTCGAACACGCACCCAACGTCGACATGAACCTCTCCACCCAGAAATTCAAATCCCACTACCGGTCAGTCGCCGGCCCCGCCCAATTCAAAACCGACTGGGACGAAGCCTGGCGCGGATGGATCCTCGGCGACCACGCCAAAGCAGCCCCCACCGGATCACGCCAAGTCGACCGCATGCGCGCAGGCTTCAACGCCATGGGCGGCTACGACAACAACAACCAGCCCGACCCCTGGACCCCCAAGGAAATCACCCCATGACCCCCGAAGAACTCCGCGCCTGCATCGTCTACGCCAACGGCATCGACCCACGCATCCAAATGACAGCACCCAACGCCCAACTCTGGGGCCGCGTCGTCGGAGACAAAACCGCCCTCGAAGTCACCGTCGCCACCCAGGTCTACTACGAACGCCCCCGCCTCAACGGCCGAGAACACCCACCCATCGACCCCGCCACCATCAAGCGCATCATCTTCGACGAAGACAACCGCGCCCAAGCCATGGCCAACGCCCAAACCGCGATCCCATTCAAACGCCCCACCGGCACCTGGCGCGACCGCAACCCCGGGCTCTGGGACCAGCTCTACGCCAAAGGCCGCGACGAACACCGTGCAGACCTCCAACGCCGCGGCATCCCCCTGCAACCCCACCAACAACCCCCAGCGGTATTCACCATCCCCAAACCCGCAGGAGCCGATCTAAGCGCCCAGCAGGACGCAGCATGAGCAAGGACCCACAAACACTCTTCGAACTCGCAGAAACCGGCAAAGAACCCGTGCTGGGGGCAACCAAGCGCGGAGACTGGTTCCACAATGCCATGCAGTCCATCGCCCAAGGGCAAACACAAGACCCCCAAACCCGCACCATCCACATCCACGGAACCCCCGCCCCACAAGGATCCAAGAAAGCCTTCGCCATCAAGAAAGGCGGCGCCTACACCGGCCGCACCACCATGGTCGAGTCATCGAGCAAGGTGAAGCCGTGGCGGGCCGAAGTCGTCAAAGCCGCCACCGACGGCGAGAAGATCCAGGGCCCGGTGTCGGTGGCCGTCACGTTCTACCTGGCACGCCCCAAAAGCCACTACGGCACCGGCCGCAACGCGGGCACGCTAAAGCCCGCCGCACCAGGCCTGCCCGGGGTGAAACCGGATGTGGACAAGCTGGTTCGGTCAACCCTGGACGGGTTGACGACGGCGGGCGTATATGAGGACGACGCCAGAGTGACGGATCTGGTGGTGGCGAAGCGGTACGCGGACGGGCGGGGCCCGGGGGCGCTGGTGCGGGTTAGCGCTGCTTGTAGGCCTTCGTGATGCGGCGCTTGGCTGCGGCGATGGCGTCTTCGCGGATCATGCGCCCCAGTGGCATGCCGGCGATGTCGGCTGCGGTGGCCGGAGGCGTGCTTCGTCTTCGCTGAGGCTTACCGGGGTGATTTTGGTGCGCGGGTTTTCGGCGGTTGCCTGATCGCGGTTTATTCGCCAAGGACATACGACGCATCAGGGAAGCAATTTTCGCTTAGACCCCATACCCGCCATTGGCCGTCGCTATCCTTGACTAAGGTGATGACCTTGAAATTCTCCAATTCCGCACTTGCAAAAGCCCGCGCGGCATGGCCAGGGTCAGGAATCAACTTGGCATATGCAATCACGTCTGGCCGAACTGGGCTTGGGACAATATTCTGCATCAGAGCCCACCCATCCAGGTGCTGTTTCAGATCCTGCAAGTCACCCCAAACTGTCGGATCATACGAAGTCTGGGCGAACACGCCCTGCAGTGAATCGATATCCGAAACAGCACACCACCAAAGATAGGCAACCCCCAGCGGAGTCTCCAAGGTCGGCTCTCCATTCGGAAAGAACGCGCTGAAGGCATCGTCTGCATCCGCGATTTCTATCGGCAGAGGAAGCTCCGATGATTTCGTTTGTGTGTCATGGCTTCGCTCGGCACGGATCGCCCACTCGCTGCACGATTGGAGTCCCTCAGCCGGACCTACTTCGTGCCATCCCATGCTCGTCAGCATGCCTCGGCATGCTTCATTCCGCTCATGGACTACCGCAGAAATCAAGAGATTCGAACACCCACGGGTTCTTGTCAGCAACCCAGCCTGGCGTTGAAACTGTTCAAGAGTCGCACGCCCTAACCCGGAGCCCTGATCGGCCCTGGCCGCCCCAATCAGGCCCAACATAATATGGAGAGTGTCCCCGACCTGAGAAATCTGCTCAAAATAGTAGAGGCCACGGATGTATGCGTTTCGATCAGCGAGTGAAATGTGCAGGAATTTCGGTGCGATGTATGAAGGACGCAGATTTCGAATCAGGCCCTGAACACGCGATGCCCACGATCCGACATCATCTGAACCTGACTTCAAGATCTTCTTCATCCGCCTTAGCGGAAGCTCAGCACATTCGAAACCTTGGAGCAGCGCACGGTGGTGAAACTGGGCTTCATCCCAGACGAGGTCGATCAAGGTTGGCCTTAGAAAGTGAAGGAAGCGGGCAACGACCGAACAGCGTTCACGTGTTCAGGCCGGCTGACGGTTTTTCGAACATCCTCGAGATAGCATTCCAGCTCATCGTTGTGAGCATCTTCAGCTACAGCTTCAGCTACAACGCGTGCAACGCTATCGACGATGCCGGAACGGGGAGCAACAAATCCAATAGACCAGGAACCATCAGTAGGAACCGCTTCCGATTCCCCTCCACCAGCTGCACTCGCGGGAACAGGCTTGGCTGCATGACTAAACGTCTTCATCACCTTGCTCCTTACGAATAGATCCGAATCCCACACTGGGTACGCCAACACTGGCCAAGCTACTTGACCATGTCTCGATAGTAGAACATATGCAACATCAGAGCCATTCAAAGTAGCTCTCGATTGAGTCACAACCGGACGAACTCCGACCTATCGTCAGCACTCCTTCCAGCGAAGAATCACCTGCTGCACATCTACTGATACGACAACATACGACACCTCCAGTCGGATTTCGTGAAGAGCTGGAAGCTAGGCATCCTCCCCTGCCGGCAACCCCAGCATTTCCTTGACTGGGGCTGCCGCGATGGCTTTGATCAAGTCGTAGGAACCGGACTCGGCAGTTGAATGCGCAAAACGAAACGCGAGATTGAACAGTCTGCGCTTGATGTCAGGATTTGGTTCCGCCCATACCGCGCGCAGCAGAATGGCAGTCATCTCATCCAGGGCCCGATGCAAAGTGCGGGGGCTTGCATCACGGTCCGGGTCCAGCAAGATACCCAGCTGCTCAATCACGCCAGCCAGTCGAGTTCGAATTCTCTCCGGCAGATCGAAGCAGTCCAGCGAAGCGGTACGCGCCTCTTCGAGAAGTTCCAGAACAACGGTGCGGTCGCGTTCGGGCAGCTCGTTAGCCTGCGGGACTTGCATCTCGATGACATCGCCCAATGTCTGCAAGTGGTGGATGTCGTCCATGGATATGGCCGTGTTGTTATAGGACTGCCAAGCGTTCTCCGGCATGACCGCATATCGCCAGATCCGAACCATAAGCGCGTCGTATCGTTTGCGAGGCTTTCCCTTGCTTTCCAACACATCCAAGGCATAGTCAAGATCAGCGATGAGGTCGACTACCTTCTGGTATCCGGACCAATAATCGAGCGTCGAGCCTCCATTGCCTTCTTCTCCACGGGCATTGTAGATGCTGCCTGTAGGGTTGGCCGCCCATTCTTGGAAGATATCGGCGAGAGCGATAGCAGCGTTCAAGGCACGTCCTTATTCTCAGAAATTGGTAACTACATATTATCAACTTGCCTATTGCCTATACCCAGCGCTACTAAGTGTCCCGACTCCCACGTGGGGCCAGGCTTTAGTCACCCTCGGGGTATCGCGAATACGAAAGAGGCGGGCACCCTGGCGGGTTCATCCCCGCCAAGCAAGGCAACTCCACAGTCCATCCGGTCAATCCCATGGAGACCATCCCTCCGACACCCCCGTACGCTATCGGCCCGGACCGAAGGCCGGTGTTGGCCAGGTGCCCACCATCCGCGAAGGAACCATCCTGCGCTTGGTCGGCGGGAACCTCGCCCAATCGTCACCGGCGCCGACCCCGTCGAGTTTGTAAACATCAGGCCCGTTGAGCGGGAAGCGGAAGCGGCATGAACCAACTCATAGGATTAAACCCATGACTACAATCAGCTGCGATACCATCCCGGATCAGGCGAACTTCTTAACCTGCAACATTACCGAGGCCGCGACATGGTTCCCCCCAGAAATTGCAAGCGCTCTAATCGGGCTCCTCGGTGTCGCAGTCGGTACCATTTCCACGATTGTCTATCAAGGAATCCTAGCGGCCAAGCAACAACGATCCGAGCAACAGAAGCGATTGTCGAGTGCCCTAACGAAGAGCTTTAGCGTGCGGAATCTAATGAAGCACATCTGGATGGTCCGCGATCTGCCGCCCGAGGAGCAGCCCCAGTGGGAAGTTATTTCCGGGCAGTTGAACGACGTAAATGCGGATTTCGCGGCATTCCAAGAAATCATGCATGAAATTCAACTTCTTGATGACGACAAAACAGTCGAGATGGCAGAAGATCTATTCGACAGCTGCGTGGTCGCAAGAAACTACTTCCTCGAAGCCCACAAGAATGGAATCGAGGGGGACGAGAGGGAAACCGAATGGAACCGGCGCTTGGCGCAAATTGAGCCAAACCGAGTCCAGCTAAGGAAACACGCTCGCGCTAGCGTCAAGTCCGGAAGACTTGGGATTCGCGCCAACGCATCAGCAGAAGGAAATGCCAATGTCTAGCCTGTACGCGACTACGACGACGGACCTGCACCGGCTGCTGGCACTGGGCCTGACGGTGGATCAGCTGGCTCACCGAATGGGCCGCAGCGTGGATGCGGTTGAACGCATGTTGGCCTCCGAGCGCGGCGCCACGCAGGACAGGTTGGCCGCATGATCCTCACCGAAACGCTCGAATGCACAGTACCGTCACCAAACGCGGTGAAAGACGCGGTCATCTACTGCGTAACGAATCCAACGAATGGTCCTGACATTTCGGGCTCTGTAGCAGATTGGGCGATGGTGCTGATCACCATTTTGCTCGCTGCACTTGCGACTTTGGCATGGCATGAAGCCAAAAAGTCGGCCGACGCCATGGAAAAACAACTGCACCAAATGAAAACTGACTCGGAAGCCGTAGCGGAGCGTGCCCAACAAGATTTTGTCGCAGCCGAGGAGCGATCTAACGATGCCATCGCGGCGGCTGCAGAGCTGGAGTCCCAACGTGAAGTTGATTCTTCCTTGTTTGGGTATCTCAGCGCACACATTGATCTGTTTGCCGCATCCGCAGATCCGCTAAAGTCACTGCCAGAAGCGCAAGCGAATCTGAGGAAAGCCAACCTTCGGTTCATCATGGTCTATGCGTTTCCGGGGAGATCAGGGGAGATCATAAACTTTGATGACCTCATGATGCTCCTTGCAGAAGCGCGACGCGAACAACTAAGGATTTATCCAGATGGTTATGAGGCTAGAGAGCTGAGTTTCGCCTTAGACCACGGGTTCAACGTCGTAAACAATGGTCTACGCGATCTGTACCAGGGAAAGCTTGGGGCACTCGAATTCCGCGAAAGACTCCCCGATACATTCGCGTATCTTGCAAATCAGTACGGGGAACATTTGCCAGAGGCGTACATGAAAAAGGCGAAGGAACGCGGTTGGCTCGAGACGCCTGATTTGAGTAACGCTTGGTCGACGAAGGATTAGCGTTTCTGACTCTCGATGGTGTGGTTGCCCCTGTTAAACTTGGGGTGACCGCACCATTTTGTTTTTGAGGGGAACTGAATGTCACGGATTGTCTGCCCAGCTTGTGCCCGTCGAACCGCCGAGATCATCACCCGGGACTGCCCGGTGTGTGCCGGCGACGGGGTGTTGCACTTGCATCCGGCGGCGGTCGGTTTGTACACGGTGGAGGTCGTGGCGGAGGCTGTCAGGATCGCGTTGGAGGCGGTGGCCCGGGTCATCGACGACGGCACGCTGCTCTCAGCCCCGCAGGCTGACTTGTTGGCGGATCGGGTGGCGGATTTGGTGACGGGCCGGCTGATCTACTTCCCCGAACCGGCGAGCGCCGCGGCAGAACCCGTGTTGGCGCCGGTTGTGCCGATCCGCCGGCCACGCCGCGGCAAACTCGCTCCGGCCCCCGATCAGCCGCTGCTCACCGAATGGCTCACCCCGCTCGAGCTCGCCACCGTGCACGGCGCCACTCCCCTGGATGACACCCTCATTCACGCCGAACCCATCGCGTACGGGCCGGAAGACCGGCCGCTCATGCGTGGTCTGCCGGTCCTCTCCGCCAACGGCCACCCATCCTCGTTGGCTCGGATCACGGATCCCGTCGACCAGCTCGTCTCCACACGCACAACCGTCACCTCCACCAAAACCAGGACCCGGCAAGCCACTGTATTGGTGACCGCCCTCCCCAAGGCGGTGAAACGAAGGAGACGAAACGCAGCATGAGCGCCAACAACGGCACCCAAGGATCAGCGAAGGTGCTTGCCGCTCAGCAGCGCGACATCGACGCCCTCAAGGCACGCACTGAGAACCCGGACCTCACCTGGCAGCGGATCGCCAACCAATTCGGGTATGCCTCAAGGGGAGCCGCCTGCAAAGCCGTCCTCGACCTGCACCGCCGCAACCAGCAGACCGCATCCGACGAATTCCGGGCCAAATGGGACGCCGAATTCGATGTAGCACTTGATGAAGTCAAGAACATCCTGGGTGGCACCTACGACGCGGAAAGCGACCTGGAAGACATGCTCTTCGTTGCCGAAACCGATGCTGACGCGGGCCGCGCGATCGAAGCCGTCTACGGACGCCTGCGCACCGACTACAAGCTCCGCCTCGAAGCAGTCACCGCACTCGCACGCATCAACGAACGAGTCTCCAAGATGCACGGCTACGACGCACCGGCCAAGGTCGAAGCCTCCGGCACCGCCGGCTTCAACGTCGTCATCCCGTCCGCGCTGCTACCCGAAGGTGCGAGCCTACCCGATGACATCACCAGCAGTTAGCACCTGGCAGTACCCCTACGTCCCCACCGAGCGGCAATCCGAAGCCCACAAGTCCGGCGCCGAAGAAACCCTGTTCGGTGGGGCCGCCGGCGGCGGCAAATCAGAGTTCCTCCTCGGCGCCCTCGTCACCATGTGCCTGCTGGTACCCGGGGTGCAGGTGATCGCATTCCGACGCTCCTTCCCCGACCTGAAGCGTTCCCTCATCCAGAAGCTGATGCCCCGGCTGCCCAAGCACATCGCGAAATACAACTCGCAGGACCACGCCTGGACATTCGCCAACGGGGCCCGCCTCGAAATGGCGTACCTGAAACACGAGAACGACATCTACAACTACCAGGGCGCCGAATACGCCCTGATCGCGTTCGACGAACTCACCCAGTTCAACGAAGCCCAATACAAGTACCTTCTGTCCCGTGCCCGTGCCGGCGGCGAAGTCCTCGAACGCATGCAAAAACTTGGGTTGAAGCCCACCGTGATCGCCACCGCCAACCCGGGCGGCATCGGGCACCTCTGGGTCAAAGCCCGCTTCATTGACCCAGCCCCCGTCAATACCCTGTTCACGGTTCCACCCACGGAGGATGAACCGGATCCGTTGACCCGCCGGTTCCTGCCGTCCCTGATGACCGACAACCCGCACCTGGACCAAGATCAGTACCGGCGCCAGCTGCAGGCCATGGACCCGATCCTTCGGAAAGCGTTGCTCGAGGGCAACTGGGACATCCTGGAAGGTGTCCGGTTCACCGCCTGGAACAAGGCTGTGCACGTCATCAAACCCGAGTTGCTGCCCATCTCCCATGTTGGCCACCCGCGCGCCGTCGGCGTCGACTACGGCTCCACATCGCCCTTCGCCGCGCTGTGGGGTGCGAAGCTCGCCGACGACCTCATCGTGGTGTACCGCGAGCTGTACAGAAAGAACCTCACCCCGCTGCAGCAGGCTGAACTGATCCGGGACTCGGAACTCCCGGACGAACGCCGCCCCGAGCGCCCCATCCCCATCGCCCTGGACTCCGCCTGCTGGGCCAAGGACCCCACGCAGCTGGTCTTTGGCACGCTGGCCAAGGACATTCCGCCGCCCGGGTCGATCGCCTCCTACTACCGGGACGTGTTCGGCGCCCAGGTCGTGAAGTCGAAGAAAGACCGCATCGGCGGGTGGGCACTCATCGACCACCATCTGGCCGTACGAGGCGACAAGCTGCCACGCCTGCTGGTGCACGACACCTGCGTGAACCTCATCCGGACCCTACCGGCCATGCCGCGGGCCAAGAGGAACCCCGAGGACATCGACACGAACCACCCCGAAGACCATCTGCCCGATGCCCTGCGCTACCTGATCCAGGAACTCACCGGCAAGACGGCCCCGTCGAAGCCGGACCCGCGGGAGCTGTACAAGCGGCCGGAGACCATCACCGGGTCGCTGGTGGGCGCAGGGTTCTAAGCTCCCACCGTGGCGCGGGGCGGGGCGGCATGGTGGTGCCATGGCAGACCAGATCAAAGAACTCGGCAACCCCGGCGGCATCGCCGCCAATTCCGAAGGGAAGGGGGCGAAGGCGTATGTGGTGGAACCCCTCGAGCTCAACCCCGACCTCGCCTTCCCCAACAGCATCCCGGTGTTCGATGAGATGCGGCGCACCAACGGTCAAGTAGGCTCCACGCTGCGCGCCATGACCATGCCCATCATCAGCGCCCGCTGGGACCTCCTCACCGACGGCATCCGCCCGGAGGTTGCCGAGATGGTCCGCGCCGAAGTCGGCCTCACCAAGGTCGGTGAAGCGACCGCCCGGCGCCGCCGGCAAGGGATCGTGTTCAAGAAGCACCTGAAGGAAGCGCTGCTGTGCCTACCGTTTGGGTTCATGCCGTTCGAGCAGGTCTACGAGCCGGGCCCGCCGATGCCGGGGCAGGAAAACAGTGGCCTGTCCACCGTGCTGCATTTGCGCAAGCTCGCCCCCAGGCTCCCCCGGACCATCACCAACATCCATGTGGGCCGCGACGGTGGCCTCGCCGGCGTCTCGCAAGCACCGCTCGAAGGCGACAAGGACATCTTCATCCCCGTCACGCAGCTGGTCATGTACGTGCTCGACCAGGAGGGTGCCGACTGGTCCGGCACCAGCATCCTGCGCACCGCCTACAAGCACCACATGATCAACAACAAGCTCCACGTCCTTGGCCCGCAGATCGTGGAACGCAACGGCATGGGCGTCCCGGTCCTCAAGGGCGCGGCCAGCCTCCCGGATGATGAGAAAACACGGATCCTCTCCGGGCTGCGCGCCGGCGCGCTCTCCCACGCGTTCATCCCGGCCGACAGCGACCTGGATCTGAAGGGCGTCACCGGCTCGCTGGTGGACCCGTTGCCGTGGATCCAGCACCACGACCAGATGACCTCCAAGAGCATGCTGGCGATGTTCCTGGACCTCGGCCACGACGCCGGAGCCCGGTCCCTGGGGGAAACGTTCCTGCAGGTCTTCAACGACTCCCTGCAGGCGGTGGCCGACATGGTTGCGGAGACGTTCACCGAGCACGTTATCCGCGACCTGGTCGAGCTGAACTACGGGCCGGAGGAACCGTACCCGACGCTCACCCCGGGTGATTTGTCGGCGAACAAGGCGATCACCTCCACCGCGCTGAAGGAGCTCATCGATGCCGGTGTGATCCAACCGGATGCCCCGTTGGAGGCGCAGCAGCGCGCGCAGCGTGGCCTGCCGGAACTGGACCCGGCCACGGTCCGGGCTGCGCCGGCCAAGACACCCACGGCGGCCGCCCCCGCTGCGTCGCTATCCGCCCCGGGCGCGGCCATGGAGCGCGCCAGCGAACTCGTCGCCCGGCTCGCCGCTCTGCAGGAGCCGGCATGAGCGCGCCAGCCATCCTCGCTGAACTCGAGCAGCTGGTGGTCCTCTCCGAGCTCGAACACACCGTCATCTTGGCGGAGGCGGCAACCGGGGAGAACGCAGCGGACGCACACCGGCCCCTCACCGCGCGGGAGCAGCGCGCACGGGTGATGTTCGGGGACATTGCCCGGATGCAGGAGAAAGCCGAGGAGCAGATCGGCGAATACCTGGCCACCCTGAACACGATCATCACCAGCACCATCGTCGGCATCTTGTTCAGCGGGGACACCACCGCGCCAGCCGCCGCCCTCAAGACCTTGGAGGAGATCACCGCGACCCAGCCGCCGGCCATCCGGGGCGCCGTCGACCATGCCGCCACGAAGATCGCCGCGGTCCTCGCCGGGGTGTACAAGCGTGCCGGGGAACTGCTGCGCGGCGAAGCGACCCGGCAGGGCAAGAACCTCACCGGGCATCCCCTGGTCACCAAACCGGCGGCCGCGTTCAACACCGCGGCCAGGGCCGTCGCCATGGCACCCCACACGCGCATGCTCGACCGTCTCCAGAGGGGCCTCGGCGACCCGCGCACCCAAGCCCAAACGACCCTCGACCGGGCACTGGTGGGCCGCATCATGGGCGATGACGAACCCATCCCGAAGGGCGCCTACGACCAGGGGCGGCAAGCCACCCACGGTGCATCGAACGCCGGCCGATTCGACAACGCCGAACCCCTCGAACCCGTAAACGCCTGGGCCAGCGAGATCCTCGACAAGCGCACCTGCAAGGCCTGCTCGCACATCGACGGGAAAGACTACGACACCATGGAGGAAGCCCGAGCCGACTACCCCGACTTCGGCGGCCACGTGAACTGCGAAGGCGGCGCCCGCTGCCGCGGCACCCTCGTCATGGAATTCGTGGAGCCACCCACCACGACAAAACCCACACCAACGCCGCCCAAGCCACAACCCACACCACCCCCGGCACCACCCCCGGCACCACCCCCGACCCCCGCGCCGGTGCCGGTGCCTCGCGCACTGCCGCGCGCAAAACTCCCCGCGCCCACCAAGGACCTCGACGACCAGCGCATACGGCACATCCTCGACGGCGAACCCATCGAAGCCGACGGCCGTATCCGCGGCGGACACCGCCCCGGCACCGGACGGCCCGGCAAGACAGAGTTCCCGGCCACATGGAACGACCAGAAAATCATCGACTCCATCCAAGAGGTCATCAACGCCCCGGACGAGGTAAAAATCATCGGGTCCCGGGAAAAGCTCGTCGGCATGATCCTGGGCGTGGAAATCCATGTCCTGGTCAACACCAAGAAGAACCACCGCGAAGTATCCAGCGCCTACCCGGTCCGCGGCGAAGGGGTGATTCTGAATGTCAACGGCAAGCAAATACCCAAGCCATAACCCGGTACCCTCCGGTAGAATGAGGACCATGGATCCATCAAAGGAATTGGCTGAGCGGCTTCGTGTCGTGCTCAGCGCGCAATCCCAGGATCCGGACGCCCTTGAGTTCCTGGACGACCTCTACGGTGGCGGCGAATACCTCGATGCCGTAGCGGCTGGTCTTGAATCAGCTGTCCTGTTCGGAGTCGTGGTTCCGGTGGGCCTGCTCGAGGAACTCGACAAGGTCTGCGGCGCTGCGGCGGCAACGCGGCCGGCCGCGGGAATCGACGACATCCCGCTGAACATCCACCTCTTGCGCGCACGGCTGGCCAGCGCCGCCTAACCGTCGTTCACTGCGAACCCGCCTCCCACGTTCGGGAGGCGGGTTTTTGCATGCTCGGGGCATGACTCTAGCCCTAACCACGATCAAGAACGTTGAACTGTGCAAGGTCGGCCGCCATTTTTCGGCGCTCGGCCCCGTCGACATCACCCTCTCCGACCTCACCGGGGCCATTGCCGCACAGGCAGACCCGGAGGTGGATGCCGGTGCCATCAAGCTGGGCCACACCGGCGGGCTCGCCCTGGGCGACAGCGCCCCGGCAATCGGGTGGGTGGAGAACCTGCGCCTCTCAGCCGACAAATCCACGCTCATCGGCGACCTGGCGAACGTTCCCTACAAGCTCGCTTCGATCATCCCGACCGCGTACCGGCGCCGCTCCGTGGAGATGAAACGGAACTACACCACCCCTTCCGGAAAGACCTACCCCGCGGCCCTGACCGGGCTTGCGCTGCTGGGGGCCGCGGCGCCAGCGGTGAAGGGCCTCGCCGACATCCTGGAGGTGTTCGCCTCTGCCGCCGACCGATCCCCCGACCTGGTGGTGGAACTCTCCGGGGAAATAACCGATCCGGCCACCGTCCCACCGCAGGGCCCGGGTGCACCGGAGTCTGGTGGTGTACAGCCCACCGGGCAGGAACAGAACCACCAACCGAAGGAAAGTGACTCAATGCTTGAGAAGCTCCGCAAGAAGCTCGGTCTGCCCGACACGGCAACCGACGCAGAAGTAGAAGCCGCCTGGGACCAGGCCGAAGCCGACGCCGCAGCAGCAGCCGACGGCAAGGGCCCGGACGGGGACAAGCCAGCAGGCCCGGCGGCCGCCGGAACCGGCACCCCGGCAGCACCCGCCGCACAGGCCCCGGCCAGCACCGAGCAGATCGCCGCATCCGCCGACGGCTCCACCATCACCCTGTCCGCCGAAGCCTTCAACGAGCTCAACGGCAAGGTCGCGACCCTCGAGCAGGGCATCGTGAAGGACCGCCACGACGGCATCATCCTCTCCGCCATGCAGGCCGGCCAGATCGTCCCGGCCAACGAGCAGATCTACCGCGAACTGCTCAAGTCCAACGAAACCGTGGCGCTCTCCGCCATCGCCGCCCTGCCGAAATCCGCCAACACCTTCGAACTCGGCGCGGACCACGCGGAGAACGCGGACCAGGGCCCCGAATTCACCGACGAACAGTTCGCCGCCGCAGGCATCTAAGGAGACCCTCATGGCATACCAGAAGAACCCCATTTTCGAGTACTTCACCAACTCCGAGAAGCGCGTCACCGGCACCGCCACCGCGGCCCTCGTCGGCAAGACGTTCATCGGCATCGCCGTTGGCGGCACCGACCAGAACCCCAACCTCAAGACCGCCACCGCAGGTTCCCGCCCCTTCGGCGTCGCGGGCTGGGACGTGGCCCTCGGCGAGAAGGTGACGATCTTCAAGAAGGGCATCGTCTCCGTGACCGCCGGTGCGGCGCTCTCCGCAGGCGACGAAGTCGAAGTCGGCGCGAACGGCAAGGCCATCAAGCTCGCCGCCGGCAAGGCTGTCGGCCAGGTCCTCGCCGACGCTGCCAGCGGTGCCGACGCTGCCGTAGACCTCTACTAACCCCTGATCTAGGAGAACCCTGATGACTATCAGCAACCCCGGAGACCTGATCCTCACGGTCAAGTCCCTCTTGAAAGCGCCAACCCAGATCGGCAAGCGCATCATCCGCCCCGAGGACAAGTTCCTCTCCGAGTACCTGTTCCGTGGCCCGATCAAGGTCCAGGGCGGCGCCTACACGTTCAGCGAAGCCGAAGAATCCGAGGACCTGCCGGCCCGCGGTGGCATCGAGCAGATCGAACCAGGCGGCGACTACCCCATGGTCGACGTCGCCGACGGTGAAGAGCAGGCAGGCCGCACCTCCAAGTTCGGTGCCGGCTACCGAGTCACCTACGAGGCGCGCGACGACAACAACATGAACCCGATCGCACGCGGCAACCTCAAGGTCCGCAACGCCATGCTGCTCTCCGACGCCGGCCGCTCCCTGGCCGCACTGGAAAAGAAGGTCATCGCCACCCCGGCCACCGCCGGCGGCTGGGGTACCGCAGGGAACTGGGAGAAGGACATCCTGACCGCCGTATCCACGGCGCCGACCGGCTACGACCCGGACACCATCGTCATTTCCAAGGCCACCGCCCTCAAGATTCGGTTGCTGAAGGAAATCAAGGACTACGCACCCCGCGAGAACAAGGCCCTGAACCCGCTGTTCAACCAGGCGCTGGAGGGCCTGCTGGACCTGCACTGGATCATCAACAACCGTGCCGGCGCGAAGGCTTACCTGCTGCAGGTCAACACCGCCGGATTCGTTGCCGAGTCCGACCCGTTCGGTGTGACCGTGGTGGATCGCCCGGAGAACGACGAGTTCATCGTGAAGGCCAAGCGCCGCTCCGCCCCGGAGGTCGACGAGCCGGGCGCCGTGACCATCATTGCGGGGGTCTAACCATGGCCGAGGAAACCAAGGATCCGCAGACCCCGGACGAGCAGGCACCGCTGGATGAGACGGCGCGGCTGGCCGCGATTGCTGCCCTGACCGGCGGCGCCTCCCCCACGGCACCCGAGGCACCGGCCCCGACCGTGAATGTGAAGCGCACCGGCAGCGAGGTCGACTTCGGTGGCCGCACCACCGTCGTGGTGCTCGCCCGGCACGTGAACACCACGGTGAAGGGCCAGAACGTCGTGGCCCGCCGCGGCGACATCGTGACGGCGCCGGCCGAATGGGTCACCCGGGCCACGGCCCTTGGCGCTGTCGCCAAGGTCGATGCCTGACCAGATCGTCCCTGTGACGTGGGGGGCCAGTGTTGAGGAAGTCCTCGCGCTGGCCCCCCACGTTCTTCTTGCCACCCCGCCAGCCGGAGGTAGCGGAACATGGGTCGATTCTCAGGCGGGCAAGACCACCACGGCGCAGGTGGAGCGGTGGATCCAGGATGTGGCGGCCATGGTCGACCTGCGGCTGCGGAAACGCTCCAAGCTGACCGACCCGGATCTGGTGGGGCGGGTGGAGCGTGGCGCCAAGAGCCTCACCGTTGTGGGGGCCGCGGCAACCATGGTCTCCGCGGTATATCCGACGAAGGCAGGCGTCAACAGCCAGTCGTCCTACTCCGCGGAGCTGTGGGCGAGGTTCAACAGTGAAATCGACGCGCTCACCGAGGCACTCGACGAGTGGATCCTCGAGGAGGGCACCGGTGGAGGGCCCGGCAAGGGCAGCATCGGCGGCACCTTCCCGGCTCCGGCGTTCCCGGACGGGATGACCTGGTAATGCTCGGCCTACGCTTCGCGGGTGATGGGTTCAACCCGTTCATCAACGTGCTGACCCGATTCGAAGACCATGTACAGGATGCCGAACCGGTGTTCGAGGCCATGGCAGACCATGTTGCGACCATGAACCAGCGGCAGTTCGACGCCCAAGGCTCCTACTACGGCGGGGCATGGTCGCCGCTCTCCCCCAAGTACGCGGCATGGAAGGCGGCGAAGCGGCCCGGGCGGCCCATCCTCGTCTTCGACGGGCTCCTGCGCGAGTCGCTCACGCAGCGCCCGTTCGGGGTGGACGAAATCACCAGCAAATCCATGACCGTCGGCACCGGGATCGACTATGCCAGGTACCACCAGGACGGCACCGACACCATGCCCGCCCGCGAACTGCTGGGCCGGCCAACACGTGAGGATACCAAGATGTGGGCCAAGATGATGCACGAATTCATTGTGAAGGGTGAGGTGAGCGTCTGATGCTCGGCCACGAAGGCGTCACCGAAGCCCTCTACCACTCCGTCACCACATGGCTGCCAGTGGTGACCGCGCAGGCCCGCCTCGAGCTCGGGCTCGACGAGAACGGGTTGCAGATCCCGGCGCCGGAAGACATGCACCCGGTCATGGAGGACGCCATCCAACTCGGCCGGTTCCCGGCACTCATGATCGATGAGATGGAAACCGGGCCCCGCTCCACCACCCGGCAGGCCGGCGGCAGCGGCGACCTCGACACCTACCTGATCCGCTACCGGTTCCGGATCTACCTGTGGGCCACCGGCGACGGCTACCGGTCCACCGGCGTGGCGATCAAGCGGCTGACCACGGTCACCCGGACCACCCTGCTGGTGAACAAGATCCTCTTCGACGACGGCAAGGAATCGGCGGTCCTCGACCCGAAGTCATTCAAGGAGTCGTTCTCCGAGGTCGCCCGGGGCGAAGCCACCAAGTACCTGGCGGGTTCATACATCGAATTCGAGGTGATGGCCACCGAGAAGCTGCGGGCCACCGTCACCGACACCGGGCTCACCGCGCGCCTCGGCCTGCATGTCGGGTTGCTGCATGACACCGCTTAGCGTGCCCCTCCCACCACCGCCCCGGGCACAACCGCAAGGTGTGGGTATGAGCGAAGACGTACGCATCCACAACCCCCTGGGCCAGCCCGTCATCTACACGGGCCGCGGCCACCAGCTCGACGGGTACACCGGCACCATGGCGGACTCCGACGAGCCGATCACCGCGCGCCTGATCGAACAGGGCCGCATCGTGGTGGTCGCCAAACCCACACCGCCACCCGTCATCACCCGGCCCACCCGTCCCAAGACCACGACGCCCGCTGAGGGCAAGGAGGAAACCAACTGATGTCCAACATCGGCGTAGAAGTCAGCACCAGCATCCGGTCCGGCCCCACCCAGGCCGCCCCCATCTCCGGACGCTTCCACATCCCGGCGATCACCGAGACCGGGCCGGCCGACAAGCCGGTCATGATCCGCTCCATGGCCGAATTCCAGGCAACCTTTGGGGTGCGCACCCCGTACGCGTCCAACGCCTACGACACCGCACGCCTGTTCTTCGAGGAAGGCGGCGCAGAACTCATCGTCTCCCGCGTCGTCGGCCCGGCCGCTGCCGCCGACTTCGTGGTCCTCAAGGACACGAGTGCCGCGGACACCCTGCGCGTCGAGGCAATCTACCCGGGGTCCCTGGCATCCCCTCTCTCCGTCGTGGTCACCGCGGCTGGTGGTGCGACCGTGACCCTGTCGCAGGGCGGCCAGGTCGTTGGTGTCTTCACCGGTGCGACCCCGGCCGACATTGCGGCCTCGGCAGCCCGAAACCGCTTTGTGCGGATCCTCGACCTCGGATCCCAGACCGCGGCCCCGGGCAACCGCCCCATTGCCGTGGCGTCCACCCCGCTCACCGGCGGGAAGGACGACCGGGAGAATGTGGGTGCCACCCAGATCATCGCTGCCCTCGATGCTGCGGGTGAGATCGGTGAGGGTGGGGCCGTGGCCGCGCCGGGGTACCCGGCCAGCATCATCGGTGAGCAGCTCATTGCCCACGCCGAGAAGTTCGGCAAGGAAGCCCTGCTGGCCGAAGACCCCACCGCCACCGAAGCCGAAGTTCTCGCAGCCGCCGAAGCCCTGGTTAGCCCGGAAGGCGCCTACGGTGGCGTCTTCTACCCGCACATGGACATCCCGGACGGCACCGGGGTGCGCACCATCAGCCCCGAAGGCTACCTTGCGGCGGTGCGGGCTCGGGCCCACGCCCTGGTCGGGTACTGGCGCAAACCGATCGGTGACATCGCGATCACCCGGTGGGCGATCGGCACGAACAAGCCCGTCAATAAGGAAATCAACGACCGCCTCAGCGCGGGACAGGTCAACGGCATCATCACCGCCAACGGCAAGACCCGCCTCTACAACTGGGTGTCGCTGGCCACCGACCGCCCCAACCTCGGCTCCCTGCGTGACCGTGGCATCCTCAACAACCTGGCACGCGAAATCAAGCAGGAGCTCGAACCGTTCGTCGGTCAGGACATTGACGGGCGCGGCCGCATGACCGGGCAGATCGAATCCGAGGTCATCGGCATCGTCTCCCGCCTGGCCGACGCCGACGCGCTCCATGCCCGCGTCGATGAGTCGGGCGAAGAAGTCGACCCCGGCTACAAGGTCATCGTGGACCAGACCATCAACGCGACCGCCAACCTGGCCGACAACACCCTCAACGTCCAGGTGCTCGTGCGACTCTCCCCGACCGCCGACCTGATCCTGGTCGAAATCATCAAGGTGCCCCTCGAGGGCATCCTCTAAGGAAGGAACCTGAACCATGGCATACATGGCGAAGTCCCAGTGGCTTGTCACCATCTCCGGCATCCACGACACGTGGGACACGCAGACCGGCGGCAACGGGTCCGGGACCCCGATCAAGCACCGGCGCGGCGGGCAGCAGCGGCAGACCATCATCGGCACGCCCCCGGAATTCGAGGACATCACCTGCACGCGTCTCTTCGGCGACGGGTACCTGGAACTGATGGCGAAGCTGAACAAGCAGATCAACATCAGCCGGCACACGATCACCAAGCAGGCCCTGGATGCGAACGGTGTCCGCAAGGGCAAGCCGATCACCTACAAGAACTGCCTGCTGACCGGCGTCGCGTACTCGGATGTGGACTCGAACGCGACAAGCGAAGTCGCGTTGATGACCCTCACGTTCGCGACCGAAGGCCCCGCCTAGTCTTCTGGGTGGCCGGGTTTTCGACTCCTTTGCCGGCCACCCAGAAACCCCTGGTGCACCCACTGGGTGCATCCCACCGCGACGCCCTCACAGCCCCCACTGTGAGGGTGTCGCACCTTTTGGTGGGGCACCCAATTTTTGACGGCAAAAGGAGCCACCAATCATGAGCGAGACCATCGGATACATCGAGCACGGCGACACCGCGGAGGCCGCCGAAGCGGAGACCCGCGCCTTCCGCGCCCAGGAAACCCGCCCGCGCGCCGCTGCCAAGGCCGCGAAGCCGAGCCTGCTCGACGAGCTCCGGGAGGATTCCGCCGACGAGATCAGCAAGGTGGAAGCCTTCGAAGTCACCGGCCGCAAGGGCATGTGGTCGGCCGAATTCAACTGCATCATCTCCGAACCGGAAATCAAGCGGTACGACGACAAGGCAATGGGCAACAAGAAGGACCCCAAGAAGAAGTCCCAGCGGACCCTGGCCGCCTACGTCCTGTCGGAGAAGTGCGTCGGCCTGTACAAGGGCACCGGCCCCGACCGCGTCCTCGTGGAGGACTCCGACGGAGACCCGCTGACCTTCCAGTCCGACGAATTTCGGGAAGCCCAGGGACATCCGAACGACGGGTTCGCCGCGATCCTGCACTTCCTCGGCGACGCGCAGGCCATCACGATGTCCTCCGCCGTCCTGCGCGAAGGTGGCTGGTCCGCGGACCTGACGCCGCTGGACCCTACCAACGGCTAACTGACTGGCTGATCGGCAACGGGAAGTTCCGCCGGGTCGTGAACACCGCCCACTGGTTGGGCATTGACCCCGGCATCATGTTGGCCGAAACGGACCCCGACATGAACGCGGCCCGGCATGCGGCCGCAGAAATCCTGTACCGGCAACGTCAGGAAGCCACCAACAAGTAACCCTCAGGAAGGGGCTGGCAGTGCAAGAAAGCGTGGTTCTCACCGCAGAACTCAAGGACGAACTGTCAGCCCCCTTGGAGGGCGTCCGCAAGGACCTCGACGGCACCACCCGGACGGTGGAGCGAGCGAACAAGGCGCAGGCATCCTCCACCCAGGAGGCCGCCAGCATCATGGAGAAAGCGCTGGGCCGGGCCACCGGCGCACACACAGACATGGCCAAGGCTGTGGAGCGGGCCACCGGCAAGCACAAGGACGCCATGCACGCCCAGGAACTCGCCACCGGGCGGGTGAACACCGCGCAGCAGCGCCTGGACGAGCTCCGCTCACGCTCCAACGTGCGGGCATCGACGATGACGGCCGCCGAGAACCGTTTGCACGACGCCCAGTTCAAGCAGGCGAAGGCCCTGGATGCGGCCACGGAAGCCACCCGCAACCTCGAGGAGGCCCGTGCCAGCCTCGCCGATGCCCCGGTTGGCCCGCTGGCCCCACAGGTCGACAGGTCGGCCGCTGTGGGCACCCTGGCGCCCGCCGTGGCTGTGGCGGGTGGCGCGGTCACGGCCGGGTTCGGGGCCATGCTCAACACCTATGCCGACTTCGACAAGTCCATGTCCGCGGTGCAGGCCGCCACCCACGAAACCACGCAGAACATGCGCCTGCTCCGGGAGGAAGCAATCCGGGTCGGCGCCGACACCTCATTCTCGGCAGCCGAAGCTGCACAGGGCATCGAAGAACTCTCCAAGGCCGGCGTAGACACCCAGGCGATCCTCGGCGGCGGGCTCTCCGGTGCCCTCGACCTCGCCGCAGCCGGAAACCTCGGCGTGGGCGAGGCCGCGGAAATCGCGGCGACCGCCATGACCCAGTTCAAGCTCGAAGGAAAGCAGATCCCGCACCTGGCCGACCTGCTCGCCGCGGGCGCCGGCAAGGCACAGGGCTCGGTCACGGATCTTGGTGAGGCGTTGAAGCAGTCCGGTCTCGTGGCATCGGCCACCGGGTTGAGCGTTGAGGAAACCACCGGCACCCTGGCCGCGTTCGCCTCGGCAGGTCTGCTCGGCTCCGACGCCGGCACCAGCCTGAAAACCATGCTGCAGCGCCTGCAGGCCCCCTCGAAGGAGTCCGCGGGCCTCATGGAGGACCTCGGCATCAACATGTACAACACCAGCGGCGAATTCGCCGGCATGACGACCCTGGCCGGGCAGCTTACCAAGGGGCTGGGCGATAAGACCCAGGCGGAGCGGGATGCTGCCATGGCCACCATTTTCGGGTCCGATGCCGTGCGTGCCGCCAACGTCCTCTACGCCCAGGGCGCGGACGGGATCGCTGACTGGACCGAAAAGGTCAACGACGCAGGGTACGCAGCCGACACCGCGGCACTCCTGCAGAACAACCTGGCTGGAGACTTGGAGAAGCTCGGCGGGTCCTTCGACACCGTGTTCCTGCAGTCCGGATCCGGCGCCAATGACGTCCTGCGGTTACTGGTGCAGAGCCTCGAGAAACTGGTTGACGGGATCGGGCAACTGCCCGCCCCGTTCCTTGCCGCCATAGGTGTCATCACCGGGCTCACCGGGGGCACCCTCCTCATGCTCGGTGCCGTTGGGATGATGGCCCCCAAGGTCAAGGAAGGCGTCGGTGCCCTGCGTGACCTGACCGGCACCGGCACCCGCGCAGGCAAGGCCGTGCGCGGCATTGGTGGCGCCGCACGCTACGCTGGAGCCGCGTTGGCTGCTCTGGCCATCGTTGGACCCACGGTCGCTTCATGGGTGTCTTCCGGCAACAAGGCAGACCCTGTGCAAATGGCCGATTCCCTTTTCCAACTGGGCGCCGGCGGCAAGGCCGCAAAGACCGGGCTGGCTGGGATTGACCAGATGTTCACCGGAAAGGGTAACTGGTTCGACGGACTCGACGTCCAGGGCCTCGAGGGGGCTTTCAAGGTCGTAGGAAACCCGTCCGTTTCTGACAACATCGACAACACCCTCTCATCGATCCTGTCCTTCGGCACCCGAGGATCCTCGAACATCGAATTCGCGAAGAAGAACTTCGCCGAACTCGATCTCCAGCTGGCCCAGATGGCTACCGGCGGCGCTTCGGAGCAGGCTGCAGCAGCCTACGAGCAGTTGTCTGCCAAAGCCCGCGAGGCTGGAGTACCTGCGGAGAAGCTCGCCGAAATCTTCCCGGGCTACGCCCGGGCACTCGGTGACGCTGCTGTGGCTTCGGAGACAGCCGCCGGCGGCAGTGAAGTCCTCAACGAGGCCTTGGAAGCGACCGGGGTGACGACCTCCGGCCTCGTTGAGGACATGGAGAAGTTCCTCGAGCTGCTCTTCGCCACTGGTGTGCTGGAAATGGATGCCCGAGACGCGGCCTTCGCCTACCAAGAATCCCTGCGCGGCGTAAAGGACGTCATCGATCAGGTCAACAAGGCCAACTCCGATGCCGACCCGGACAACAACCTGGGCCGCATGCTGAACAAAAACAAGACCGACTTCGAACTGACCACCCAGGCCGGGTCCATGGCCAACGCCGCTTTCCAGAATATAGCCCGCGGTGGCATGTCGGAGGTCGAGGCACTCGCCAAGCAGGGACTCGGGCAGGACGTCCTGCAGGACAAGCTCAGCCGCACGTATGACGACCTGATATTGAATGCCAACCAATTCGGGATCATGGGGACCGCAGCGGACGACCTAGCGAGGAAGGTTCTTGGTATCCCGGAGGACGTGAAGGTCGATTCATGGATGTCTGATCGGGCAAAGGAGATGGCGGAACAGACTCAAACCTCTCTTAATGGGATCGACAAGGACGTATCCATTGATGTCACGGCTCGAACCGGAGCATTCTGGTCTGCCATTGGCGGCATCACCGGAAATCCGATTCTTGGGACGGTCGGGGTTGCCGTTGATGCCGCTGGCGCGCCCCGCAATTCCGGCGGAGGAGTGTACATGGCTGGTGGCGGGGTCGTTCCCGGGTATGCACCGGGCGTCGACGAAATCCCAGCAATCCTGTCCCGTGGTGAGTCGGTGCTGGTGCCGGAGCTGACCCAGGCGATCGGGCCCGGCAACATCATGGCGTTGAACCACGCCTACAGTGGTGGCCGCCCGGCGGGTGCCGGGCCGGCACGTTCCGCCCTGACCCAGGTACTCGGCATGGCCACGACGCGCACCGCCACCCGCGGGGACATGGCGGCATCAACCACCACGCTCACCCCCGCCCCGACCCGGGGCAGCCGGATCTACACCTTCGCCCCACAGATCACCGTCGAAGGCGGTGGCACCAGCGGGCAGGCAATCGCCGACGACCTCGAACCACGCATGCGCGCAATGTTCGAAGCGTTCGTCGCCGAACTCGAAAAAGACATGGAAGGGGCCTACTAGATGGTCACGGTCATCACCCGGGCAGGATCCACCAAAGGCATCATGTCGGTGTCCGGGACCAACGGAAAACGCATCAGCATGCACTCCACACCCCCGGAATTCGACTTCGAGCACGTCCCCAAGTTCGGTTCCATCGACCGCGACGGGAAGCAGGAAATCACCCGCATGGTCGCCCCCGGCATCCGCGAACTCTCCTTCACCCACATGATCGCCCACACCGACTACCGGTACTCCATCGAACCAACGATCATCGCCCTGCAGAAGCTGGTCCGCTCCGGCTCCAAGGTGCGGTTCAGCGGCGGCTCCCCCTTCTTCATGGGCGCCGTCTGGTTCCACGTGACTGGCTTCAAGATCAGTGCCCAGCAGCTCTCCGGGTCGAACCGCATCAGCCGTGCCACGGTCACCTGGACGATCAAGCAGGCCGTCGATACGCCCGCGTTGGTGTCCAGGAAGAAGACGTCGAAGTCCGGGTCGAAGAAGTCGGCCAAGAAAACCACGAAGAAGTCCGTCGCGCGCACCCACAAGATCAAGTCCGGGGACAGGCTCTGGAACCTCGCAGCGAAGTACTTGGGCAACGGGGCGAGGTGGCCAGAAATTGTGAAGGCGAACAAGCGGACCATCCCGAACCCCAACCGACTCAAGGTCGGCACCACGATCAAGATCCCGAAGAAGTAGTGTGCACCGATGTCCTCAACGATGGCCGGCAACCGGCTCAAGAACGTGTCGGTGGCCGGATCCCCGATCCGGAACATCTCCGAGATGTGCGTGAAGGCCACCCTGAAGGTGTCCACCAGCGCGGTGTCCACCATGGGTTTCACCTTCCAGGATTCCGACACCCTGCAGCTCTTCCGCTCCGGCGCCCTGAAACCGGGCACCTCCCTCGGGTACGGGGGCTGGGCGACGACCGTGGACGAAGTGAAGGTCGGGCAGGGGTCCGCCGGCCCCACGGTGAACGTCACCGCGTTGTCGAAGTTCGTGACCCGACTCAAGGAGCGCACCGGTGAAAAGTCGTGGGGCAACACGGACGTGTCCGCATGGGTGAAGGCCCAGGCCAAGGAGGTCGGGTTCAAGCCGTGGGTGCAGCCCGGGCTGGGCAAGAAGACGATCCTGCGCGCCAAGCCGGAGGGCTCCCGCAAGGAATCCACGTGGGATGTGATGACGACGCTGGCACGGGAAACCGGGGTGTGGCTCTTCGAATACGGCGACCGGCTGGTCTTCGCGAAGCCGACTTGGTTGCTCGCCCAGCCGGGCCGGAACCGGTGGGCGCTGCGCTGGGATTCGTCCTCCGACTACTCGGCCGCACTGGCTGGCCTGCCCGCATACACCGGCTCCTTGGAGGGCAGGAGGGCGGAGCGGCTGACCGTGAATCTGGTGGCCGCCGACGCCGACAGCATCCGACCCGGCGACGAACTGTTCCTCGAGGGGCGGGTGGGTGCGATGAAGGGTGCGTGGGTGGTCACCGATGCCACCTACCCGCTGACGGTGGCTGGTGTGGTCGCGGTGTCGTGTGAGCGGCCGGTGAACCCGGAGAAGGTCAAGGCCAAGGGGACGGCCACGGAGAAGCGGAACGCCGCGAAAGGCCAGGCGTCGGCGGCGGGTGGGGCCTCCCCGGCCAGCAGCAGTGGCGGCGCGGCGGTGGCGTCGGCCATCGATGATGCGTGGCTGCGGTCCTGGGTGCGGGCGAAGCACGGTGGCAAGTGGGGCGTTGAAGGCTTCGGTGTCCAGTGCGTGGGCCTGACGAAGCAGTATGCGAAGGACCTGTACGGGATTTGGCCGCGCGGCAACGGTCGGGACTGGTACGGCGGCAGCGTCCAGGGCCAGCACTTCACCCGGATCCCTGCCTCGGCCAAGGGCCAGCCGGGCGACATTGCGTGTTGGGGTCCGCCGTACGGGAAGATCGGCGGCAAGTACTACGGGCATGTCGCGGTGGTTCTCGAGGACCGCGGGTCCAGCTTGTACACCCTCACCCAGTCCGGCACCCGCGGGCTGGCCGCCTACTATTCAAGCTTCGGCAAGACGGGGCTGCAGGGCTACCTGCGGCCGCGAGGTGACCGGCACAAGTACAACGAAGGAGTCCGATGATCTGGATTGACCTGCTTGTGACCGCGGTGTCGGCACAGGCCCCGGCACTGGTAGCAACTGGTCTGGATGCCGACACGGTCATGGTGGAGCACGGGCCCGGCATTGAGCTGGCCGAGGTCCTCGCCGGCGCCGCCTCCGCGCTAGAGGATTGGTTGCCGGGCACGGACCGGGAGCTTGCCGCCGTGGTAGCCCGGGACGGGGAACCCAGCTCGGATCTGGGTGCGCGTGGGCTGCTGCTGGTTCGCCCCGACGGTGGGCTGGGGTTCACGATCGGCCGCGGCCAAGTGGTGGAGTCCGTAGGCGAATCGTTGGCGATCATCCAGGCACCCGGGGCCGGCCGGTACGTGCGCGGATACCGGTTGCCTGGCTACAAGTATTGGGGGCAGTGATGTTGTCGAAGAAGTTGGCGCAGGCGGCGGCCGGGGCACCTGTGCCGGGGCGTGTGGAGGCGGTGTGGCGCGGAACGATCACTGAGGTCTTGAGCGGAGGGCACGTGTGGGTGGAGGTGCCCGGGCTGGCCGGGGCGGAGCCGGTGGGGCCGCTGCCGGTGTTCGGTGCTGCCGCTCCGCTGGGGACACAGGTTTTGGTGTTGGCGGTGGGTGGGCGTCGCGATGACTTGGTGGTGCTGCCGCCGGTCTTGTAGATCCCACCACGGGCCGGGCCCTGGCGTCACCCTGTGGTCATGGCAGTATCAGAGACTCCCCGGCACAAACTGAAGAAGTACTCGGCCGGCAGCGACCCGCACCCCACTCGCGCCACTTTCAATGAGGAGGCGGACAAACTTGAGGCGATGCCTGCCATCAAGCAAGGCTCCACGGGGTCGCGCCCGCTCCCGGGTGTAGGCAAGGTGCTGTACTGGGATGAGGCGGTCAAGCGGTTCCTCTACGATGACGGCACCGACTGGCAAGACGTGGCACCCATCGGCGCCGTCACCCCCGCTGCACTGGCTGTTGCAGGTGATGCCGCAGAGGGTACGTCCCCGCGCGCAGCCCGCGCCGACCACGTCCACCCGCTACCGCTGGCCACAAGCACTTCTCACGGGGCCATGCCCAAGGCCGACAAAGCCAAATTGGACGCGACCACTGCGCTATACACGCCGAACACGATCCCCATCCGCAACGCGGACGGCAACTTCGAGGTGGGCCCCAATCCGACCAACGGCCGCCAGGCGGTCAACAAGGACTACATCGACAACACTGTCGGCACGTACTTGCCAACGGGCGGCGTGCTTGCCCGACGTCACTCCACCGGCGCACTCCACGTGATCACCGGTAGCAACGTGAACGACGCCGCCAATAAGGGCTACGTGGATGGATACAAGACACTCTGGGAGGGCGGGATGTATATGGCGGATGGGCAGACGGCCCCGCTCTCGGAGTCGGTATCATCCCAGAAGACAGGCATCATCCTGGTGTGGTCGGCGTATGTCAGTGGTGCCGCGGTAAACACTGACTTCACCTACGATCACATCCCGAAGCTGCACGTCAATGACTTCAACGGATATGGCGTCCGTTGCCACCAGTCCTCTGGTCCGTTGAATGGCGCTGCGCAAACCATATTGCTGAAGTACGTGTACATCACCAATACACAGATCATCGGCCATGCAAACAATTCCATCGCGCCCAACAACACGCGTGTGCTGCGCACTGTGGTCGGGTACTAGGTTCAGGTGAAACGCCCGCTTTCCTGGAGCGCTTTCGTACGCCGTCCCACATCAGGTGCGTCGGGCACGCCTATGTTGTTCGTGACCGGAAGGCGGCAAATAGAAGGCGGAAGACTTTGGGTGGCAGCGGAATCGAATTGGCGCAGTGGCTGCCACCCGCACTCACGTTCCTAGGCGGTATCGCTGCCGTGCTCATCACGGGATCGTTCACGCGCAAAACCAGTGTCGTATCCCAAGCCATGGAGGCTCGCCGCGACACCATCGCAGACCGTGAACAACTCATCGAAACGATGCAGGAGCAACTGGCCGGAGCCTTGGAGCGGTTGACGACCGCGGAAAGCAAGATCACCCAGCAGGGTGAAGAGCTGGCCAAGGTCGGCGACCGCAACAATGAGCTCGTCACCTACGTCTACAAGACCGCAGCCGTCATGCGCGCCGAAGGGCTCACCGACAAGATGCCCCGGCCGGCACCGCACGGAATCCACCTCTAACCGGCTTCCCACCACGACCAGCCACCGCAATGCATCGTGGGGGCTATGACTGGTGTACTCGCATTCCCCTTCCGGCTGGATCCCCAAGGCAACATAGCTACCGCAGCCTACGGGTCCGACCAGGAGGTCGACGGGGCGATTGCCGCCCTCATCCTCACCGACATCGGCGAACGGCCCCTATCCCCCAGCTTCGGCATCCCTGACCCCACCGGCATCGGACTCACTGAAGGCGACATCCAAGCCGGCCTCACCGACCACGGATTCGAAGACATCACCATCAGCAATATCACCACCCGACCCGTCAGCCCCACCCAAGCCGCCGTCACCGTGCACTGGGAACGCGAAGAAGACACCACCCTGGAGGTCACCGAATGATCGACGAAGAATCCGACATCCCCGAACTCGAAACCCTCAACCTGCTCGAGTTCGGTGGCGAACAAGACATCGTCACCGCCGCCGTCGAACACGCCCAGAACGCGCTCCCGGAATGGCAGCCGCGCGCGGGAAACACCGAACTCGTCCTCATCGAATCCCTTGCACTCATCATGGGAGTCGAAGCCCTCTCCATCCAGATGCTGCCGAACCAGATCGTCGAACAGCTCATGGGCCTCTACGGCGTCACCCGTAACCCGGGGCTTCCCAGCACGGGCAAGATCCTGTTCCGGGTCACCAACTCGTCCCCCATGCAGGTCATCCCGGCGGGTACCCGGCTGCGGTACGAGCTTGAGGCAACTGATGAAACCGTTGATTTCCTGACCCTCGACACCCTCACCATCGCCACCGCCGAAACGCTCTCCGGCCAGGTGATGATCGGTGCCGAAGAAGTCGGTGTGGAAGGCAACAACATTCCGGTGGGCGCAGAATTCGAGCTTGTCACCCAGCTGCCTTTCATCGAGTCGGTCAGCCTCACCGAGGCCACCCGGGGAGGGGAAGGTGAAGAGCCCGACAACGATTTCACCGCCCGGGCCGCCGCGGTCCTCTCCCGCAGCAACAACACGCTGGTGCTACCCGAGAACTTCACCGCCGCAGCAATCTCCGATCCGACGATCGGGCGGGCTCGAACCCTAGACCTCTACAACCCGACGGGCACCCCGAAATCCCCCGCGGTGGGGCATGTGACCGTGGCCGTGGTCGCCAAGGACGGCGAACCGCTCACACCCGGCGCCATGGAAACCATGCGCCAGTCCCTCTCGAACCAGGCGCTCGCGTCCCTGCAGGTGCACGTGGTGGCACCCACCTACACCACCGTCAACCTTGCCGTGGCCGTCGCCCCGCGCGCCGGGTTCCAACCGGACGAAGTCCAGGCGACCGTCGAGGACGCCATCCGGGCATGGGTCAACCCCGAAACCTGGGACTGGTCCCCCACCGTCGACCAATACGCCCTCATCGGCGTCGTCCACGACGTGGCCGGCGTCCGGACCGTCACCAGCGCCTCACCGACCGTCCCCCTCGCCGGGGACGTGCCGCTGCCGCGCCTCGGAACCCTGACGGTGGCTGTCTCATGAGCGAGCAGCTACCCGAGGTGCACCCGTGGACGATCGCCTGGTACGAATCCCTCCCAGAGGCCTACCGCCTCCTGGACAAGGCCCAGAAGAACCCGACACCGGCGCAATGGGACGGGCTCACCCCGGACCCGGCGTTCTTCTACGGGCCGGGAGGCTGGCAGGTCACGGACCCCGTGGAGGCCGGTGGCGACATGCTCGTCACCATGACCCAGTCGTTCCAGGGTGTGGCGGGTGAACCGGTCTACGTCCAAGCGTGGTGGGACGCCCCCATCGTGACCGGCGCCCTGGTCCAGATCACAAATGACACCGGCGGTGAAGCAACCGAGGAGCCTGCCACTGGTGCGCCCGGGGACATGCTGCTCAAGTTCTACCCAACCGGTGACGGCCACTTCACGGTCAGCATGAACATCTTCACCCCCGCCCCGGCCCTGCTCGACCTGTCCGCGCTCAACGTGGGGCACCGGCACGTGACCCGCAACGAACTCCCCGTCGGCGGCGTCACCCCGGCCACAACCCGGCCCCTGCTCCGCTTCATGGACGGCATCGGGCAGGTCGGCGGCGGCTTCCGGAAAACCTCCGACGACCTCTGGGACGGCACCTACACCAACCCCGCGACCATCCCGGAGTCCTCGCTGCTGTGGCTCGCCGAGATGATGGGCGTCCCCGCCCGCCTCCGTGGCCAACTCACCCCCGTCAAGTTGCGCGCCTACATGGTCGACATGACCATCAACGGCCGCCAAGGCGCCGGCACCCGTGCCGCGATCGCCGACGCCGCCCGGGCATTCCTCACCGGGGACCGCATGGTCGAAGTCCTCGCCCACGCCGCCATCCCGCACACGCTGATCATCCTGGTGAAGGCCGACGAGGTGCCCGGCGGCAACCTCCATGGCATCGTCGACACCGTCCGCGCGGCCGGGGTCATGCCGGCAGGACACGACCTCATCGCCAAGGAAGCCATTGCCACTTGGGACGCGTGGCAGGCGGCGGCTGGGGCACCGTGGGATTCCCTCGAGGCGAATGCCCCGACGTGGGTGCGCCACGACTCCCTCGGCGTCGACCTGGACGGTTAACCGAACCCTCCCACTACCAGCCCGGGCCGAGGGGCATCCTCCTAGGACACTGACCCAAAGGAGGAGCCTCGTGGCTCGCAATTACGAGTACCTGACCCAGTACGATTCCAAGAACTTCACCGCCGGGATCCTGTCCCTGCTGCGCTTCGGCCGCAAGCGCACCATCGACGCCATCACCATCCACCACTGGGGCGCCCGCGGCCAGTCGTTCATGGGCGTCGTCCACTACCTCTGCCGCAAGGGCGGCAACACGTCCGCGCACGAGGTCATCATCGCCGGCCGCGTGGCGGTCATCGTGGACCACAAGAACATTGCCTGGCACGCCGGCAACGGCAAGGGCAACGCGACGACGATCGGATTGGAATTGCACCCAGAGGGCACCGAAGCCGATTACCGGACCGCGGCCGAGCGCATCGCGGACCTGCGCGAGGTCTACGGCAACCTGCCGCTGATCCCGCACCGCTCATGGAAGGCCACCTCGTGCCCCGGCGACTGGTCCCTGTCCAAGCTGGACCGCATGGCCGATGAAATCCTGGCCGACCGCAAGAAGGCCGCGGCCAAGCCTGCGGGCGACGTGAAGCCCGCAGGAAGCGGCAAACCCAGGCCGAAGCCCATGTCCAAGCCGAAGCCGAAGAAGGGCACACGCCTTCACCTGCCCAAGACCGTCTCCAAGTGGGGCATCTACAAGCTGGGCGCGGCGCCGGTCAAGCGCAACGTGTTCGCCTACCTGAACCCGCAGAAGTTTGGCGGCCTCACCTACGACATCCTGCGCTGGACCGTCCCGAACGAGGTGGCCGTCGTCAAGACGAGCCAGTACGGCACCGTGCAAATTTACGTCGCCAAGGGCACCGGGGCGGTCATCAAGTGACCAAGCCAAGTGTTGGGCGCATCGTCCACTACCAGTCCTACGGAACCTCTGGCGGAGAGTATCTGCCGGAGCCTCGCGCCGCCATCATCACGTGCACCTACCCGGAATCCCCGCCGCTGGCGGACCCTTCCAAGCTGCATGTCGGGCTGTGTGTCCTGAACCCGACAGGAAACCACTTCAACCAGCTCGTACCGTTCGCTGAGGTTCCAACCCCCGGCCACTGGAACTGGCCTCCACGGGAAGGCGTCTGATGATCACCGCACTGGACATCGCGCAGGTCTGCCACGAGGCAAACCGCGCCCTGCAGATCGCCGGCGGCGACCCAGCCCCGTCTCCGCATTGGGACGCAGCGCACCAGTGGCAGCGCGACTCCGCGGTGGACGGCGTGGCCAAGGCCCTGGCCGACGCCACACCGGAGCATCTCCACGAATCCTGGTGCGACTTCAAGACCGCCGACGGCTGGACCTACGGCCCGACCAAGGACGAGGCGGCCAAGACCCACCCCTGCCTCGTGCCATACGACCAACTCCCCGCCGAACAACGAGCCAAGGACGACCTGTTCGCGGCCATCGTCACCACCCTCAAACGACCATAGGAGGTCCCCCATGTCCCTTACCCTGATTCTCCGCACCATCGTGCCCGCGTTCTGGGCCGGCGTCGTCGGCTGGCTCATTGGCTTTGTGCCGGCTATGGAGCCGCTGCGCGAACTGCTGCTGGCCCAGTCCGATGTGATCACCGCGTTCGTCGGTGCCGTCCTCCTGGGCGGCTGGGTCGCTTTCGCCAACTGGCTCGCCCCGAAGCTCCCGGACTGGGTAGCCCGCATCCTCATGGGCTCGGCCAAGACCCCCATTTATGACCTCGTCGCGACTTACGAGTATGCAGATTTCAACATGTCCGGTCGCCACGAGGCATTTACACAGGATTACACCGATGACACCACTGCACCCGCTGGCGACCACACGAACTACCCAGTAAGAAAGTCAGCGGACACCACACAGGACGTTCCCGGCCGCTACAAAACGGAAGAGAGGCCACACAAGTGACCGCAGTTTGCCCTACAGCTAAATAGCGCACGCGCCGTGGACGGAATATGCAGTCCACACGCGCGAATGAGCCCCGCCCTCCGAGGGCGGGGCTCATTCGCGGGGTTATGATTTCCTTTGGCCTTGGAAAGGCTAGACAACAGAACTTTCGCAGTCAGCTGCTCGAGAGACTGCTCGAAGACTCAGCGACTGGTGCCGACATTGGCATATCTAAACGAAAATCCATGAGCGCACTTTGCGCGTTGATCGCCCTTCGGCTCGAATCATATAGTGCTTCGATGCAACCAATCTCTCTTGCGATCTCGCGAAGAAGTTCTTTGTCTAACAGATTCTCGAAATCCGTATCCTTGATTCGAACCAGGCCGATTGCCATCGTTTGCGCATACCCATGCTCATTCTGGCAATACAAGTGCCCGGAAACAACGAAGAATCCGTCATCGTGCAGGTGTCCGCCCACTTCCCACTTCAATTCATCAGCATGATTTTCGGTGGGTTCACGAGCAACTTCAATACGCGTGAGAAATGCTTCGAAATTAGGTAGTTTAGATTTCATCATGGTGTCACCGTTATTGACCCTCGAGTAGAAGCCAATGCCAAAACTGCCTTTGAAGTTTGCCAGTCATAGTGTCGAACCGCGACCCATTGTTCATTGGCAGCTTCACGTGTAAACCGATGGATGAACTTCTCTGCAATTCGCTCTGCAGCAATATCTACAACGTTGTACTCAACGATGGAATTGACGGCCAGCGCAAACTCACGAAGTTCTCCCGCCGAGAGCTCATACTCGCCCGATTCGATGCTTTCGATCAAATCTTTGTCGCAACCAATTAACTCCGCGACTTGCTCTACGGTTCTTCCGGCGCTCAACCTCGCATGATACAGCCGTCGCAATAGGCGCTCATAGTTGGAGAAATTGATATCACTTACGAGCTGGTCGAGGTCATCACGGGTTGGATTTTCCGGAACACATGCGTCAAAGAATCCCTCAGCTTGTTGTAACTTCATTTCTGTCCTCCCCTTTACCTATTTGACTCTGTCTCCAGTGCCAAGCTCTTGTATCTGCAGTAACTATTGAGCCGTTCTGTGCAACATCAGCAAAGCGTGCATCCTTCGTAGCAAGATGTAACCCATGGAGCTGGTCAGGAATACTGTCCGGTTCGAAATAATACAGGCGTGCTACACGTTGAGTTTCTGTATTTCGTCCAAAGCGAGGCTTCTGAGTATGTTGCCTGAGTTCGATCAGGTATTCTTTGCCGCTCATCTCGATCGTATCAGCTTCACATTCTGAGCGACGCCTGACATGGACAGGAAACTTTGCTTTGCCAGCCTTTGCGCTGCCTATCCGGACCTTCAGTTCACTGAAGGCGTCGCGATGCTGTGTATAGGACATATCCGGGTCCAGAGTCGCCGCGTGAAGTGCTGCCATTTCCATCGAGCATTCGGCGTCCCAAGACCATTTGTTGTTTGCCGAGGCTTCCTCGCGCACATGCCCCATCGACCTCGAACCGACGGGTTGCACATAGAACATATTTCCTCTTTGTCTCTAAGTCAGCGCGCTACCAAGCCAGTCTGCCCCCTAGTGAACAATGCCTTGATTCACTAAAGACCGATCAGCTTGCTGGTAGATGCAGCCAGAACAGTAGCTTGCCACATGACGTTTCATGCAGGTGAATACCCAAATGAGCGGTCGAACCTTGGGGAGTTTCGTTGGGTCACAGCCTAGTTTGTGGAGCTGTAATTGCTTCGTCGACTCGCCACCTGCTGGTCAAATCATGATGCATCAGCTGTCACGTCATAGGATCAAGGGTCCTGGCACCAAGGCTTATTCAAGCCTCTCATAGGAGCCCATCGATCCGGAACAGGGCTTCCTTGTGATACCCGCAACCTGGTACGCCATCACTTCACCCGCTCAAACCAGCGCTCTGGTTCGGCGATGACGTTCGACACGCGGCCCTAGCGGCGCACCCGTAGTGGTTGGCTGGACGTCGTAAACTGCAACTCAACCGATTCCATGGGAATAAAAACACGCATAGATTACCTCAGTTTAGAACTAGCATTCACCCGAGTTTGAGGGCCGGAGATTGTCCGATTGACCAGCTCTTAGTTATATAGCTCAAAGCCAAACTTGGGCAGACCTGAATTCAGGGCAATCAGCATGTCAAGGGATTCGGCTTGCCGCACCTCCCCGATGATCAGCCGGTCCGGGCGCATGCGCAGCGCCTCCTTGACTAGCTTGCGCATGTCGATTTCGCCGGTGCCCTCCAGGTTCGGCTGCCGCGTCTGCAGCCCGACGACGTCGCGCAGGTGGATCTTCAACTCGAAGATCTCTTCGATGGTGACCACGCGTTCGCGGCTGCCGATCGAGGAGGAAAGGCAGTTGAGCATGGTCGTTTTCCCGGCCTGCGTGGCCCCCGAGACAAGCACGTTCAGCCCCGCCGCGACGGCGACATCCAGGTAGTGGGCGGCCTGCGGGGTGATGGCCCCGAGTTCCACCAGGTGCTCCAGCCGGCTGGCCCGGGCAATGAACTTGCGGATGTTCACGGCCCAGTGCCGCCGGGTGATGTCCGGGATGACCACGTGCAGGCGCGAACCGTCGGCCAGCTGGCAGTCGACGAAGGGTTGGGAGAGGTCGAGCCTTCGTCCGGAGGCCTTGAGCATGCGCTCGACCAGTGCGGGGATCTCCGGCTCCGGGATGCGGATCGAGGTGAGTTCGGAGGTGCCCCCGCGGGCGACGAAGACCTCGTGCGGGCCGTTGATCCAGATCTCCTCGATCTCCGGGTCATCGAGCAGCGGCTGCAGGGCACCGAGCCCGGCCACGGCATCGAGCACACGGCGCCGGGCCACCGACAAGTCGCCCAACGGCGGCAGTACGCCCATGAGGGATCGTGCGTCGTAGTCGCGGACCACTTCCTCGGCCAGCCGGCGCACGTCGCCCAGCTGCGTTGCAGGATCGAGCCCGTGCCGGCGGATGAGCTCGCGCACCTCATCGACCACGATCGTTACTGCATCCACACCTTGCCCCCGCTTCCTCCGGTCCCGGATGGCTCGCCCGGGTTCCCCGCGGAATCCGGTGCGCCGTCCAACACCTGCCTCTGGCCACCACTCTTGCCCCATGTGACGCCGGGATCCCAGCAATTACGGCGACAATACCCGCGCTTTCGAGGGCCAAACAAGGGCGCGGGGGAATCTGTTGATAACCCGGGTGGACCACGGCACCCTTCTCCACAGCCGGCCTCGCCCGTCCACCGGCTTCCCACGTGCGCTCTTACGGTTGTCGCGGAAGGTTTCGATGCGCGGCATCCGCGCAGGAAGGCACAAAATGGCCGGGCGGCTGTTCATCAGGTTGAGTTCGGAGGATCCGCGGCGGCGGGCACTCCTTGAGCTTTCCTCCCCCAGCCCGTCCGGCGGGCCGCAGCTGGCCGCGGCGCTGGAGCGCCATTGGCCCGGTTCCACCTGGTACCTGGGCCGGGAACCGCTCGACGGGATCGCGGTGTTGCCGGCGGACGGCTCGATCCTCCTGTGCGACGCGCCGATCGCCGTGCCCCTCAAGACCCGAGGCCAGGATCCTGCCAACGGGCCGGCAGTACCCGGCGAGGGGTTCGCAGGTGCGGCTCTGGTGGTGTTGGAGGGACCCGATCCCGGCGGAATGCTTCCGCTGCTGCGCGGGGCGTACTCGCTGGGCCGCGGCGATGCCGATGTCCGCATCGATGACCCCGGGCTCTCGAGGAGGCACGCGGTCATTCTCGTTTCGGACACCTCGATCACCCTCAGCGACGAGGGATCGGCCAACGGGACGTGGTTCGCCGAAACCCGGATCCACGAGAGGCGCATGCTGCTTGGCGAACGATTCAGCGTCGGAGGAAGCACCCTTGCCTTCGTGGCACTCGCGGGACTCCGGGGCCGCCCAGGTCCACAGCCCGGGACGTTGGCCGGGCACGCCGTGTGGCCCCTGAAGCCCGTCGTGTTCGAGGGCCGCGAGCCGCCCACGAACCCCGGCCCCTTGCTGCTTGGTGCTGCGGCACCGCTGGTAGTCGGTGCCGGGCTCTACCTGATGACCGGCAGCGCCTTCTTCCTGTTGTTCTCCACGCTGTCCTTGGTCACCGGCGGCCTTCCCGCGTACCTCATGCTCAGGGCCAGGCGGGCCCACCGGCGCGCCCTCAGGCTGGCCCGCGCCGAGGACACGGCCAGGCGCGAAGAGCTGGCGGTACCGATCGGATTGGTTGCGGCGGGGCTGCATCGAGAAGAAACCACGGCCCCGGACGGCTTCCCTCCGCTGGCGCTGGGCCATGCGGTGCAGCGCGCTTGGCTCCGGTCCGGTTCCGGAGCCGGAGCCGCTTCCGCGGGCACCTTGGCCGCCCGGGGCGATCCGGCGCATCGCTCTCCCGTGGTGTTCGCCGCGTACGACGGACTGTGCCTGGCACTCGAAGGCGGAACCACGGCGTGGGCGGGGCTCCTGCGGGCCATGCTGGTGCGCTGGCTGCCGCTGCTTCACGCCGGTGCGTTGCGTGTGGTGGTGGCGGGACCGGCTGAATTCCTGCCCGCCGAGTTCCTGATGCTCCGTGGGGTCCGGGTTTGCGACGCCGCCTCGGACATCCTGGGGAACGAAGGGGGTTCGCCCGTGCCCACCGTCGTGTTGCTGGCTCCCGGGGAACCCGGCGGAGCCGGCCCGGTGCCTGTCGGTCGCATCGTCGGACGCGCGGCTGGATACCCCGGCTCGCCGGTGGCGTGGATCCACTGCGGCTGGGCGCCCGGTCGGCCACATGCCCAGGCCACCGTCGACTCCGGCGGGTTCCTGCACCTGGAGGAACCCGCGGCGCTCCACAACCCGTGGCTCGCGGACGCGTCGGCCCCCGGCGGGCTGCAGATCGAGCCCGCGACCCTGGGCTTCGAAACCCTGGCGCGAGCCGTCCGCCGCGTTCTGGCGAGCGCGGACGGAACCGCACAGTCCCCGGCCCGGGGACTCCCACCGGAAACCGGCAAGGATCCAGCCGACGTATCCCCGACGACGCTTCGCACCGTCGTCGGGGACGCTGACGGCCTCCCGTTGGAACTGGACTTGCTCCGCCACGGGCCCCACCTGGTGGTTGCCGGAACCACGGGGTCCGGCAAGTCGGAGCTGTTGCGCACCCTGGTGCTTGGGCTGGCCCGCGAGCACGGCCCTCATGAACTGGCCTTCATGCTGGTGGATTTCAAGGGCGGCGCGACGTTGGCACCCTTGGCCGGGCTGCCACACGTGCAAAACCTTGTCTCGGACCTCGACACCGCTGCCGCCCGCCGGGTGATGGAGCAACTTGCCTGCGAATTGCGTCGACGCGAGCGCTTGCTGGCAGCCCACCAGGCCACGGACTTCGCCGGATACCGGGAGGCTCGTACGGGGGCGGACCCGCTGTTGCCGGCGCTTGTCGTGGTGGTCGACGAATTCCGTGTTCTGGCCACCGAGCTTCCCGGGGCGCTGGAGCAGGTGGTACAGGTGGCCACCGTCGGAAGGTCCCTGGGCATCCACCTGGTGATCAGCACCCAACGACCTGCTGGGACGCTGAACGCGCAGCTGCGCGCCAACATCACCACGGCCATCGTCCTGCGCACCGCTGGAGAGTTCGAGTCAGCGGACCTGTTGGGCACCGACGCTGCAGCGCACCTGGACCCCGCCGAACCAGGGTGGGCCTACCTGCGCACCGGTGCCGGGGTTCCCCTGAAATTCCGGGTGCACCGCAATGCCTCGACCGGCGGCGGGGCAAGCCTTCGCGCGTGGGGCAGAAGCCTTCGGGCGCCAGTGTGGCACCAGGGACTCGACGAGGCGGCAACGATGCCGCAAGCCCCGGCCCATGGGACAGCGGGCGCCGTAGAGCGGATCCGTGGCATCTGGGACGGGCAGGAAAGGGCGGCAAATCCGTTTTCCCCCGCACTGCCCGGGGCCTTGGTACAGCTTCCACGCGCGGTACTGCTGCAAACCGACGACGACACCGCTGTCGGTCTGGTCGACCGCGTGGAATCCGCCCGCCGCACGGCCCTGCGATTCGACGTCCGGCGGTGCGCGGGGCTGGTAGCTTGCGGGCTTCCGGGGTCCGGCATCGAGGACGTACCACCCCTGTTGGTCCGCTCACTGAACCAGTCGACATGGACGGCACCGTGCTTCGTACTCGACGGCAACGGCGTCCACCCGGAACTCGCCGGCCACCCCGGGGTCGGCGGCTACTTCGGTCCGCAGGATTCCTGGCGCATCGCGGAACTGCTCCTGCAGCTGGCCTCCGCGGAGCGGACGGACCCGCTGGTGCTGGTGGTGAGCGGGCTCGGCGGCTGGGCGCAAACCTTGGGGCCGGGAACCCATGCACTGTTGGAAGCCGCACTGGGCGTGTTTGCGCGGACCGCCCAGTCGCCGGGCCGGGCATTGGTGCTCTGCGGGGACCGTGAACTGGCAGGTTCCCGCATCGCCTCGCTGTGCGAAACACGCTGGTACTTCCCACGCGGGGCCGGGCCGGAAATCCTGGTGGGTTGGCCCAAGCTCAAGCAGGTCGCCCCGGTCCGGGGGCGCGGCCTGCTGCTGGGTCCGGGCGAGCCCGAAACCGGAACCGAGTTCCAGTTGCTCGACCACGCGGCCGTCGGCGGGCACGCCGCCGGCGCCCCGCCACGGTGGCTTCGCAATCTCCCGCTGCCGGAGTCGCTGAGCCCCGCAGGCCTCGAAGCATCGCCGTTGCCGGAACGCCCATCGCGGCACGCGGACGACTCCGGCCGTGCAGGTCTGCCGATCGGCGTGTGCGGTCCCGACAACCGGGTGTTCCTGTGGTCCCCGGGGCAGGTCGGGGTGGTCATCGGCCCCGAGGGATCGGGCAAGGGGGCTTTGTTCGACTATCTGGCCGTGCGGCGCAGGACCGGGGCCCCGGCGTGCCTGCGCTTCGCCCCGGACGACGCACTTCCCTCGTACACCGGCCATCTCGTGGAGGGCCGCTTCGCGGAATCAGAGGTGGAACTGGTGCTGATCGACAGGGCGGATTTGCGTGTGCGCGAAGCCGTCCTGGCCCTCGAGCTACTCGTGGCGGCCCGCATCCAGGTGGTCTTCACCACCGAGCCGTCGGCGCGCATCATCATGGAGCTCGGGCTCGGCTCGGTGGTGCGCGGGCAGCACAGCTTCCTGGTGTTGGGCCCTCACACCACCACCGATGCAGATCCCTCCGGCTTCAGGTTTGTTCCCGAAAACCGCCGCGTTCCGGGCCGGGGCCTGGTCTGGGCGAACGGTTCACTGCGCCAGATCCAATGTGTGGGCGGTGCCGGTGCAAGCGATTGAGGGGCTAGTTAGCGTCGCCGGCCGACGGGCGGTCGCCCAGGTAGCCGGTAGTACGCGGGTCAAAGAGCAACACCGTGACAACGGCCGCGGGAATCAGCCACAACCAGGCCATCAACGCGTTGCCGGGCATCACGAACTGGAACGCCAGGATGATCTGGAAAACCTGCCAGACCAACACCGCGGCGCGGGTCCAGGCGCGGCCCCGGAAGAAGAAGTGGGCAACCAGCAACTGCCACGCCCCGGCCGCGACGACCAGTGCCAGCATGAACAGCCGTGCGCCAAGGCCCAACGTGCCCGGGTCCCCCAGCTGCATCGCATAGAAAACCCCGTAGGCGAGCACCGAGGCACCCTCGAGCACCAGCAGTGCGCTGATCAGCAGCACCGAAACCGGGCGGCGTTTGGGAACGGGGTTGGACGGGTGCACGGCAGGCTGGTTCATCACCCCACAAATCTAGCCGGGCACGCCCCCGGAAGCGAAAGCGGAAGCGCCAGGAAACCGGGGCGAACGGAACCGAAGGTGCCCAACAACACCCTTGTCAGTCGCGGCGAAACCTGTTAGTCGACGCCCTTCCGCGGCGGCCTGTGACGAAGCACTCAAGACTGTGGGCGTATTTACAACACCGGCCCCTTGTTTACGTGAACGTAACATGAAAACCTTGTTAGGCAGTCGACCGGGCGAGGCAAATTCTCCCCTCTTGCTGTTTTCGCCCCGGCTGCAAGCCCCCGGGCAGTTCTTCCTCAGACCTACTTTCAAGGAGCATCATCAAGCATGGATTGGCGTAGCCGCGCGGCCTGTCTGGACAAGGACCCGGAGCTGTTTTTCCCGGTTGGAAACACCGGACCGGCTCTGCTCCAGATTGAAGAAGCCAAGAGCGTCTGCCGACGATGCCCCGTCGTCGACACCTGCCTGCAATGGGCCATCGAATCCGGCCAGGATGCCGGTGTCTGGGGCGGCATGAGCGAAGACGAGCGCCGTGCGCTCAAGCGCCGGGCAGCACGCGCCCGTCGCGCGTCCTGACGCTTCACAGCACCAAGATTTCGATCGGGGGTCGGTTCCATTGGAACCGGCCCCCGATCGCGCACCCCGAGCCTGCCGACCCGGGCCCGGTCCCGCAGCAACAATGCGGGACGAATTCGTGTTGGAACAACCCGATGTCCGCACCAATAGTTACGATCGATAAGTGACAGAGCCCCGAACCGACCCACGCATTGGCGTTACCCTCGATGGCCGCTACCGGCTGGATGCACGCATCGCCGACGGCGGCATGTCCACCGTGTACCGCGCCATGGACACCCGCCTGCACCGCACGGTGGCCGTCAAGGTGCTGCACGCGCACATGGCCTCCGACCCGGTGGTGCTTGAGCGCTTCGCCGCAGAAGCCATCATCTCCTCCGACCTGAACCACCCGAACATCGTGGGTGTCCGCGACCACCATGTCTCGGGCGATGCAGCCTACCTGGTCATGGAGTACGTGCGCGGGCTGAACCTGCGCGAGGTTCTTGCCGAACGCGGCCGCTTCACCCCGCGACAGACGCTGGCGGTGCTGCAGGCCATCTGCACCGGCCTATCCGTCGCGCACGCCGAAGGCATCGTCCACCGGGACATGAAGCCGGCGAACGTGCTCATCTCCGACGAGGGGCGTGTGAAGGTCACCGACTTCGGGCTGGCCCGTGCCGCCTCGGCGCACACCAACGCAACAACGTTCTTCGGCACCGCCGCCTACATCTCCCCCGAGCTGGCCGTGGGCGACCCGGCCGACGAACGCAGCGACATCTACGCCGTGGGCATCATCGCCTACGAGCTGCTCACCGGGCAGCAGCCGTTCAGCTCCGAAAGCGCCTACGGACTGGCCTTCAAGCACATCAACGACCGGGTTCCGGCGCCTTCGGCGCTTGTGCCGGGCCTCTCCCCCGAACTCGACGAACTCGTCGCCTACTGCACCAACAAGGATCCGGAGGACCGCCCGCAGGATGCCTCGTTCCTGCTCAGCGACATCAAGCAGATCCAGCAATCGCTGTCCCGTGAACAGCTTGACCTGGACGCGGAGACCCTCGGCGGCATCAGCGACCTGATCCCCCCGGCCGGGGCACCGCAGACCACGGTCCACGACAGGCTGGCGCAGGCACAGCTGTTCCGCAGCTCGGCGGCCGAAGGCGCAGCCGCTGCGGCGCCGGTGGGCGCGGAGGGTGATGCGGACGCCCAGGCGCCGCACGCCGACGCCACGGCAGCCTTCCCCCACTCAGCCATGGACACCACCCAGGCCATGACCCCGGGGTTCCCGGACGCGGCGTCCTTCGCCGACGACAGGACCCAGGCGATGGGCCAGCCGGCACCTGAGACGACGTTGCTGCACTCCCACCCGGACCACACCAGCGTGCTCTCCACGGGCCAAGGGCCGGCGGCCGGCAACACCGGCCAGCTGGCCGCGGTTCCGGGTCCCGGCCAGCGGCCGCCCTCGGTCCGCCAGGCAAAGAAGGAGGCCCGGGCAGCGGAACTGGCGTGGAAGAAGGAAGCGCAGATCCCCACGCACCAGCTCGCGCCGAAGTCGTCGGCCGGGCGCAAGTGGCTGGTGGCCGTGTTGCTGGCCGTCCTTGCTGCGGCCATCGTGGCGGCCGGGCTGTTCTTCGGGATGGGGCCCGGTGCGCCGTTCACGGTGCCGACACTGACTGGCATGTCCCGAGCCGAGGCGATCTCGCAGCTCGAGTCCCAGGGGGTCTCGGCCTCAAGCCGTGATGTTTTCGACGAGAAGATCGAGCGCGGCCTCGTGGTGGGAAGTGATCCCGTCGCGGGGGAAACGATCCGCAGGTTTCAAGGCCTGAGGCTGGACATTTCCAAGGGACCGGAGCTCTTTGCCGTGCCCAACCTGACGGGCCGCAAGCAGGCCGACGCCGAAAAGGACCTCACCGAGGCCAACCTGGCCCCGGGCAAGGTGTCGCGGAAGTACTCCGAGGAGGTCGACAAGGGCGTGGTCATCAGCCACTCCCCCGGGACCGGTGAAAAGGTCCGGCGCAACAGCGCCGTCGCCCTCGTGGTTTCCCGCGGCCCGGCACCGGTGGACGTTCCGAACATCGTGGGCATGAAGGAGTCGAAGGCCAAGTCGACGCTCAAGGACGCCGGCCTCAAGGGCGCCGAGGACTCGAAGGCGTACAGCCGCACGGTTCCCGAGGGATCGGTGGTTTCGCAGAAGCCCGCAGGAGGCACCGCGGAGCGCGGTTCAACGGTCGGCTACGTGCTCTCCCGCGGCCCTCGGATGGTTGAGGTCCCCAATGTACAGGGCCAGCAGGTCGACGAGGCGAAGGCGGCGCTCGAGGCGCTCGGGTTCAAGGTCGATGTGGAGGAGTTCCTTGGCGGGTTCTTCGGCACGGTGCGCTCCCAGACCCCGGCTGGCGGAACGGCACCGGAGGGATCGACCGTCAAGCTGGTGGTCGTCTAGCACACTGGTCGCCAAACCGACTGGTTCCCGAGGCGACTGGATTCCAGTGGCAACTCGGGCCTGCCGGGCTTCACGGCGGTACACCTGCGCACAACGCGAGATGGCCGGGTTCCTTCCACACGGGGTGGGAGGAACCCGGCCATCGGCTTAAGCCGCCGGTGCGGGATCCGCTACTTGCGGGCCCCGCGCTTGGCCAGCGCACCGGAGACGAGGAACGCCATCTCCAGGGACTGGCGGTGGTTCAGGCGCGGGTCGCAGACCGACTCGTACAGGTCGTCGAACTGTTCCTGGCGGATCGGGTCGGCGCCGCCGAGGCACTCGGCCACGTCGTCGCCGGTCATCTCCACGTGCAGGCCGCCCGGGAAGGTGCCCAGCGCGTCATGCACCTCGAAGAAGCCGCGGACCTCGTCCATGACGTCGTCGAAGTTGCGGGTCTTGTAGCCGTTGCCGCTGGTCACGGTGTTGCCGTGCATCGGGTCGGTGACCCAGAGGACCTGGGCGCCGGAGGCCGTGACCTTCTCGACCAGGTTCGGCAGCTTCTCGCGGATGTTCTTCGCGCCCATGCGGGTGATGAAGGTCAGGCGGCCCGGCTCGCGGTTCGGGTCGAGCTTCTCGATCAGCGCCAGCGCATCCTCCGGGGAGGTGGTCGGGCCGAGCTTGACGCCGATCGGGTTCCGGACGCGGGAGAGGAAGTCGACGTGCGCGCCGTCGAGCTGGCGGGTGCGCTCACCGATCCACAGGAAGTGCCCGGAGGTGTCGTAGGGCAGCTCGGTGCGCGAGTCGGTGCGGGTCAGTGCGCGCTCGTAGTCAAGCAGCAGGGCTTCGTGGGAGGCGAAGAACTCGGTGCGCTTGAGCGCCTCGAAGTCCGCACCGCAGGCGTCCATGAACTTGACAGCTCGGTCGATCTCGCCGGCCAGCTGCTCGTAGGCGGTGTGCGCCGGGTTGGTGGTGAACCCCTTGTTCCAGGAGTGCACGTCGCGCAGGTCGGCAAAGCCGCCCTGGGTGAAGGCGCGGATCAGGTTCAGCGTGGCCGAGGAGGTGTTGTAGGCCTGCACCATGCGGCGCGGGTCGTGGGCGCGGGACTCCGGGGTGAAGTCGTAGCCGTTGACGATGTCGCCGCGGAAGGCCGGCAGCGTCACGCCCTCGCGGGTCTCGTCGTTGGAGGAACGCGGCTTGGCGAACTGGCCGGCCATGCGGCCCATCTTGATGACCGGCATGGAGGCGCCGTAGGTGAGCACGACGGCCATCTGCAGGATGGTGCGCACGCGCGAGGAGATCTTGTCGGCGGTGGCGCCGTCAAAGGTCTCCGCGCAGTCCCCGCCCTGCAGCAGGAAGGCCTTGCCCTGGGCTGCCGCGGCCAGGCGCTCGCGCAGCACGTCGACCTCGCCGGCGAAGACCAGCGGGGGGCGGGAGCCGAGTTCACGGATGGACTCGGCATAGTGCGGGTTGTCGTTCCAGGTCGGCTGCTGGGCGATCGGCAGGGTGCGCCAGATGTCCAGTGCGGGGTCTGCGGCGGGGCCCGCCGGCGAACGGCCTGGCAATGAGGAATTCGAAGGTAGCTGAGTCACCCTTAAAGCCTAAACCTCAGCGCCCGCCGGGAGGGCATCGGGCGCGTAACCCAAGGTAGCCCGGCGTTCACAGTGCGCCGCCGGTTCCCGCCCCGCTACTTCTTGTCCTGCTGCTTCTTGGCTTGCTGCTCGCGGCGTTCGGCATCCAGCCGCGCCTTCACCGTTGCCGCGTAGGTGTCGACGTATTCCTGGCCGGAGAGGCGCATGATCGCATACATGATCTCGTCGGTGACAGACCTCTGCACGAACCGGTCCTCGCTCATGCCCGCGTAGCGGGAGAAGTCCAGGGGCTCGCCGATGATCATGCCGACGCGGCGTATGTTCGGCACGCGCTTGCCGATCGGTTGGACCTTGTCGGTGCCGATCATCGCCACGGGGATCACCGGGACCCCGGCCTGGAGGGCGAGCTTGGCCACGCCGAGCTTGCCGCGGTACAGACGCCCGTCGGGGCTGCGGGTACCTTCCGGGTAGATGCCCAGCAGCTGGCCGTCGACCAGCGCCTGGGCGCCTGCGCCCAGCGAGTTGGCGCTCGCAGCGCCGCCGGACCGGTCCATCGGCAGCTGGTTGATCATCCGGAAGAACCACGCGGTGATGCGGCCCTTGAGACCCTTGCCGTTGAAATAGTCGCTCTTGGCCAGGAAGATCACCGGCCTGTCGACGGCCACGGGCAGGAAAATCGAGTCGGAGACCGAGAGGTGGTTGCTGGCCAGGATCGCCCCGCCGGTTTCGGGGATGTGCTCGATCCCCTTGACCCACGGCCTGAAGAACACCGTTACCAGCGGTCCGACGATGAACCGCTTCATGAACAGGTAAAACATGTGGTGTGTGCCTTCCGGGCCGGTTCGGGTTGCTGCTGGAGGGCACGCAAAAAAGCCCACGCCTCACATCAACCGATGATTCAGTCGTTCTCGGTTAGGCTCTAACTGTAGGCAAAACATTGCCAAAGGTCATACCCGGCCCCCGCCGCGAGAGCCGCGGGGCCACACCCATGCAAGGAGCACGCCGTGCCAAGCAACCAGAAGGTTTCCGGGGTAGACGCCGGAGCCAACGCACCGTTCCACCACCAGGGAGACAACGGCGAGGCCGTTCTGGTGATCCACGGGTTCACCGCCGGCCCGGCCAGCATGCTGCCCTGGGCACAGGCATTCGCCAAGGCCGGGTACACCGTTGACCTGCCGGTCCTGCCCGGGCACGTGACGAGCTGGCAGGAACTCGCCCGCACCCCGCACTCGGACATCGTCTCTGCCGTGGAGCAGGCCTACGAGGCCCTTGCGGCAAGGCATTCCCGGGTCTACGTGGCGGGCATGTCCATGGGCGGGGCACTGGCCCTGCACCTGGCGGCAACCCATTCCCCGGCCGGACTGGCCCTGGTGAACCCCGGGCTGACCATTGCCTCACCGATGGTCAGGTTCACCGGCGTGCTGCGCTACTTCGTGCCCTCGATCAAGTCGATAGCCAACGACATCGCCAAGCCCGGCGGCGACGAGCAGGCCTATTCGCGCACCCCGATCGGCGGGGTGCACCAGCTGCGCAAGCTGTTCAAGGCCGCGACGCAGGGCCTGCCCAGGATCACCTCGCCGGTCATCGTCTTCCGCTCCGACCAGGACCACGTGGTCCCCGAGAGCAGCATCGAGGTGCTGCGTTCCGGGCTCGACGATTCCCTGCCAGTCCACGTCCGCCGGCTGGAGCGCAGCTACCACGTGGCAACGCTCGACTACGAGGCCGAGGAGATCTTCAACGAGTCAATCGAGTTCTTCAGGAAGCTGGGCAACACACACCATGGCTGATCCGTTCCACGAGCCGGACACGCCCGGCGATTCCGACGACGCCGTCTGGGCGGACCTGGTCCGCCGTTTGGAGGAAGACCCGGCCCCGGGCCAGGGCGAGCCGGGGGAAACCGTCCGCGGGAACACCTCGCCCGGAACGGCCCGCGTCGACCCCGGACTCTTCCAGATGCACCCGGCTCTCGGAGGCCCGCGCGACTACGAGGTCGCCGAGGACGAAGAGGGCTTCGTCCCGGAGGAGCCCCCGGCACTTGGCTCGGGCAACCCGCTGCTCACCCTTGCCTGGGTCGCCGCCGCGGGCGCCCCGCTGATGCTGCTGGTCCTTGCCATTTTCTGGCGCCGGGCCCCCATGCCTCTGTGGATCGGGCTGTGCGTGGTGGCACTGGCAGCGGGAGCGTTCCTCTTTGCCCGTTTGCCGCGATACCGGCACGAGGACGACGACGGGGCGCGCATCTGATCCAGGTCCTCCCGCGTGCCCCACGGCGGGCCCGGACCGCCCGGGATCGAGGCGGTCTTCACCGAGGAGGCGCCCGGCGGGGGCCAGGTTGCGCTGACCGGCGAATCGCCGTAAGTTACTACTCAGTAAACAATGTGACGCAAGCCACTAGGATGGTGGTAACGGGACCGGCAGCAGCCTTGCAGATGCCGGCCCTCGGACCGAAGGAGCCCCGATGCAGGAACTAGTTGTCCCACCACTGGTGGAATCGCCGCCCCAGACCAACACCACGGACTTGCTGCTGCGTCACGCACGCTCGGCGGCAAATCCGCCGCTGCTCTCGAAGCCGGGACCCGACGGCAACTGGATCGACATCTCCGCCTCCGAGTTCGCCGCCGACGCCTCGGCCCTGGCCAAGGGCTTCATCGCCAGCGGCATCGAGCCCGGCGCCCGGATCGGCCTGATGGCCCGCACCCGGTACGAGTGGACGCTCGTCGACTTCGCCATCTGGTTCGCCGGATGCGTCACCGTCCCGGTCTACGAGACCTCCTCCCCCAGCCAGGTGGCCTGGATCCTCGGTGACTCGCAGGCCGCGGCCGTGGTCGTCGAGTCTCCGCGCCACGAGCACGTCGTCCGCCAGGCCGCCCACCAAGAGGGCCTGGACGGCCTGGACCACGTGTGGCAGATCGACGGCGACGGCCTGGACGCCCTGCGCGAGGCGGGGACCGGGGTGAGCGACGCGGTCTTGGAGGAGCGCCGCTCCTCGGCGGGCCTGGACTCGCTGGCCACCATCATCTACACCTCCGGCACCACCGGGCGCCCCAAGGGCTGCGAGCTGACGCACTCGAACTTCGTGGAGCTCAGCGACAACGCCGCAACCGCGCTGCCAGAGTGCGTCTACCCGGGCGCCTCGACCATCATGTTCCTGCCGCTGGCCCACGTTTTCGCGCGCTTCATCTCCGTGCTCTGCGTGGCGGCCGGCGCACGCGTCGCGCACACCGCCGACGTGAAGAACCTGATGGGCGACCTGCAGTCGTTCCAGCCCAACTTCATCCTGGCCGTGCCGCGCGTCTTCGAGAAGGTCTACAACTCCTCGATGCTCAAGGCCGAGGACGGTGGCAAGGGCAAGATCTTCCATGCCGGCGCCGACACCGCCATCGCCTTCTCCCGCGCAGAGCAGGAGGGCAAGGTGCCGCTGGGCCTGAAGCTCAAGCACAAGCTCTTCGACGTGCTGCTCTACTCGAAAATCCGTGCGGCCATGGGAGGCAACGTGGTGCATGCGGTCTCCGGCGGCGCCCCGCTGGGCGAACGCCTGGGCCACTTCTTCCACGGCATCGGCCTCACGGTCCTGGAGGGCTACGGCCTGACCGAGACCACGGCGCCGATCACCGTGAACACCCCGAAGCAGATCAAGATCGGCACTGTCGGGCGCCCGCTGCCCGGCAACGGCGTGAGGATCGCAGAGGACGGGGAGATCCTTGCCAAGGGCTTCTGCGTGATGCGCGGCTACCACAACCGCCCGGACCTCACCGGGGAGACCTTCGTCGACGGCTGGTTCCGCACCGGGGACATCGGCGAGCTGGATGCCGACGGCTTCCTGCGCATCACCGGGCGCAAGAAGGAAATCATCGTCACGGCCAGCGGCAAGAACGTCGTCCCGGCGATGCTGGAGGACCAGATCCGTGCCGACGCCCTGGTCTCCCAGTGCGTTGTGGTGGGCGATGCCCGCCCGTTCATCTCCGCGCTTGTCACCCTGGACCCCGAGGCGCTGCCGGGCTGGCTGGAGCGCCACCACCTGCCGGCCGGCACCACGGTGGCGCAGGCCGCCGTCATGCCGCAGGTCCGCGAGGCCATCTCGGTGCTTGTCGCCTCGGCGAACACCAGTGTCTCGCGCGCCGAGCAGATCAAGGAGTTCCGGGTCGTCCCGACCGACTTCACCGAAGAATCCGGGCATCTGACCCCGTCGATGAAGATCAAGCGGGCGCAGGTCCTCAAGGACTTCGATTCCGTGGTCGAGGAGATCTACGGGGGCGTCAAGCCGCGCGCCTGAGGCCGGCAGCCACGCAGGCCCCTGCCGGAGGCACCCCTTGCGCATGCGGGGCGGGACGGACACCCAGGTGTCCGTCCCGCCCCGCATTCCTGTTTTTCCCGGCATTCCCGTGCCGCCGCGAATTCCGGTGCCGCCGCTGCGGCGGGCTCAGAGCGGATCCCCGGGCCGGGGTTCCAGCCCGAGGGACAGCAACGCGTTTTCGACGACCTCGCTCAGTGCCGGGTGGATCCAGAACTGCCCGCGCGCCATCTCCACCAGGTCGAGGTCCGTGGCCATGGCCTGGATCAGCGGCTGGACCAGCAGCGCCGCCTCGTGCCCCATCAGGTGGGCACCGAGCAGCCGGCGGGTGCCCGTGTGTGCCACAAGCTTCACGATCCCCTCGGTGTCCTCCATCGCCCAGCCGTAGGCGGTGGAGCCGAAGGGCTGGGTCGCCGTCGCCACGTGGTCGGCCCCGTGTGCGTGTATCGCCTGGGCCTCGGTGAGCCCGACGGAGGCGACCTGCGGGTTGCTGAACACCGCGGCCGGCACGGCGCTGCGGTCCATGGCCCGCAGATCCCCGGGGTGCTCGAGGTTGTGCGCCACCACCCGGGCCTCGCGGTTTGCGACGTGCTTGAGCTGGTCAACGTTGGCCACGTCGCCCAGTGCGAACACCCCGGCCACGGGCTCCCCGCCGCGCAGCACGCGCTGGTAGGCGTCGACGCGCAGGGCACCGTTGCCGCGCAGCTCAAGGCCGAGCGATGCAACGCCCAGGGTATCGGTGTTCGGGCGGCGGCCCACCGCGACCAGCACCGTGTCGGCCTCCAGCACCAGCTCCCCGCCGTGGCGCGTGAAGTGCAGGCGCAGGTGGCCTTCGTGTTCCTCGATGCGCTCCAACACGGCGTCCAGCTCCACGTTCCAGCGCCGCGCCGCGGCCGCGGTGAAGGCGGCGGAAATCTCGGCATCCTGCTCGCGCAGCAGAGCGCCGGAGCGGTTCACCTGGGTGACCTTCGAGCCGAAGGAGGCGAAGACCGCGGCGAACTCGCTGGCCACGTACCCTCCGCCCACCACCACCAGGCGATCGGGCAGCCCCTCGATCCGCATGATGGTGTCCGAGGTGTGGACCCCGGGCAGCCCGGTGCCCGGCACCTGCGGCAGCACGGCGCGGGATCCGGCGGCTATCACCACCTGCGCGGCGTCGATCACCGTCCCGGAATCCGTCACCAGCCGGTGGTCGTCTGTGAGCGTGACGTGTTCCTGGTAGAGATCGACGTTTTCCAGCTGCTCGGCCCGGTAGTGCCGGCCGCTCTCGGAGATCGCGTCGATGCGCCCGAAGATCCGTTCCCGGATCGCGGCCCAGTCGCTGCCCCGGTGCACCAGGTCCACCCCAAGTTCCCGGGCCTGGGCGGCGCCGGCCGCCAGTTGCGCCGGGTAGGCGAACATCTTGGTGGGGATGCACCCGACGTTCAGGCAGGTCCCGCCGAACGTCCCGCCGTCGATGATTGCCACTTTCTTCCCGTCCCAGAACGGGGTGATGAGCGAGTTCCCGGATCCCGAGCCGACGATCGCGAGGTCGTAGTGCACCACGGCGCTAGCTTCCCGCCCGTGCCGCGGCGATCCCGGTGACGGCGGACACCAGCTGGTCCAGCGCGTGCCGGGCCTCGCGCCGCGGGGCGCGGCGTTCTGCGGCAGCCAGGCCGAGGGCGGCATCGTGCGGCAGCACCACCACGGGCCGGGTGAGGGAGGCGGGGAGCTCCAGCGCACCGCCCCCGGGTGCGGCGCCGTAGTTGACGACGAACACCGTGCGCTCCACGAGCGCGGCATTGCCGTTGGCCTCGAGCCACTCAAGTTTCTCCCCGAAGCCGCCGGTCGCCTCGGCCGCGGGCGGTGCCAGCAGGACCAGCACGTCGGTGTCCTTGAGCATCCCGTCGAAGGCGGCGCGCATCAGTCCCGGGCCGGCACTGCGGATGAGCAGTCCCTGGTCCTCCAGCCGGTATTCGAGCGCGGCGCACAGCGTCGCCAGGCCCGCGTGCTCCTCCAGGGCGACGACTGTGACGGTCCCGGGCGCCCCGGAGGCGACCTGCTGCCCGCTGCGGCCGCCCTCCCCCGCGGTCTCGGCTCCGCCGTCCACCGGCACCGCCGCGGCGTGCAGGCCCGCAGCGGCCCCGGGCCGCGGGGCCGGATCCGGTTCGGTCGCCTCCGGCATGCCCAGCTCGCCCGCCGGCATGCCTTGACCCCCATCCCGGCCCGCGGTGCTCCCGCGCTTCCGGAACAGTCTGGCGAAGAATCCCGCAGAACTCCCTGTCATGAAACCCGACCCCTTTTCGCTGTTTTTCTCGACGATGATGTTCGCTACCCCAATGTCCCCGAAGTCTATGTCCGCGGCGGGACTTTTCGGCAGTCGCACGCGCGGCATTGCCCGACGAGAAGCGCTGCCTGCCGCGGTGCGTGTAGCGCCGCACCCGGCCCCATTAACGCGGGAACGGGGACGGGCGCCCGGTGGCGTCCGTCCCCGCTCTCGTTGGTTTCGCGGTGCTTGTACCGGTGGGCCGTGGCTAGGCCGGTACGACCACCAGCAGCAGGTCGCCACCCTGCACCTGGGCGGTGCCGCCGATGGCCAGGCGGCTCACGGTGCCGGCGATGGCGGAGGTGATGCCCGCCTCCATCTTCATGGCCTCGATGGTCGCCACCGTCGCCCCGGCCTCGACGGTGTCACCCACGGCGACCTTTGCCGTGACGGCACCGGCGAATGGCGCTGCCACGTGGCCGTGGTTGCTTGTGTCGGCTTTCTCGGCGAGCACCGCCGTGGATTCCACGGAATTGTCGCGCACCATCAGCTGGCGCGACTGGCCGTTGAGGGTGACCATCACGGTGCGCATGCCCTTTTCGTCGGCCTCGGAGACCGACTGCAGGGACACCAGCAGACGCACGCCCTTGCCCAGCGAGACCACGTGCTCGCGGCCCTTGACCAGGCCGTAGAGGTAGTCGCGAGTATGCAGCGAGGAAAGGTCCCCGTAAGTTTCCTGGGTTGCCGCGAAGTCGCGGGCCGGCCCGGCGAAGAGCAGGCGGTTCAGCGTGGAGCGGCGGGTTTCCGGGTCGGCCTGCAGCGCCGCGGAGTCCTCCGGGGCCAACTCCTCGATGCGCGGGCGCACGACGCGGCCCTCGAGCGCCTTGGAGCGGAACGGCTCCGGCCAGCCGCCCGGCGGGTTGCCGAGCTCGCCGGAGAGGAACTGGATGACCGAGTCCGGGATGTCAAAGGACTTAGGGTCCTTCGCGAACTCCTCGGGGTCAACGCCCATGCCCACCAGCTGCAGGGCCAGGTCGCCCACCACCTTGGAGGACGGAGTGACCTTCACCAGACGGCCCAGGATGTGGTTGGCGGCGGTGTACATGTCCTCGATGGCCTCGAAGCGCTCGCCCAGGCCCAGCGCGATGGCCTGCTGGCGCAGGTTCGAGAGCTGGCCGCCGGGGATCTCGTGGCGGTAGACGCGTCCGGTCGGGGCGGCGAGCCCCGATTCGAACGGCGCGTACATGGCACGCACGGATTCCCAGTACGGTTCCAGGGACGCCGCGGCTTCCAGCGAGATGCCGGTGTCGCGCTCGGTGTTCTCCAGCGCGGCAACGAGCGCCGAGGAGGAGGGCTGGGAGGTGGTCCCGGCCATCGATGCGGCGGCAACGTCCACGGCGTCGACGCCCGCGTCGATCGCGGCCATCAGGGTGGCCAGCTGGCCGCCGGCGGTGTCGTGGGTGTGCAGGTGAACCGGCAGGTCGAAGCGCTCGCGCAGGGCCGTGACAAGCTTGGCCGCGGCGGCCGGGCGCAGCAGGCCGGCCATGTCCTTGATCGCCAGGATGTGCGCGCCGGCGTCGACGATCTGCTGGGCCAGGTCCAGGTAGTAGTCCAGCGTGTACAGGTCCTCGTTCGGGTCCAGCAGGTTGCCGGTGTAGCACAGGGCCACCTCGGCCACCGCGGTGCCCGTTTCGCGGACCGCCTTGATGGCCGGGGCCATCTGCGAGACGTCGTTCAGCGCATCGAAGATGCGGAAGATGTCGATGCCGGTCGCCGCAGCCTCCTTCACGAACGCGTCGGTGACCTCCGTCGGGTACGGGGTGTAGCCCACGGTGTTTCGCCCGCGCAACAGCATCTGCAGCGGGATGTTCGGCAGCTCGGCGCGCAGCAGCTCCAGCCGCTTCCACGGGTCCTCGCCCAGGAAGCGCAGCGACACGTCGTAGGTCGCGCCGCCCCAGACCTCCATGGAGAACAGCTGCGGCATCACGTGCGCGTAGGCAGGGGCCGCGGCCAGCAGGTCGCGGGTGCGCACACGGGTGGCAAGCAGCGACTGGTGCGCGTCGCGGAAGGTGGTGTCGGTGACGGCGACGGCCTTCTGCTCGCGCAGCGCCTTCGCGAAGCCCTCCGGGCCGAGTTCCAGCAGGCGCTGGCGCCAGCCGGCGGCCGGGGCGTGGTCGGTGGAGGGGCCGTCGAACGGGCTGCGGTCCGGTTCGGCCTGCTTGTCGCCCGGGAAGGAGGGCAGCTTCAGGCGCGGGTCGATGCCCTCGACGCGCGGCCCGTTGGGGTGGTTCACCGTCACGCCGGCCAGGAAGGCCAGCGCCTTGGTGCCGCGGTCCTGCGACTTGTTCCCGGCCAGCAGGTCCGGGCGCTTGTCGATGAAGTCGGTGGCGACGTCCCCGGCGATGAATTGCGGGTCCGCCAGTACGTTCATCAGGAACGGGATGTTGGTGGTGACGCCGCGGACGCGGAACTCGGCCAGGGCGCGGCGGGCGCGGGCCACGGCGGTCTTGTAGTCGCGCCCGCGGCAGGTCAGCTTGACGAGCATCGAGTCGAAGTGCGGGGAGACCTCTGCACCGGTGTAGATGGTGCCGCCGTCCAGACGCACACCCGAACCGCCCGCGGAGCGGTAGACGGTGATGGTTCCGACGTCGGGGCGGAAGCCGTTGGCCGGGTCCTCGGTGGTGATGCGGGACTGCAGGGCGACGCCGCGGATCTGCAGCTCGTCCTGGCGGATGCCCAGGTCCTCGAGGGTCTCGCCCGCGGCGATGCGCATCTGCGACTGAACCAGGTCCACGTCGGTGATTTCCTCGGTGACGGTGTGCTCCACCTGGATGCGCGGGTTCATCTCGATGAACACGTGCTGCCCGGCGCGCTCGCCCACGGTGTCCACGAGGAATTCCACGGTGCCGGCGTTCTGGTAGTTCAGCGCCTTGGCGAACTTCACGGCGTCGGCGTAGAGCGCCTGGCGGATGCCCTCGTCGAGGTTCGGCGCCGGGGCGATCTCGATGACCTTCTGGTGGCGGCGCTGCAGCGAGCAGTCGCGTTCGAAGAGGTGCACGATGTTGCCGTGCTCGTCGGCCAGGATCTGGACCTCGATGTGGCGGGGGCGCAGGACCGCCTGCTCCAGGAAGACCGTGGGGTCGCCGAACGCGCTTCCGGCTTCGCGCATCGCCGCGGAGAGCGACTCGGCCAGTTGGTCGCGGGTGTCGACGCGGCGCATGCCACGTCCGCCGCCGCCGGCCACGGCCTTGACGAAGACCGGGAATCCGATCTTGTCGGCCTCCGCTGTCAGGTAGGCGACGTCGTCGCTCGGCTCGGAAGACTGCAGCACCGGGATGCCCGCCGCGCGTGCGGCCTTCAGCGCGGCAACCTTGTTGCCGGCGAGCTCAAGCACGTCCGCGGAGGGGCCGATGAACTTGATGCCCTCTGCCGCGGCAGCACGGGCCAGGTCCGGGTTCTCGGAGAGGAAGCCGTAGCCCGGGTAGATCGCATCGGCGCCGGATTCCTTGGCGACGCGGATGACCTCGGCAACGTCCAGGTAGGCGCGGACCGGGTGGCCCTCTTCGCCGATGCGGTACGCCTCGTCCGACTTCTGGCGGTGGATCGAGCTGCGGTCCTCGTACGGGTACACGGCGACAGTTTTTGCGCCCAGTTCGTAGCCGGCACGGAAGGCACGGATCGCGATCTCACCGCGGTTGGCTACCAAGATCTTCGTAAACATGGCGCTCCTGCAAAATGGTATTGAAGGTGAATTAACCACGCGGGTTCGAGGGTCTGAACACATGGTTTCGTGGCGGAAGCCGAGGTTTCTGGCTTCCAAGGTCACACCATACCGTGATCTGGCGCACCCCTGGCAAAAAGATTGCGTGGGCTACGCAACAGTGGTTCCACCGCACGCCGGTAACCGTGGCGGCAAAGGTCCGTGAACCCGATTATGATATTAAGGGAACCAATCGTTGCATCCAGGGAAATCGACAGTAGAGAAGGGCGTGGTCCGTTCCGTGCAGGTAGTGAGCATTAGCAGCCTTAAAGGTGGCGTAGGAAAAACCTCCGTTACATTGGGGCTCGCTTCGGCCGCCCTCGCAGCCGGGATTCCCACGCTCGTCATCGACCTGGATCCGCATGCCGACGCCAGCACCGGCCTGGGCGTGCGTGCCGACGAGAAGTTGACCATCGGCCGCATGCTGAAGATCGCGCGCAAGGCCGACCTCTCCCAGAACATCGTCTCCAGCGCCTGGCAGGCCAAGGCGATCTCCAAGCGTTCCCTGACCCGCGTCCCGGTGCTCGACGTCGCGGTGGGCGATGCCTACACCGGCATTTACGACCGGCCGGACCTGCGTGCACGCGACTTGCGCCGGTTGACCCAGCTGCTGGCGCGCACCTCCGGGTACGCCCTGGTCCTCATCGACTGCCCGCCGTCGCTCAACGGCCTCACCCGCATGGCATGGAGCGCCAGCGACCGGGTGCTGCTGGTTGCCGAACCGAGCCTGTTCTCGGTGGCGGGAACCGAACGCACACAACGTGCTTTGGAAATGTTCCGCAACGAATACGCCCCGGACCTGGGTCCCATCGACGTCGTGATCAACAGGGTGCGCAAGGACTCCGACGAGCACCGCTTCCGTCTCACCGAAATGCGTTCGATGTTCGGCAGTGCGGTGCTCAGCCCCGAACTGCCGGAGTTCGCCGATTGGCAGCAGATCCAGGGTGCCGCGTATTCCGTGCACCAGTGGCCCGGCAAGACCGCCAGGAAGACTGCGGAACTGTTCGATGACCTGTTGCGCAACATTTCCGACGCAGGCAAGATGCGCGCGCGCTAGCCGGCATTCCGGCCGCCCTCTCCCCCGATACGTTCACGAGCAGGCTCCTCCCACCGAAACCGGCGGGAGGAGCCTGTCCCCTTGTGTCCCCCTACATCCCTGTTGCGTTCCGTCATTTGGTGGCGGTTCCCGGATATGCAAAAGCCGGTCGGGTCACTCGCCCGACCGGCAGTTGCACGAATCCTTGGTTGGAATTCCCCTAGCTCGCGGTGCGCTTGGCGGCGCGGCGCTGGGCCAGTTCGTCCTCGGGGAAATCGGAGGCACGCTCGCTGGGGAGCTGCGACAGCGAGCCTTCCACCTCGCGCCAGACACGGCCAACGGCAATGCCGAACACGCCCTGGCCTCCCTGGACCAGGTCGATCACCTCGTCGGCGGAGGTGCATTCGTAGACGGATGCACCGTCGCTCATCAGCGTGATTTGCGCCAGGTCCTCCACCCCGCGTTCGCGCAGGTGCTCGACGGCCGTGCGGATCTGCTGCAGGGACACACCCGTGTCCAGCAGTCGCTTCACCACCTTGAGGACAAGGATGTCGCGAAAACCGTAGAGGCGCTGGGAACCCGAGCCCTTGGCAATGCGGACGGCTGGCTCGACCAGGCCGGTGCGGGCCCAGTAGTCGAGCTGGCGGTAGGTGATTCCGGCTGCCCTGCAGACGATCGGGCCACGGTAGCCCGCATCTTCGTCCAGCACCGGCAGGTCCTCGGTGAAGAGCAGACCCTGGGTATTGCCGGTCGACGCGACAGGCCGAGTCTCGGTTGCGCGTTGATCATCTGTGGGATTCATCTGAATCTCCTTGCTCAAGCATCCCCATAAGGGAGGGCGGGTTGCTCATGGCGTGGAACGATTCCTTGCGAGTGAAATCGGCGTCCGCGGTCGGCAAACCATGGGAACTTATATTTCGACGGTACGACTTGAAAGGGGCTTCGTCAAAGACCTTCACACCTAAGGTGGGGCGTGTCGCCGACGGTCGTCTATTTATCGAAATCTTCCGGTTCGACCTCTTCGAGGAATTCGCGGAATTCCTTCAGTTGCGCTTCCTCGCCCTCAGCGGCCTCCTGGTCCTCGGCGACAAGCACGCCCGCCTCGTCCAGGACATGGTCGTGGCACATGATCGGGCATTCAGCGCGCAGCGCCAGGGCGATGGCGTCGGAAGAACGGGCATCAACGCGTACGCCGTTGGAAAACACGAGCTCTGCGGTAAAGACCGCATTGAGCACGGAGACGATCTCCACTCGCAGCAGCGGTGCGTGGAGCGACTCGAGGGTGGCAATCATCAAGTCGTGGGTCAACGGGCGCGGCGGAACGATCCCCTGCTGGAACATGGCGATGGCCGAGGCCTCCGGGGCTCCGATCCAGATGGGCAGGTGGCGCTTGGAATCGACATCCTTGAGCAGGACCAGGGGTTGGTTCGAGGGCAGTTCAATGCGAACACCCACCACTTCAAGCTCGTGCATGGTTCACTCCTTCGCTTCGTCCCTCCGGCATGGGCCGCCGTCGATCGGTCGACCTAGTGGTCAAGCTTGGCGATGGCACCGTTGACCAATGCACCATGCAACGCCATGCAGGCATCGCTTATTTCGCGGGCCGTCTCGGCGGCCCGGGCACGGGAGGCGACGTCTCGCCTGCTCAACTGGGGTGCGACCGCGCGCTCCACCAGACCGACTTCCCTGTCGGCAGCGGCACGGAAGGCCCGAAGGTGACGGGGTTCGATCCCGTGGGCCGCCAGCGCCGCGGACGCCGCGGTGATCTTCTGCGCGTGCTCGTCGAAACGGTCGTTCTCCGGAACGATCATCCCGAAAGCCACGAGGTCCTCGATGAGTTCCTCGCTGGCGCCGCACAGCCCCTGGAGCTCTGCCCGGGTGACTGGACGAGCGTGCGCGACAAGGTCCTGGGTCATCTGCTCGCTGATGCTGCGCGGGGCCAACGTGTGTCCACCGGGAAGCTGCTCGGGCCGTTCCCCCCTGTCCACGGCGTCAAGGTAGTCCTTGATGACCTTCAACGGCAAGTACTGGTCCCGTTGCAGCCCCAGGATGAAACGCAGGCGTCCCACGTCGTCGGGCAGGTACTTGCGGTAGCCGGCCGAGGTGCGTTGCGGCGTCAGCAGGCCTTTTTCCTCAAGGAAACGGATCTTCGATGCCGTCACCTGCGGAAATTCCCCATGCAGCTCCGAAAGGACCTCACCGATATTGAGTGCCACAGGGCGCGCGTTTTCGCCGCCGATGACATCCAGTCGTGGGTTTCGGGCTACATGGTTCACTGGTTTTCCCGCTTAGTCGAGCGTGTTGGCCGGGTTGTGCGGCAGTGCTACGTAGAAGGTCAACCGGAACTTGCCGATCTGGACTTCGGAACCGTTGGCAAGTCGCACCGAGTCGACGCGGTCGTTGTTCACGTATGTCCCGTTCAGCGAACCGGAGTCGACCACGGTGAATCCTTCGGCGTCGCGGAGGAACTGTGCGTGCTTGCGCGAGACCGTGACATCGTCGAGAAATACGTCTGCCTGCGGGTGGCGCCCGGCCAGCGTGGCGTCCTCGTCGAGCAGGAAACGTGCACCCTGGTTGGGTCCGGAATGTGCTATGAGCAGGGCCGAGCCGGCCGGCAACGCCGAAACCGCTGCGCGCTCCTCGGGGCTCAGGGCATAGAAGACGACTGGCTCTCGCTGCACCGGAGGCAGGGTGATGCCCGTCGTTTCGGTCGAAGCCTCGCGCTGCTGGTGCGGCACCCGAGTTTCATCCATGTCCAGTCCTCCCAAAAATCTATCTCAAACGACTCACTAGGCTTCTGCCCCATCCCAGATTCGGGCAATGCGCCTACAACCAGATTAGCCTACCCGCGTCCATCGGGGATTCCGTGCAAGGGGACCGCAAATTCTCCGCCGTTTCCGCTTCGGCATGGGATGATGCACGCATGCCAGATTCAGTTGATACCCCTCCTTCCGCACCCAAGGGGCGTGCCCCTCGGGTTGCCGCAACCACCAAACCCCGATGGGGCCTGCGGATCGGACTGGGAGCCGCAGGGCTTGCCCTTCTTGCCGTCGTCTTCCTCGTCCTGAGGCTCTTCATGCCCGTCTGGTGGGCAACCCGGATTGCCAACCAAACGCAGGGTTCGTTGAGCGGCGGGCTGCTGCTGGGCCTCACCTACGGTTTCCTCTTCACCTTCATCCCCTTGCTCATTGCCTGGCAGGCACGCTACAAGAAGGTTTCCTGGCCCTGGAAGTGGGCAATCATCGGCGTTGCCGTCCTTGCGGCACTGCCGAACCTGCTCACGCTGGGCATCTACCTGAACTCCTCGGGCGCGGCGCAAAAAGCCAGGCTGATGATCAACACCTCGGCAATCTGGTTCCCGTCATGGTCGATCGGCGGCGCGGTGGCCGGCGCGCTGCTCTTCGCGGGCATTGCAGCCTTCTGGCACCTGTGGCGTTCGCAGGGGCGCAAGCTCAAGTCGCTGAGGCTGGAGGCGAAGTCACGCGCCGGGGACACCGCTGCCACGGGCTCCACAGCCGACTCGCCCGCCGGCAACGCATCGGGCAGTACGGGCACGGTTCCCCACGCCGCACCGGGCGGCGGGCCGGCTGACGACGGGCCTCCGGCCGGCAACGCGTCGTAGGGCCCGCCACAGGCGCAAACCTGGGGATAGGGACGGAACGGCAAGAGAGCGGTGTCCCGGCCATTTGGCCGGGACACCGCTCTCTCGTTTTCGCGTCCCCTCCCCGTTCCGGCGAGGGTCCGGCGCTGCTGGTCGGAGGATCCTAGCGGGCGATGAGGATCGGCGCGAAGAAGTCGGCCAGCTCCTCGCGGGCGCCCAACGGCAGCACGTTCGCCACATACTGGTCCGGTCGGACCACCACTATCGCACCGTCGCGGGAGATCCCACGCTTCTCGAAGATGTCGTCGCCCTCGAGGGTTGCGTAGACCTTTTCGTAGTCGGTGGTCCCGAAGACGCCGGTGCGCGGCATGAACGCCCCGGGCACCTGGCCGAGGTCCACATTGGTGTAGTCCTGCTGGTAGATGACCTTGACGTCGAACACGGAATCGATGTCGGTGCCGGCCGGGGTGTACTTCAGCAGCGGCGACTCGGGCGATTCGGTCAGCCAGGAGGCCCACTCGCGAAGGGCCGAGGCGTCCTGCGGATCGGCGGCATCCGCGAAGGCGTACAGGCGCCAGCGGCCGTCGGCCCGGTGGTGGTGGCCGAGCTGCACGGGGTAGGCGTCGGAAACGCGCAGGGCCGGGGAGGACTTGAAGCGCTTGCCCACAGGGAAACCGGTGGCCAGCTCCTGGTGAGTCGCCTCACCGATCAGCATCGAGGGCTGGTATTCGGTCATGAACCCGGCCGGGAACTCTGCAGTCTGGACATAGAAGCGCTCCAGCTCGGCGGGATCGGCCATTTCCTCGGGCTTGGCAGCCATGAGCGTGGACCACTGCTTGTCGAAGTCAATCAGGTTCTTCGCGATCACCTGACGCTCGGCGGAGTAGGTGCGCAGCAGCTCGGCGGGGCTGCGGCCTTCGAGCACGTGCCCGAGCTTCCAACCGATGTTGAAGCCGTCCTGCATCGACACGTTCATGCCCTGGCCGGCTTTGGCGCTGTGCGTGTGGCAGGCATCGCCGGTGATGAAGACGCGCGGGGTGCGGTCGGCACTGTCGCCGTCCTTCAGGTTGTCGAAACGGTCGGTGAGGCGGTGGCCGACCTCGTAGACGCTGTGCCAGGCCACCGACTTCACGTCGAGCGTGTACGGGTGCAGAATCTGGTTTGCCTTCTCGATGATCTCGTCCAGCGGCGTGTTGCGCACGTTGCCGTTGTCGTTGTGCGCGACCTCCCCGAGGTCCACGTACATGCGGAAGAGCGAGCCGCCCTCGCGCGGGATGTGCAGGATGCTGCCGCCGTTGCCGGACTGGATGGCGCACTTGGTGCGGATGTCGGGGAAGTCGGTGACCGCCAGGACATCCATGACGCCCCAGGCGTGGTTCGCCTTGTCGCCCGACATGGTGCAGCCGATGGACTCGCGGACCTTGGAACGGGCGCCGTCGGAGCCGACCACGTACTTGGCCTTCACGACGCGCTCCTGGCCCTCCAACTCGCCCGCGGTGTGCACGAGGGTCACGGAGACCGGGTACGCGGCCTCGTCGTCGACGCTCAGCGTGCGGAACTCGTAGCCGTAGTCGGGCTTCATGCGGGTCGGCGCGTTGTGCATGTACTCCGCGAAGTAGTCAAGCACGCGGGCCTGGTTCACGATCAGGTGGGGGAACTCGCTGATGCCGTGCGGGTCGTCCGCGGTGCGGGCCGCGCGGTAGATCTTCGAGGGATCCTCGGGGTTCGGCTTCCAGAAAGCGGTTTCGGTGATGTGGTACGCCTCTTCGCTGATGCGCTTGGCAAAGCCGAAGGCCTGGAAGGTTTCCACGCTGCGAGCCTGGATGCCGTCGGCCTGCCCGATCTCGAGGCGGCCGGGGCGGCGCTCGACGATGCGGGTCGTGACACCCGGGAACTGGGACAACTGGGCCGCAGCGATCATGCCGGCCGGGCCGGAGCCGACGATCAGCACATCCACCTCGTCGGGAAGTTCTTCTGGGCGGTCAATGCCAACACCCGCAGGCGGCTGGGTAAGCGGGTTTCCGGAAACGTACCCGTTGTGGTGGAACTGCACTGGTATTCCTCACTTCTCTGTGAACGATTCAGTCGCTTCGGCCATCATCGCTTCTATATGTTCCATAATCGAACACTGAATTCTAATATCGCACACACAGCATAACCGTAAGTGAGCGCACTCACAAAGGCCCATGACGCAGCGCATATTTGGCGGACCGCTGTCGAGTGCACCGAAGTGCCCGAACAGCAGGTGCCGGAGGCATGGGGATCAAGGCGGGCGCGCCACGAATAGTTGGCAGTGAATCAGTTGCCCCATCGCACCCGAATCCCTCGGATGCCGAATATCCGAGGGATTCCGCTCGCCCATCGAGACGACGTCAACGAACCACAAAAGGGTTTCCCGGGAAGAGTCGATGGAGCGGGATACCGGCCCAGTGCGCGTGCTCCTCGATCTAAAGGACCGCAGGCAACCGAGAACCCACGGCTCCGCGGATCGCGGGCAGGTTGCAGGGCGGCATTGAGCATCAGAGTCGCATCACGAACTCAACACCTCGGGGAACGCTCCCGCCATTTCAGGGGCAGGGATCGGTGCCGGTTCCGTTCGCATCAACTCCGCTTTTCGGGACAAACGCTCTCGATGGCTTGCCCATCGCTGCCCCAGGACCGAGGAAGCCAACACCGCAAGCATCATGCCGATCATGGCCAAGAGCGTTTGTCCTTCGAGCATTGTCATGGGGTCCCCGATTGCCGAATCTTTCGTTGGGTTGAATGCCGTTGGTCATGGGCACCGACGGCTCCGGTGAATTCGTCCGAGCGGAATGCAGCCAGAACGATTCACGACACCAAAAATCACGCGTTGCCAGTGAATGTACAGCAATCCTCGCCACTGTCGAAGAGGCACATCGCCCATCGGACAGAAATTCACCAACAGTAAAGCTGTATCCGCACCAGGGGAAGATACGTCATGCCGCTATGGGCAAACGTGCGATGCGCGGAACGGGAGGCTCCGACAACGTTGCGAATCGCGGAGAATCCACTGGCACACCGTGGATATGACAGCGATGCCCGCAGGGGCATCCCAAACATGACCGATGAAAACCCTCCAGGCATAGAAAACCCGGGGATTCTTGGAAATATCCTTGATTCCCCGGGGGGGCAGCCGGTCGGGCTAGCAATCAAGACCTGAACATGAACACACTCTTCGGCTGGGACTGGAATCCGCCTTCCCCAGGCGGCCACGAGTACGAGTACGAAGAAGATCCCACCACTCACACCGGCCATATTGCGGTTAAGACTGAGCGACGCACGAGAACGATCCACCGCAAAACGTCGAGCACTCGAACCGACGGCCAAACACACCAGACCCCCGGTCCTTCCGCACACGCATCCCGGAAGAGGGGACCGCCTCGTGCTGCAAGGCCGAGACGAGCGCTATGCAGAACTCGCCAACCACAGCATCTCACTAACCCAATTCGAGATCGACCGCGACATGACCCATGTCGATTGGGCCAACCGGATCGGCGCCGACCACGGGTGAGCGGGTCGAATGAGAGCGAAGGGCGAACAAGCCCGGACAGCGCGAGCATATACAGGTTGATAAATGTGCTCCACAGCCAATAGGCAACACGATTTCCTAACATTGATCGAGCAAATGCACATATTCTCACCCTGACAAGGTAAGTTCGATTAGTTGCCATCCTCGAAACGAAGGAAGATCTTGAAACTCAGGAACACCCTGGGCGGTCTCGCCGCCACCCTGTCAATTGCCCTCACCCTCGTCGCCACGCCTGCGGCGACCGCTGCGACACCGATCCCGGCATCAGCGCCGGCGTTCGTGGCGCCGACTGCCGTCAACAAAGCCGGACGGGGCACCCAATTCAAAGAGGCAGTCAACCCTCCCAGCGGCACCTTTGCCGTCATCGCCACGGGGACTTTCCGGAAAGGTTACTCAAACTGGGATCGGGCCATGAGGCAAGCAGGCCCCGTGAACCTGAACAGCCCGGACGTTGTGCACTTGCGCGACATGAAAATGGTCACCGGAACAACGGGTGGCTACACCTACATCGTCCCGTCTAAGGGAAGCACAGTTACGGCGGAGTTGTTCTATTTCAAGAACAGCAAGAAGGCTGCCGTGGAAAAGCGTCTCGACCAGGCTGAGAGCGTCGGCAAGGGCCGGTATAACTGGTACAAGAAGAGTTGGAGCACCAATTCCTCCCGAATCCCCCCCTACTTGCCTTACAACTCTCTAAAGACGCTAACCTACGTGCCGGCCAAGACCCCCAGCTTGAAGGGGACCGACATCAAGGGGGCTGTCTGCACCATTCGCGGGGGCGACTTCAAGAACATTGCGAATAAGGCCGGAGTGATCACAAAGGCGTCGCGCGACAAGAACTGCAAGAAGTAAACAGCCCTATTCAACAAACGGAACGGCCCCGTCGTCTTGTTGCGACGGGGCCGTACACCTCTTCGATGCCATCACCACCCCCGGCGAGCCCCGTTCACGCCGAGGTACATCACTACCAAATAGACGCCGGCACCACACGAAGGGCCTCGACCACACGGTCGGGGTCCTTCGTCCTACCTGCGAAAGGAAACCCATGGCCACCGCCGAGATCTACGACCACCCACTCATTCTCAGAGACGTCGCCTTGGGCAAGATCGCCACCGACGCACCCGTCCCGACCTGAGTTGCCCGCCCCGAAAGCATGGACGACTACGTCAAGACGTCCCTGCACCCAACAGACCACCGACCTCCTAGTCCTCCGGACTCTCCAAACCTCAGCCACCAACACCGCCAGCACGGCCCAGAGCAAGGGCTGAGCCCCTAGCCCGGCGGCTTCATGCGTCGCCAAGTTGGAAACCCCCGGAATATGCCCGGAACCGTGAAATGGGCCGCAGACAGAGAAAAACCCCGGGGAATCATGGATATATCCTTGATTCCCCGGGGTTTCAACCGGTCGGGCTAGCGGGATTCGAACCCACGGCCTCCTGACCCCCAGTCAGGCGCGCTACCAAGCTGCGCCATAGCCCGGTTGCTTTCGCAGCCGTTCTCCCGAACACTTCCGTGCGGGTGCCGTCTGCGAAAAGCTCCTAGATAACCCTACACTACTTTTTGGGTCACTTCGTACGCTGGCGCTTTTCACGCACGCGCATGGCAACTTCGATGGGGGTTCCCTCGAAGCCGAAGGTCTCACGGAGGCGGCGGGTGATGAACCGGCGGTAGCCCGGATCAAGGAAACCGGTGGTGAAGAGCACAAAGCGAGGCGGTCGCGAGGACACCTGGGTGCCGAAGAGGATGCGTGGCTGCTTGCCGCCGCGCAGCGGGTGCGGGTGGGCCGCCACGAGCTCGCCCAGGAAGGCGTTGAGCTTGCCGGTGGAGATGCGCTTGTCCCACGAATCCAGGGCCGTGTGCAGTGCGGGAACGAGCTTGTCCTTGTGCCAGCCGGTCTTCGCCGAGATGTTCACGCGCGGTGCCCACTCGACGTGCGCCAGGTCCAGCTCGACCTCGCGCTCGAGGTAGCGTCGGCGGTCGTCGTCCATCAGGTCCCACTTGTTGAAGGCGAGGACCAGTGCACGGCCGGAGTCGATGGCCATCTGCAGGATGCGGACGTCCTGCTCGGAGAGGACCTCGTCGACGGCCAGGAGCACCACGGCGACCTCTGCCTTTTCCAGGGCGGCCTGGGTGCGCAGGGAGGCGTAGTAGTCGGAGCCGTGCGCCATGTGCTGGCGGCGGCGGATGCCCGCGGTGTCGACGAAACGCCAGACCTCGCCACCGAGCTCGACGAGCTCGTCGACAGGGTCGCGGGTGGTGCCGGCGAGGTTGTCAACGACAACGCGCTCGGATCCGGCCATCTTGTTCAGCAGCGAGGACTTGCCGACGTTCGGGCGGCCGATCAGCGCGATGCGGCGGGGGCCGCCGCGCGGGATGACGCCGCCGAAGGCGGAGTACTCGGGAAGCTTGTCAACGACCTCGTCCAACAGGTCGGCGGCGCCGCGGCCGTGCAGGGCCGAGACGGGCCAGGGCTGGCCGAAGCCAAGGCCCCAGAGGAATGCGGCGTCGGCTTCCTGGTTTGCGTCGTCGACCTTGTTGGCGACCAGCAGGACCGGCTTCTTCTTCCGGCGCAGCATCTTCACGACGGCCTCGTCGGTGGCGGTGGCGCCAACGCGCGAGTCAACGACGAAGAGGATCACGTCGGCGAGGTCGGCGGCGATTTCCGCCTGCTCGGCCACGCGGGCGTGGATGCCCTTGGCGTCGTGCTCCCAGCCGCCGGTGTCCACGACGGTGAAGTCCACGCCGTTCCATTCGGCCTGGTAGGAAACGCGGTCGCGGGTCACGCCCGGGACGTCCTCCACGACGGCCTCGCGGCGGCCCAGGATGCGGTTGACCAGCGTCGACTTGCCCACGTTCGGGCGGCCGATGATGGCCAGCACCGGCGGGATGACCTCGTCGGCATCGTCGTCGTAGTCCTCGCCCAGGCGCGCGAGCAGTTCGGCGTCCTCCGGGTTCAGCTCGTAGTCCTCGAGGCCGCGCATCAGCACGTCGGCGCGCTGCTGCGCGTCCTCCTCGCTGATTTCGGCCAGGCGGTCGGCAATGTGGTCGTCATTGACGGGGACGTACTCTTCGCCGTCTCCCGTTAGCAGGCTCTCACTCATGGTGCGCTTCCTTTGCGTTGCGTGCCTCCACCAATCGCGGAAGCCGTTATCCATCTAAGCATGATCCCCGCACCGGCGCCGTGGCCGGAGCGGGGAATCGGCCCGGGAAACCCCCGGGCGGGGTGGGGTTCTATGAGCGGGTTTGCGCCGTGATGGCTGCAAGCACCGCTGCGACGGTTTCCTCGAAGTCCAGGTCCGAGGAATCCACTGTTGCAACACCGTCGGCCGCAACCTGGAAGTTCACGACCGTGGAGTCCTTGGCGTCGCGGGCCAGGACCTGCGCCTCGAGCTCGGCAGCGGACTGCGTGCCGCCGAGCTGGATGCCGCGACGGCGCAGGCGCGCCTCCTCCGAGGCGGTAAGCAGGATGCGGGCGTCGGCATCCGGGGCCACCACGGTGGTGATGTCGCGGCCCTCGGCGACGATGCGTGCATGCTGCGCAATGATGGCGCGCTGGCGTGCCACGAGTTCCTTGCGCGCCTCCAGGTTGGTGGCCACGGCGGAAACGGCCGCCGAAACGAACGGCTCGCGGATCGCCTCGGTCACGTCCGTGCCGTGGATCTTGACCAGCTCGACGTCGGGGTCGGTGGAAATGAACAGGTCCGCCGCCTTGACGGCCGCGGCTACTGCGTCCGCGTCGGTGAGGTCGGTGCCTGCGTCCAGGGCGTGCCAGGTCACGGCGCGGTACATGGCACCGGTGTCCAGGTACGCGGCCTCCAGGCGGCGCGCGGCCTCCTTGGAGACGGAGGACTTGCCGCTGCCCGAGGGGCCGTCGACGGCAACCACGATTTTCTGCATTACTGCACAACCTTCCAGCCAAGTGCGCTGAGCACTGTGATCAATTCTTCGCGGCGGCCCGGGATCACCGAGACGTCGACGAGGCCCACCTGGTGCCCCGCCGAGTGTTCGACGCGCACGTCCTCGACGTTGATTCCCGCATCGCCGATGTCCGCCAGCAGCTTGGCCACCTGGCCCGGCCGGTCCTGCACCACGACGGTGACCAGCGCAAAGGCCTGCGGCGGGGCGCCGTGCTTGCCGGGGATCCGGGCCTGTCCGGCGTTCCCCTCCCCCATCAGCTGGGCGAGGTCCAGCAGCGCGCCGGGTGCCGCGGGGTCCTCGAGGGTGCCGATGAGGCGTTCGAGGTCCTCATGCATGCCGCGCAGGATGGGCACCAGCGCATTGGCGTTGTGGCTGAGGATCTGGATCCACAGCTTCGGGTCGCTGGCAGCGATCCGCGTGGTGTCGCGCAGGCCGTTGCCGGCCAGCGCGAGCGAGTGGCCCGGCGCGTTCAGCAGCCGCGAGGCGATCAACGAGGACGCGACCTGCGGGAAGTGCGAGATCAGCGCAACCGACGAATCGTGGTCCTGCGCGTTCATCCGCGACACCGTGGCGCCGAGGTCGATCGCCAGGGCCTCGGCGGTCTTCACCGAGTCCCCGCGGGAGCCGGTGTGCGCGCACACCACCCACGGCATCGAGGTGAAGAGCTCGCCGCGCGCCGCGGCGGGGCCCGACTTCTCGCGGCCTGCCATCGGGTGCGTGCCCACGTAGCGGGCCAGGTGCGCATCGGTGATGCGCGGGTCCGCCCGCACTGCGTCGAGGATCGACTCCTTGACACTCGCGATGTCCACCACGGTGGCCATCGGGTAGTCGATCAGGGCCTGCGCAACGACCTGTGCCGAGACATCCGGCGGGGCACCGACCACCACGAGCTCCGGGGCCAGCGGGCGCCCGGGGGTGAGGATGGTGCCGGCGCCGATGTCCTGCGCGACGGTCTGTGCGCTGGGCGAGGGGTCGGAAAGCCAGACGTTCAGGCCGCGCTGGCTGAGCCCCAGCCCGACGCTGGCGCCCAGCAGCCCGGTCCCGATGACCAGGACGGGTCCGGCCAGGTGCGTGGTGGGCATTGTCGTGTTACATCCCCACCATGGCGAGCAGGTGTCCGACTTCCTGGTTGCCCAGGGGGCGGATGGTGCCCTGCTTCTGGTCGCCCAGGCGGATCGGTCCTACCTGGACGCGCACGAGGCGGGTCACCGGGTGGCCGACTGCGTCGAAGAGGCGTCGCACGATGCGGTTGCGCCCCGAGTGCAGGACGACCTCGATCAGCAGGTGGCCCGGGGTCGAGTCGATCAGGCGGAAGGAATCGACGGACTGCCAGCCGTCCTCCAGCTTGATGCCCTTCTTCATCTGTGCACCGATGCCGCTGGCCATCGGGCCGCGGACCTGCACCAGGTAGGTCTTGGGGACCTCATAGGAGGGGTGCGAGAGGCGGTTGGCCATCTCGCCGTCGTTGGTGAGGATCAGCAGGCCCTCGGTGGCGTAGTCAAGGCGACCGACGTGGAAGAGGCGTTCCTGGCCCTTCTTGCGGATGAAGTCGGAAATGCACTTGCGCCCTTCCGGGTCCTCCATGGTGGAGACGACGTTGCGCGGCTTGTTGAAGACGAAGTACTTCATCTCCTCGTTCAGCTGCAGGCGCATGCCGTCCACGTGCACGGTGTCGCGCTCGGGGTCGATGCGCACGCCCGGCTCGACCACCAGGACGCCGTTGACCTCAACACGGCCGCCGGCAATCATTTCCTCGCAGACGCGGCGCGATGCCACGCCGGCGTTGGCCATGACCTTCTGCAGGCGCACGCCTTCGAGGTCCGAGTGCGCCGCCTGGGCGCGTTCGCGCTGGGTCGGGCGGTTGGGGCGCTCGGCCTTCACCGGGCCGAGGTTCTGGCCGAAGCGTTCCTTGCCGAAGGCCTTCGGGCCGGTGTACTTCTTGGCGCCGGAACCGGTTCCCGGCTTCTTGCCCTGCTTGGGGCCGCCATGGGTCTTGGACCATGAACCCGAGGAGGATTCGCCGCCGCGTTCGGAGCCCGAGCGCGGGTTGGAGTTCGGGCGGCCTGCGCCGGCCCCTCCGCGGCCGCGGCCGTTGCCGGAGCCTTGTGGGCGCTGGTTGCCGCGGCCTGAGCGCGATCCCTGGGTCATGATCTGTCCTTATGTTGTTTCGTGGTGTGCCGGCTTGCTAAGGCAAGTCGACGTCAAATCCGTCAATGTCGCCCACTCCTGGCAGATGCGGGGAAAGCATGGGCAGCTCCGAAATGCTGCCCAGCCCCAATCTTTCCAGAAAATACGAGGTGGTCTGATACAACGTGGCACCACTTTCACCCTCGTCGGGAGCCTCGTGGATCAGTCCGCGCGTAAGAAGCGTGCGCACCACTGAATCGACATTAACCCCACGAATCGCCGCGACCCGCCCGCGTGAAACGGGTTGCCGGTAGGCGATTACTGCCAAAGTCTCCAGGGCAGCCTGGGTCAGTCTTGCCGTTTGGCCGTCGATGACGAAGCGTGAAACAAAGGGAGCAAAATCACGTCGGGAGAAAATGCGCCATCCTCCGGCCAATTCGCGCAGCTCAAAACCGCGCGGTGTATCCCCTCCATCATACTGTGCCCGAAGCCCGTGCAGGGCCGCTGTGACGCGTTCCTCACCGACCTCGAGCACCTCGGCCAGGCGTCCCGCCCCGACCGGCTCGTCGATGACCATGAGAATGGATTCGATGCCGGCGGCAAGCCCGCCGGGCAATTCGTCGACACCCGCACCCACCGCCTCGGCCGGCCGGGCTGGGCGATCCGGTGCCCCCGGAGCCGGAATCCCGGTGTTTGTCTCGCTCATGCCGCGGGCTTCCCCTCGTTGGTTGGTGGTTCGGTGGCGGTGTGGCCCTCCGCCGCCGCCCCGGCGTATTCCTCGCGCAGGTTCTCCGCCGCCCAGTGCCCGGCCGTGGCTGACCAGGTCACCTGCAAGGTGTCCAAGGGCTCATTCTGCGAGAACGAGACGACGCAGTCCCGGTACATTTCCAGCAACGCCAGGAACCGCGCCACGACCTCCAGGTGGCTTCCGGCGTCGGCGGTGAGTTCGGTGAAGCTCAGCGACTTGTGCTCCTGGAGCTTGCGGGCCAGGATGGCTGCCTGCTCGCGCACGCTCACCTCTCCCCCGTGCAGGTGTCCGACGCCAACCTCCGCCGGGGCCGCCTCCTCCTTCGGGGCCAACGCAGCAAGCGCCAGCCGGGCGAGCATTTCCGGGGTGGTCTTGAAGACCAGCTCCGGCAGCAGCGCCGCGAAGTGAGCCTCGAGCCCGGTCTGGCGGGGGAAGCTCTCGGATTCCTCCTCGAGCCGCCCGGAGATCCACCCGGCCGCGTGCTTGAACGCCTTGTACTGCAGCAGCCGGGCGAAGAGCAGGTCGCGGGCCTCCAGCAGCGCCATGTCCTCGTCGGAATCGTTCTCGTTCCGGGGCAGCAGGCGCGCGGCCTTGAGGTCCAGCAGCGTGGAGGCGACGACGAGGAACTCGGTGGTCTCATCCAGGGCCTTGGCACCGGGCCTGGCCTGCAGCACCTTGAGGTACCCGATGAACTCGTCGGTGACATCGGCCATCGCGATCTGGGTGATGTCCAGTTCGCGCTTGGCAATCAGCGAGAGCAGCAGGTCGAAGGGGCCGGAAAAGTTTTCCAGCCGAACCCGAAAGCCACCGGTCGATTCACCTTCGGGAATCGGCACGGTGGCTGGCAGGACGGCGGTTCCCGTCATTACGGGGCGCCGCCACGGGAAATGAGTTCCTTGGCCAGCTGGCGGTAGGCCTCGGCGCCCGGGTGGTTTGTCGCGTAGGTGGTGATGGGCTCGGCGGCCACGTTCGCGTCGGCGAACTTGATGGTGCGCCGGATGACGGTTTCGAAGACCGTGTCGCCGAAGGCCTCGACCAGGCGGCCCACGACCTCGCGCCCGTGCAGGGTGCGCGGGTCGTACATCGTGGCCAGCACGCCGTCGATCTGCAAGGCGGGGTTCAGGCGGTCCTGGACCTTTTCGATGGTCTCGACCAGCAGCGCCACGGCGCGCAGGGCGAAGAACTCGGCGGTCAGCGGGATGATCACGCCGTGGGCCGCGGTCAACGCGTTGACGGTGAGCAGGCCCAGCGAGGGCTGGCAGTCGATCAGGACGATGTCGTAGTCGTCGGTCACCGAACGCAGCGCGCGTTCGAGCACCTGTTCACGGGCTACCTCGTTGACCAGCTGGACCTCGGCGGCCGAGAGGTCGATGTTCGCCGGCAGCAGGTCCACGTTCGGGACATCGGTGGTGATGATGGCGTCGCGGATGTCGGTCTTGCGGTCCATCAGCACGTTGTAGACGGTGACGTCGAGTTCGTGCGGGTTGGTGCCGAAGCCCGCGGAGAGCGCTCCCTGCGGGTCGAAGTCGACAAGCAGCACCTTGCGCCCGTACTCGGCCAAGGCCGCGGCAAGGTTGATGGTCGAGGTGGTCTTGCCGACACCGCCCTTCTGGTTGACCATGGCGATGACGCGGGCCGGACCATGGGAATCAAGGGATCCCGGCTCGGGGAAATCCGTCTGCGGCCGGCCCGTGGGACCCAGGGGGGTCGGTTCCTTGAGCAGTCCTACGCCCCGGGGCTTGCTGCCCTGTTCCTCGCTCACGGTGTTAACCACGCTTCCGTTCGTTGTGGGATTTGCTGACTATCGTTTTAAGGGTATCGGTTGCGCCGCTGCGGCGCGGACACCTTCGCCCTCGCACGGCGAGCCTTTACCTTGAAGTTGAAGTCAAAGGTTTAGGGTGTCGGGCGGCCCGAGACCGGCTCCGGTGTTAAACCGTACAGCCATCGCGCCCGTGGGGTGAACGCGATGGCTGCATGTTGCGTCCCGTTGTCCCGGGGTGCAGGTCTCTGGTCAGTGGCCGTTCTCGGTGAGCGATAGCTCGTCGAAGGGGCGCTCCCCGGCGAGCACGCCGCGGGCCTGGGCCAGGTCGATCTCCTTGGTCCACGTGCCGATCAGCAGCGTGGCCACGGCGTTGCCGGTGAAGTTCGTCAGCGCGCGGGCCTCCGACATGAACTTGTCGATGCCCACGATCACGCCCATGCCGTCGAGCAGCTCGGGGCGGTGCGACTGCAGGCCCGCGGCAAGCGTGGCAAGCCCGGCGCCGGTGACGCCCGCGGCGCCCTTGGAGGCGATGATCATGAAGACCAGCAGGGAGATCTGCTCGCCGAGGTTCATCGGCATGCCCATGGCGGTGGAGACGAACAGCGCGCTCATGGTCAGGTAGATCGCGGTGCCGTCGAGGTTGAAGGAGTAGCCCGTGGGCACGGTGATGCCGACGACCGGCTTGGAGACGCCTGCGTGTTCCATCTTGGCGATCAGCCGCGGCAGCGCCGATTCGGAGGACGAGGTGGAGAAGATCAGCAGGTACTCGCGGCCCAGGTACTTCAGCAGGGAGAAGATGTTCAGCCCCGTGACAAGGCGCAGCAGCGAACCCAGGACGACAACGATGAACAGCGCGCAGGTGGCGTAGAACGCGCCCATGAGCACGGCCATGGAGCCGATGGCCGCCCAGCCGGTGGCTCCGACCACCGCGGCGATGGCACCGAAGGCGCCGATCGGGGCGGCCCACATGATCATCATCATGATGCGGAACACCACGGCCTGGATCAGCTTGATGGCCCCCAGCACCGGTTCGCCGGTCTTGCCCATGGACTGCAGCGCGAAGCCCACGAAGAGGGCCAGCACGAGGGTCGGCAGCACCGGGATATCGCCCGGGATCAGCTCCAGCAGGAACTTCACCGTCGCGTTCTCGCTGCCGCCGGCGGCGCCCTCGTAGGGCTGGAGCTGCAGGCCGGAGCCCGGGTGGATCAGGTTGCCCACGACCAGGCCGATGGCCAGCGCGAAGGTGGACATGGTGATGAAGTAGACCAGCGCCAGCCCGCCGACCTTGCCGACCGTTGCGGCCTTCGCGATCGAGCCGATGCCCAGCACGATGGTGCAGAAGATGACCGGGGCGATGATCATTTTGATGAGTGCCACGAACGCGGTGCCCAGCGGCTTCATGGCCTTGCCGAGGTCCGGGGCGAGCAGGCCGAGGGCCGCGCCGGCCACCACGGCGACGATGACCATGATGTAGAGCCAGTGCGTGCGGTCCTTCTTGGCCGGCGCCTCCTGCGGTGCTGCTGGTTCCGGATCGAGGATGCCTGTCGATGCTGGCGACGTTGCCATGCGCTGACTCCTTTGGAAGTGTTTCGGGACTGCCGGGGACCGGGACGGTTCCCGGGCTGCTTCCATGGTGCTGCCACACGTGACGGGGATCTCGCTTGTGTTCATATTGTTCACGCCCGCCCACGCCCGCACGCCGCAATCGTGAGTTAATGGAGCAGATCAAGGAGGTGCCGATGGCGCGAACCCCGCGGGCGTCGCCGCCCGACGCCGGTCGGAAATCCGGCCCGCTCTCGCTTGCCGCACGGATCCTCGCGGCGCAGATCGCCCTGGTGGCCCTCGTGGTGCTGCTGATCAGCGGGGCCAGCTACCTCAACGCCCGCAACCAGGCCCACGAGTTCGCCTCAAAGCGGGTGCTCTCGGTGGCCGAGACGCTGGCCCACGACCCGTTCGTCGTCTCGGCCGTCCGGCAGCCCGATCCCTCGGCGCTGCTCCAGCCCTTCACCGACGTGCTGGTGGACACCGCCGCCGTCGACTTCGTCACCGTCATGGACACCGACCGGACGCGCTACACCCACCCGAATCCGGACGAGCTGGGCAGGCCCTACGTGGGCAGCGTGGAGCAGGCGCTGGCCGGCCACAGCCACGTGGAGGACTACCGCGGCACCCTGGGCGATTCGGTGCGCGCCATCGTCCCGGTGCGCGACGCCTCCGGCGGGATCACCGCGCTCGTCGCGGTGGGCGTGACGCTGCAAAACCTCAGCGTCACCCAGGCCGCCATGGTCCCGGCCATCATCGGTGCCGGCGCCCTGGCGCTGGGGCTCGGTGCGCTCTTTGCCTGGGCGCTGGGCCGCTACCTGCGCCGCGCCACCCTGGGCTACGGCCCCGAGGAGCTGCGCCGGCTCTACGCCTACTACTTCTCCGCGCTGCATTCGGTGCGCGAGGGCCTGGTGCTCGTCGACGCGAAGGGCCGCCTGGTGCTCTACAACGACCAGGCCGCCGGGCTGCTGGGCCTGCCCCCGGCCGGGACCCTGCGCCCGATGCCCGTGGCGAAGACTGGCCTGCCCGAGACGGTGGCCGAGCTTTTCGCCTCCGGGCGCCGGGCCACCGACGAGATCCACCTAACCAGCGACAGGGTGCTTGTCATCTCGCAGCAGCGGGCCGAGCAGCCCGACGCCACCGAACCCGCGCTGGTCCGTTGGCCGCTGCGCCGCAAATCCTTCGACTCGTCCCTGGGAACCGTGGCGACACTGCGAGACCGCACCGAGGTGCAGGCGCTCACCGGCGAGCTCGAATCGCTCACCACCCTGGCCGAGGCACTGCGCGCCCAGACCCACGAACACGCAAACCGGCTGCACACCGTGGCGACGCTGATCGAGCTGGGCCGGGAGCGCGAGGCCCTGGAGTTCGCGGTGGCCGACCGCCAGGAATCCCAGCGGCTGACCGACGAGTTCGTGCAAGCCGTCGACGAGCCGTACCTGACCTCGCTGCTGGTGGGTAAGGCCGCCCAGGCGCACGAGCGCGACATCACGCTGACCCTCAGCGCCTCCGGGCACCTGCCCGCCGGGGCGCTCGACGCCCGGGACCTGGTGACCATCACCGGGAACCTGCTGGACAACGCCTTCGACGCCGCGGCCGGTTCCGGGCAGCGACGCGTCTGGGCGGATATCGCGGCCGACGCGGAGTCGGTGGTCATCTCCATCGCCGATTCCGGCCCCGGGCTGGACACCGACCTGCTGGAGGAGTTCTTCCGGATGGGGGTGTCCTCCAAGCCGGTGGTCCCGGGCAGCGGCTCGCGGGGACTCGGGTTGGCCCTGGTCCGCCAGGCCGTGGCGCGTCTCGGCGGGACCCTGGAGGTCGACAACGACGCCGGCGCGATCTTCACGGTGACGATCCCGCTGCGCGGTCCGCAGCAGTGAGGCGTTGCCGGCACTGGACATTGGGCAAGAGGCGCTAGGCAACAAGCGCCGGGCACTGGTTGCTGGCGCTAGAGTGGATCCGCGCGGCCCCCACAGCCGCAGCCCGAACCGGATGGAAGGAAACCGCAGCATGGATGCCCCGGACAGGCTGTTTCGCGTCCTGGTGGTGGACGACGAACCCACCACCGCCTCCGCGCATGCCAGCTTCGTCTCGCGCGTGCCGGGCTTCACCGTGCACGCCATCGCCCACAACGGGGCGGAGGCCTTCGCGGAGCTGAGCCGGGCCACCGCCGAGGGAACCCCCATCGACCTGGTGCTGCTGGACATGAACCTGCCGGACCTGCACGGGCTCGATGTCGCCCGGCGCGTGCGCGGCAAGGGGAACACCGTGGACATCATCGCCATCACCGCGATCCGCGACCTCAACGTGGTGCGCACGGCCATCGCCACCGGGGTCACCCAGTACCTGATCAAGCCCTTCGGTTTTGCAGCGTTCAGCGAAAAGCTCACCAACTACCGGGAGTTCCGGCTCAACCTGGGCAGCGGCGGGACCCCCGCCTCGCAGGCCTCCATCGACAATGCGTTTGCCGCACTGCGCTCGGCCGGCCCCGCTCCCCTGCCCAAGGGCCTGATCGCCGAAACACTGCAGGCCATCGGTGCCACGTTGAAGGCCTCCACGGCGGCGCTCTCCGCCACCGAGGTCTCCGAGGTCCTGGACCTCTCGCGCGTGACGGCCAGGCGGTACCTGGAACACCTGGCGGAAACGAACCAGGCAGCCAAGGCCCCGCGCCACGGCACCCGCGGACGCCCGGAGTACGAATACCGGTGGCGCCCCGGGCCCTAGCCCACCCGCCGGCAGGGATGCCGCCAACGGAACCTCCCGGCGAGCGCAGCACGTGAAGGCCGGTGGCGGATTCGACCCCCGGAACGCAGGTCCGGTTCCCGCAGGCTGGGTCCTCCACCCGCGTTCCCCGTGGTCAGGTGCGGCGCGCCAAAAGGACCAGCGCGTCAACGGCACGCTGGTCCTCGATGGTGGTGGCACCACGCAACTGCTGGATGCACCGCTAGCGCGGGTACAGGGCCAGCTCCTCCGTGGAGGCGAGGTAGCTCTCGATGCTGACGGGGCAGTGGCCGAGCCCACCGCCCGGCCCCCGATGGCGGAAGTTGACGACCTGGCCGGTTCTCCCGCAGCCGCAGGTACCGGTCTCGACATCGCCCACGTCGTCGGTGAGGAGGAAACCGGGGTAGCTGGTGTTGAGCGCGTCAAGTATGGCGATGGTGCCGGTCTCCCCCGGAGCGAGTTCCTTGCCGGGCTGTGCGGGGTCCCGGATGGAGATGTAGCACCACGGCGGGACGTGCTTGCGATGCAGGTGGCATTCGACGGCGAGCATGTTCGACTCGATCATCCCGTACATGTCGCGCACGTTTCCCGGGCGCACGGAGAGCAGGTCGTGGCACCGCTCGCGGAAGCCCTCGGCAGGGATGGCCTCGGCCGTGTGCTCCTTCCACCCGCCGAGGGTGATGATCATGCTGTACGGATCCAGCCGCACCTTGAACTTCTCCTGTTCGAGGAACCGGAAGAGCCGGCTGATGAGGAACGGCGGACAGACGATGTGCCGGATCATGTGCCCCTTCCACCGGCGCAGTTGTTCCAGGGCTTCCCTGGGGTCGAACGTCTGGTCGGCAACCAGGTATGCGTGGTCGTCGAAGACGCTGTTCAGGATGTTGAAGTCCTTCAGCAGGCCCATCTCCGAGGCACCGGGGTCCGACGCGTTCAGGAAGAGGCCCGCGCCCCCGGACAGGCTGAAGAACTCCCGGTAGGTCCCGATCAGGCCAACGAGCGCCCGGGTCACCGTCTCGCTGTTGCGCCGGGCGACGGACGGGGCGCCGCGGGTCCCGCTGGAGCTGGTCTCGGTCTCGACGTCGGCCAGCGAGCAGGTGAGCAGCACCTGGGCGTCGGGACGCTTGAACATGCCGATCGGCAACAGCGGCAGCCGTTGAAGGTCGTTGACATCGGCGATCGCGGCGGGGTCGATTCCCAACGCGTCACACTGGGCACTGTAGAAGCCGTTTTCGGCCCGGTGGTAGATGGCTGCGTCCCGCAGGACGTCGGTGATCGATTGCGCCCAGTCCTCGGGGGACTGGACATGGGCATCTGACACATTCCCCAGCATCTGCTGTAACGAGAGCATTGTGTCACTCCTCGGTGGGTGCGAATGTTTAAGCGTGGTTGGGCCGCCGGGTCAGCCGTACCTGCGCAGTTCTGAAAAGAAGTCCTGGACCACCCGGAGTTGGCCGCTGTCGGCGAGTTCGTCGTAGACGTACTTGCCGACAGCCAGGTCGAGCACGCCCAGGCCGAATGGCGAGAACACCACCGGACGGTCGTTCGCCGGCGAGACCTTGCCCTCCATGACGTCGACCAACGTGCCGTCCACGAAATCCCGGTTGCCGACCATCTGCTCCACGAGGTGGGGAGACGTCCCGGCTTTCAGGCAGTGTTCGACGTCGTCGAGGATGTTGGTCGATGCCAACAGGATCTCCGGAGCCAGGTCGCGCAGGGACACGTGCAGTACCAGCGGGTTGTGCGCAAACCACGCCGTGTCGTGGACGTGTGGCTCCCCGGCCACCGTGGCGAACACGACGAGGTCGCTGCTCCGGATCAGTTGCTCGGCGCTCCCGTGCACGGTCACCCGGGCCTCTGTGCCGCTGCGTTCGAGGTAGCCCTTGAAACCCTCCGCGCTCTCACCCGAGAGGTCGAACACCCCGATCTCGTCGAAGGACCAGTCGGTCGCGTTCAGGAACGTGTGGATGTAGCGGGCAATGAGTCCCACGCCGAAGAACCCGATGCGCCGGGGGCGCCCGCGACCCCGGCTGAGCCAGTCCGCGGCCGCGGCGGCCGATGCCGCCGTCCTGGAGGCGCTGATGATCGAGCTCTCCATGCAGGCGAAGGGGTAACCCGTCGCCCGGTCGTTGAGGATCAGCACCGCCGAGGCCCGCGGAATTCCCGACGCGACGTTCTCCGGGAAGCTTGAGACCCACTTGATGCCGTCGACCTCCACCTGTCCGCCTACCGAGGCGGGCAGGGCGATGATGCGCGAGGTGGGCCGGTCCGGGAACCGCAGGAAGTAGGACGGGGGGTTCACCGAGTCCCCGGCCGCGTGCGTCCGGTAGGTTTGCTCGACCAGTTCGACGACTTGCCTCTCCCGGCCGTGGAGCACCTCCTGCACCTGGGCTCCGGAGATGACCGCGAAGGGAGGAACCGTCTTGGGTTCCTCGGCGGCAGTCACCGGGGAGGCTGCAAATTCTGTCATAGTGCACCGTCCTGTGTGTGGTTGGCGAGATCAAATGCATTGCGCGGCTCGGCCATGCCGACGAGGATCTCCCGCGGGCCCTCGTAGGCCTCGCGGCTGTGCGCCATGCGCACGTTGTCGACGAGCATGAGGTCACCGGTCTCCCACGGGGTACGAAGGGTGTGGGCCTCGTAGACCTCGTTCAGGAGGGCGATGGTGTCCTCGCCGATCGGTTCGCCGTTGCCGAATCGGGTGTTGAACGGCAGCCCGTCGGAACCGTACACGTCCACCAGGTACTCCCTCACCTCGGGGGCGATGGTCCATTCGCTCAGGAACGCGACCTGGTTGAACCAGCAGCGCTCGCCGGTCACGGGGTGCCGGACCACGGCAGGGCGCCGCTGCCGGGTGCGGAGTTCCCCGTCGGGCTGCCACTCGAACTCGATCGCGTGGGCCCGGCAGTAGCTCTCGACGGCCGCACGCTCGGAGACCCCGAACGCCTCCTCGTAGGTGGCTCCGATGTCCCCGTTGTAGCTGCGGGCGAGCAACCACCCTTCGTTTTCGAATCGCTGGACGATATCCGCCGGTATGGCCTCGAGCACCGAGCGGGCGTCCGCAACGCCGGTCACGCCGCCGACACCGGGTGCCTGGAGGCAGGCGAAGAGCATCAGGCCCGGGAACTCGAGCGCGTAGCTGAGCTCGTGGTGCATGCACATGGGCTGGTTTGCAGGCCACGTGAGGGACGAGTACACGCCGTCGAGGTAGGGATTCCTGGTGGCGAAGGCTTCCCGGTCCGGTATCAGGCCGCCCGGGACCAGCCGCTTGTAGACCTCCGCCACCTGGGCGGGATCGCCGAGGCCAAGCCCGCGAACCAGTACCGCGCCGTTCTCGTCCACCGTCGCGCGCAGCGCCCCGCGGTTCTCTTCGGCCCACCGCACGGGGTCGTGGCCGTCTTCGACGGTGAGCATGGGCGCGCGGCCAACTTGGCGTATCACGTCGAACTGGGTCCTGGGTGAGGGAGACGACATCAGAGGTCCTTTCGATTCATGGGTGGCGGGTTGGAATGGCCTGCAGTTGTTGGGGGCACGGAGGCGGGCGCCACGGCATTTTCCGGCTGTGTGGGCGCTTCGGCTGCGTCCACCAGGGACGAGGCCTCGAGCAGGGTGGCCAGGTCCGCCAGGACGGGTGTCTGCATGATGTCCTTGATCGATACCGCGCGCTTGAGCTGGACCGCGAGCTTCACCGCGGAGAGCGAGGTTCCGCCCAACGCAAAGAACGAGTCCTGCCCGCCGATCCGGCCCTCCGGCAGGCCAAGGACGCTCGCCCAGGCCTCGGCAAGCCGCTGCTCGGTGGCAGTGAGTGTCTCCGCGCGGGTGCCCGCCTCGGGGACGACCTCGCCCGCCATGCGGGTCAAGACCTTCCTGTCGATCTTCCCGTTGCCGGTCAGGGGCAGGCGCTCCTGCCACCTGTAGGCCGACGGCACCATGTAGGCCGGAACCCGCGAGGCGATCTCGCTGCGGATCTCGTCAACCTCCAGTGGCTGGTTGCCGGAATAGAACGCCACCAGGAACTTGGACTGGCCGCCACCCTCGCCGACGACGACGGCGCCGTCACGGACGCCGGGAACCCGCAACAGCGCGTTCTCGATGTCGCCGATCTCGATACGGAAGCCGGAGATCTTGACCTGGTTGTCCCGCCGGCCAAGGTACTCCAGCTTGCCGTCCGGGGACCAGCGCCCGTAGTCGCCGGCCCGGTAGAGCCGCGCGCCGTCCACGTAGGGGTCGCTGGAGTAGGCGCGCGCGGTGCGTTCCGGGTCGTTGATGTAGCCGAGACCCACGCACACCCCGGAGAAGGCGATCTCTCCCGGGGCCCCGAGCGGCACGAGCCGCTGCCGCTCGTCGAGGATGTGGATCCGGACGTTCGGGATCGGCGGGCCCAAGGGCACCGAGTCTCCCGCAGGTGCTTCGCCCATCACCTCGTGGTTCGTGTCGTCGGAGGTCTCCGTCAGTCCGTAGGCGTTGACCAGCTTGACCTCCGGCAGCACGTCGAACCAGCGGCGGACCAGCTCGCGCTTCAAGGCTTCCCCGGTCGCGGAGACGCAGCGGAGGTGCGGCAGGGTTCGGGGTTTTCCGTCCAGGTACGCCACCACCGCGTCCAGGTACGACGGAACGACCTGGAAGACCGCCACCTCGCCCCGGTCCACCGTGTCGACGAACCGCTCGACGTCCATGATGCGGTCCTGCCCGACGATGAGCGTGCGACCGCCGACGAGCAGGGCCGAAACCAGTTGCCACAGCGAGATGTCGAAGCATTGGGGGGCGCTCTGGGCGACGACGTCGCCGGGGCCGATCCCCAGGTCCTCGATCTTGGCGTACAGGTGGTTCACCATCCCGTCGTGCGCGCACATCGCACCCTTTGGCTCCCCCGTGGAGCCCGAGGTGAAATAGACATAGGCGAGTTGGTCCGGACGCACCTCCACGCCGGGGTCGCCGTCCGAGTGCCCCTCGGCCTCGATCTCCTCGAAGAGGAGCCGGGTGACCGACGGCATCCCGCGGAGTGCCTCATCCAGCGAGGACGTGCTTCCTTCCTCGGTCAGTGCCATCCGGCTCCCGGCCCGGGTGAGAGTCCTGGCGATCCGGTCTGCGGGGAAATGCGGTTCGATCGGCAGGTACGCACCTCCGGCCTTGAGGATCCCGATGACCGCGGCCATCCACTCCAGGTCCCGCTGGGCGACGACCGCCACGACGTCTTCCGCCTGAAGTCCGCGCGCCAGCAGGGCGCGGGCCAGCCGGTTGGCGCGCGCGTTCAACTCCGCGTAGGTCCACTCACGCGTGTCCTGGGCCGCGGCGACGCGCTCGGGGTGAAGCCGGACGCGCTCCTCGAACAGCTCGTGGAAGCGCCGCTGGGGCCGGGGCCGCTCGGGCCCGGCCAATTGCTCGAGCTGGAAGCGGCGCTCGTCCGGATCCACCAGGTCGGAGTCGAGGGGCTCCGCTTCGGGGTCGGCGACCAAGTGGCGGAGCGCGGCCAGATGGTAGCCAGCGATCCTGAGTGCGGCGGCCGCGTCCAGGACCTCCCGCCGGTACCGCAGCACGAGCCGTTCGCCCGCGGCCACGGCCCGAAGGCCGACCCCGAGGGCAATGCCCTCCGGCAACCCGGCGTCGTCGCCCTGCAACATTCCGAACAACACCTCGTACCCCGTGGATGCGGCTTCGCGGCGGTCCTCCGTGCCGGCCCTGAGCTGCCGGTCGTGCGCCTCGGCGACCAGCCCCCGCCAGGACGGGTGGCCAAGGTCGAGCGCGCACCGCCATGTCCCTGTTGTGCCCATGTAGCCGGTGGCGACCTCGGTTTCCCCGGACAGGGCATGCAGTACCCGCGCGTGGGCCGCCAGCCAGAGGGAGCCGGGCGTCGCTTCCAGCGCACGGGCCGCCAGCCTGACGGAGGCGCTCAGCTCCTCGGGAACCGCCACCTCGACCAGTTCCTGGCCGGACCGCATCTCGCGTGTCCAGCGGGGAACCGAGGTCGGGGCCGCAGCCGGGGCGGAGCTCCGTCCGTCGGCCGGAATGGACGATTGGCCGACGGTGCGGCAGGTGATCGCCGGAGTGGTGGTCATGACACGGGCCTTTCCAGTGCGACGGTGGACCTAACTGCGGCACGGGCCTCCTCGGCCGGGTTGCCGCCCCACAGGGTGCCTTCAGCGAGCGTCGTCCCCTTCATCACGAAGGAGTCGGTGGCGACGACAACGCCGTCCTCGATGGTCACGCCATAGTGGATGAAGGCGGCGACGCCCAGCGTGACGTCGTCCCCGATGACGTTGTAGTCGGACTTGAACATCCCGTCCTCCTGGGAATGGGATTGGATCGTGGTGCCGTTGTTCAGGGTGCAGCGCGAGCCGATCGTCACCAGGCTCCGCTCGACAATCCCGCAGCCGTCGTCGAAGACCCGACTCCCGATCCGCACTCCCAGCAGCCTCCAGACCATCGGCTTGAACGGCGTTCCGTTGAAGATCGCCACGTACCGGCTCTGGGCCTGCAACTTCCAATAGCGCTCGTGCCACCAGAAGTAGGGGTTGTAGATGGAACACAGTTGCGGCTGAAGCCGGCGGAACCCCGTCGCCAGGTGCTGCATGCCGACGGGTACCAGCATGCCGACCACGAGCATCAGGACGAACGACGCACTGAGCGCCAAGAAGCCGAACTGGTCAGACATTTCGAGGCCGGCAAACATCGCCAGCAGGGCCACCAAGGCGAAACACCAGCGCGCAAACATCAAAAGCACCATCGTGCGAAGGTTGTGCCTGTTCTTGGCCGCCAGTTCACGCCGGAGGGTGGCGCGGCTCTGGTGTTCCTCCGGGAGGGTGTCCCGCAGCACCGAGCGCGGAATCTCGAACGCCGGGGATCCGAGCAGGCCGACTCCCTCGCGCATCGGCCCGTCAATGGGGACCATGACCTTTGTCGCGAGCAGGCAGTTGTCCCCGGTCCTGGCTTCGGCGGGGTACAAGACGGCATTGCCCAGGAAGTTCTGGGCACCGATTGCCACCCCTGTGAGCTTGAACGACGTCGCCGAGTATTCCGCGTTCATGAACGACACCCCGTCGGCGATCATCGTCCCGGTGCCGATGGTCGACAGGAACGGGTTGTCGTGCTTGAACCCGGTGCCGAAATTCGAGCCGCTCTGTTGGACCTGCGGCTGGCGGTAGCCGATGGCCCGCACGTAGTTCACGACGTACGAGCTGTCGCCGAACAGCTGCCCCAGCATGGGACTGTTGGTCATCTTGCCCACCGCCCGTGCCACCGCGTCGCGCAACCCGAACAGCGGATACACCGTGTCGGGTTTCAACCCGAGCTGGAGCAGTTTCGGCAGGGTGGTGATGAAGAGTATCGCCACGACCGTTCCGCCGAGTACACCCAGGCCTGCGTAGATGGCCGCGTCGGCGTAGAAGATCCAGCCGGCGAATGCCAACGCCTGCGACTCCAGCAGGGCCGCGACGTTCGGGTCCGCCAGGACGAACAGCGTGATCACCAGTCCCCACATGGTGCGCCCCAGCCCGATGGTTCCCACCAGTTGTGAAACGGCAAACCACCCCCGGCGCCACGGCCGGTAGGGTGTCGGCTCAACCGTGGCGTAGTCCGCACCCCCGGGCCTGCCCGGGGAACCGTGCCACCGCTCGCCGGCGGGTACGGCCTGGCCGGTGTAGAGGGTGGAGCGGTGGCCCAGCTGGGAGCGGTCGCCCATCGACGTGTTGATGTCCAGGACGCTGCCCTCGCCGATCGTCACGTCCTTGCCCAGCGTTACACCACCCACTTGGATGACACCGCCGTGGGCGCGGTACCCGTTGAGCATGACATCCTTGCGGATCACCGTCCCCTCCCCGATCGTCAGAAGGTCGGTGCAGATCGGCAGCCTGTTGGTCATGATCATCACGTTGCGGCCAACCTTCGCCCCCATGGCCCTCAGGTAGAAGGTCGTCAGCGGCGAACCAGCCATCAGCGAGAGGGGCGAGGTGCGCATCAGGGCTTTCACCAGCCAGAACCTGAAGTAGGCAAGGCTCCAGATGCGGATCTCCCGGGGCCGGAACCGGCCGACGAAAATCCACTTGGCGGCCACCGGCAGGATGCACATCACCACGAATGTCGCTGCGGTGTAGGCGATCGACCGCAGGTAAAGCTCCAAGAAGTTCGTCCCGTGGCCCAGCCAGTGGTGGTTGCCGGGCCCCGCGGCCGGGAACAACCACAGGTACCCCACGACCGTGATGAGGCCGGCGAGCAGGCAGTAGCCGATGTAGACGAGCACCTGCAGGGCGCCACAGGTGATGTACTCCCACGTCCGAGCGTCCATGGGCGGAGGCGTCTCAGGCACCGAGGCCACAGTTGGCGAAGGCTCCGTCTGCTTGTCCGGCTCCGGGGCAACTTGAAGGACCGCCGCCAAGGCGGAGAGATTCGGGCTGCTGTAGATCTCCTTCATGGATATCTGGGGCAGGTCCGGCTGTTTGCGTACCCTGGCGCAGAACTTCGCCATCACCAGCGAGTCCGCACCCAGATCCTGGAAGAAGTCGCTGTCCGCCGGGACTTCCTCGATACCCAGCACGTCGGCGAGCACCTCGCCCAGCCGGCCCTGCAGCTGCACCTGAGGCGTCGCATCTTCCGCAGGGGCCAAGGCCATGGCCAAGGAGGCAATCGTCGGGTGCTTGTAGATGTCCCTGATCGACACCGCAGGAAGGTCCGGTTGCTTGCGCACCCTGGCGCAGAACTTCGCCATCACCAGCGAATCCGCACCCAGGTCCTGGAAGAAGTCGCTGTCCACCGGGACTTCCTCGAGGCCCAGCACCTCAGCCAACACTTCCGCAAACCGGTCTTTAACCTGAGGCGTCGCATCTTCCGCAGGCGCCAAGGCCGTGGCCAATGAGGCAATCGTCGGGTGCTGGTAGATGTCCCTGATGGACACCACCGGCAGGTCCGGATGCTTGCGCACCCTGGCGCAGAACTTCGCCATCACCAGCGAATCCGCACCGAGGTCCTCGAAGAAGTTGCTGTCCACCGGGACTTCCTCGAGGCCCAGCACCTCGGCCAGCACTTCCGCAAACCGGTCTTTAACCTGAGGCGTCGCATCTTCCGCGGGCGCCAGGGCGGCGGCAAGCGCCGCGATCGTCGGGTGCTGGTAGATGTCCCTGATGGACACCGCCGGCAGGTCCGGTTGTTTGCGCACCCTGGCGCAGAACTGCGCCATCACCAGCGAGTCCGCACCCAATTCGTAGAAGAAGTTGGCGTCCACAGGGACGTCGTCCTTCTTCACCACGGATGCGAGAAGTTCCGCGAGCCGGCGTTCCAAGACAACGCCCGGACCTGTGGCCGACGTTCCTGGAGTGCCGTCCCCGGCCCGGGCCTCGGATGCCACCAGCGACGGGGAATTCGCCGGAACCGCGGGATCTGGTGACGTCGGTTGTACGACGACGGACTTGTTCACTGCGCGAGCCTCCTCAGTGAGGCAGTTGCCACGGAATCCTTCAACGGCGCGGCTACCGGAAATTGAGGCCGCAACAACTGGTCGGAGGGCAGACCGGGATCTACCGTCGAGCCCGCGCTGGCAAGCTCTTCGGCCCCGAAGTTGTCGAGCACCCAGCCTGGCTGGTAGATGGTGTCCAGGTACGGGCGGCCCAGGTCGGGCGAGATTGCCACCGCTGTGACATCCTGGGCGTCGTGGTCGGCGAGCCATGCCATGGCGCCGTGGACCACTGTCCCGGTGGACCCTCCGAGCAGCAGCCCGCCTGCAGCCAGCCGGTGACAGGCATGCACCGTGTCAAGCTCCTTGACGAACACCACATCGTTGAGCAGCGACTCATCCAGCTGAGGCGGCCGCACGCTCATACCGAGGCCCGGGATCAGACGGGGCGCCGGCGGGCGGCCGAAGGAGACCGATCCGACGGCATCGACCGCGACGATTCGCACGTCGGGGCGGTGCTCCCTGAAGTACCGTGCGCAGCCCATCAAGGTTCCCGTGGTGCCGGCTCCGACAAACAACACATCAAGGTCGGGGAACTCGGCGTCAATTTCGGGGGCCGTCCAGCGGTAGTGCGCGCCCCAGTTACCGGGGTTGACATACTGGTTGAGCCAGACGTAGCGCTCGTCGGTCGCGCACAGTTCCCGGACGTGGTTGAGCCGGGCACCCAAAAACCCGTCGATGGGATCCGGCTCCGTAACCAGGTCAACCTGTGCCCCGAGCGACTCCATCAGCTGCAGGGTCGTCGGATTGCAGCGCGGATCAACCACGCATACAAAGCGATATCCCTTGCTGGCCGCGATCATGCTCAGAGCAACACCGAGGTTGCCCGACGAGGACTCCACGAGCGTGGAGTTGGGACCGATCAATCCCTCCTGCTCGGCGCGTTCAACCATCTCCCGCGCAGGTTTGAGCTTGATTGAGCCGGCGAAGTTGAACCCCTCGATCTTCAGGTAGAGACGGCGACCCAACACCCCTTCCAAGTCGACGAATAGGCTTGGCTCGTTGAACAGGTGCGGATCTTTGATAATCGACATCGTCTTCCTCGTTCTCCTGCCATGAGCTTGGTCAGGTTCGCCGAGTAGTGGCGGGTGGGATCATCAGCGAGCATCGCTCTTATCCCCAAGTACCCCATCAAGCTGCAAGTGTGCGATGCCTTCACACTGAACCCCGCCATGCCTCATGTCAATATGCTCACCAAATAGTTATTGTCCTTTGGATGCTCAGTTAAATCCTTCGTACGCGAGGTGAAGTAATGCCTTGATTTTTGGCACTACAAGTGAATGACCGCTCCGGCTTTACCCAACTTCCGTGGGCCTTGCAACCGACGGGCAAGCACCAATTCGAGGGTTGAGTTCAACCGTACCGAGCAAGCCGATACCGAGACCACCTCGGTTCACTTGAGCAAGCTCAGAATTCCACCCCTTTTCGCGGTTCAAGCGACTTGAGATTGCGATACTTTAGATGAGACAGGACAGTTATCGCAGCGTTATCGACACAGATGGAATTGCCGGCCGACCCGGGCCTGTTGGCCTTGGCGAAAGTGCCCGCGTGCTACCGGGCAGCGGTGGACGAATTTACTTGTCCCTCACTAGGGATTACTGGCCATCTGGCATTCACTCCAGATGCCACGGCGCCGCGGGACGGTACAAGACTGACGTTCTCGACCAGACCACCGCCTGGTCATGGTGGCAGTGATCCTGGACTGAATAGTTCGATGCAGCATCCGAAGGCAACGAACACAACCAGCAGGAAACAACCCACACCATGCTCAAAAGGTGTCCGGAGCATGCTCGTTGCCGGCATTCACGGCGGTCTCGGGCGGTGCCGGAAAGCAATGCGATCGACCCTCCAAACACCGCCACGCCCCGGAAGTGAAGCCAAAACTCGGCAACCGCAGGTCCGTCCCGGGCGTCGCAGCGAAAGTCGTCCTAAATTAACGTTCTCGGGGCATATCGGTTCGGCCCGGCTCCGAGCCAATCGGGTGGCGGCAGTTTTCCTGCAGGTGGATTTCATTGATCCGGCGTATCTTCTATGTAACGAACTGAGCCGTGGCCGGACGTGACACAACCGTTCCACTCTTGACTGTAGCGGCGGCATCCGACGCCCGGAAGCAGATTGAAGCGGTGCACATGAATGCTGACATGAGCGCACACGAATCCGGCATGCAAGACCGTGGCACCTCCGGCAAGCATAGTCATCCTCCCCCTACATGTTCACGATCTCCAGCCACGTGGAAATGCCAGAAACCTCTGCGAGTATCAGCTCAAGAAGGGAGTCGATAAATGCACCAATATCCAGACTGACAAGAAGTAGCACGACTGACAAACACTGCGGGAACCAATCGCCATTCCACCAATGATTGCTTATTTCCAACACGACAGAAAATTGAACTCAATCTCAATAATAGGTTGCCTCAATGGCGTCCAGTAAAACCTTCGCTTTCGGAGATAATTTCGGTACTCCCGAAGAGAACGTGTGGATAAAACCGGGATTCGAGGACACCCACACCGACCACTCCCCTGCCTTAACAAATGCAATATTCGCGAGTTCCCTCGTGGCAATTTCGCATCGGTCCGATTCGAACTGAAGCATCACTAGCCGAGGGGCCCTATCGCGACAGACCGATTCACCACGAACACATTGAATTGTTCAACGACACATGGTCTCCGCTCACCGGGAATCTGAGCCAGGCCACGGCGCACGGCAGACAGATCCCCTGAAGCGATGGCAGGTCATCGCTTGCACTTGCCTCTTCATCGGCCGAGCACGCCAGCCAGGACATCCGCCCACTGTCCATCGCATGGTCCTGCGAAGATTCCAGCCCCGCCGGGCACTGGACAGCGTCCCGACTCTCGCATGTCCCCAGTTGGCACTTCGCGAAAGTCGCCGAGCATATCGACAGGCTTGAGGACCATCTCCATTCAACTCCTCCAAAAAGGGTGAGTCTCGGCATCGGTCTCGAATCCGCTGTTGAGCAACATGGACTAGCCGCTCACCACCCCTTAAGCCAGTCGGTTGCCCATAAGTCGGCGCACCTGGCCAAAGAAGAATAGGCACCACGCGGCTGCTCCATGGCACCAGCGGAGATATGCCGGCCCGTGCAGTTGATGACGTTTACCGTGCACCCACCGGACAACTTGCCCACCTCGGCATCCAGGCATTCCGGGCATTCGGCGGCATGGCGGCCAGGACAGCCGGGACAAGCCACCCGGCAGGCGTCGATGAAGTGCTGGTCGTGGCCCCAGAACTTGGCCACCGGCGTGCCCGTGCCGCGGCAACTTGCCAACCATACTGTCCAGATTCCCCGGCAAGCGCGAAACGTCGGCCCGCATTGCGACCCGTCGGGACCACGCGCGGACTCGGCAGCGGGAGCTGCGTAGATTTCGGCGCCCGTCGCTGATACAGGGGCCACCGCGTTCACCTACTCCCGGAAGAGCTGTTTCCACCAGGAACCTATGGCCCGCGTCACCCGAATATCCATCGCTTGTATACATTAGAGGTGAACTTTCGGCGAATAATTTGAAAAGCACGTGACACACCGACCACTATGTATACAATCAGTGCATGAGGGCAAGCGACAAAGCCTACGAGGCGCTGCGGACAGACATCGTCGAATGGCGGCTGCGCCCCGGTGCGGTCCTTGGCGAGGTCGAACAGGCCGAACGGCTCGGGGTCTCCCGCACACCGTTGCGCGAGGCCCTCGCACGACTCACCGCTGAAGGACTGGCCGTGCAGCAGCGCGGACGCGGCGTGGTGGTCTCCGATGTTTCACACGAGCACGTCGACGACCTGTTCGCGCTTCGTCGGGCGTTGGAGGTCGAATCCGCGCGCATCGCCGCGATCAAGGCCGACTCCTGGACCTTCCGGTCCCTGCGCGAGCGGTTCATCGAAGCCGGGCGCGCGAAGCACGCCTGCTCCAGCGAGGCCTACTACCTGCTGGCAGGCGAGTTGGACAGGAGCGTCGACGAGGCCGTCGGCAACCCCTACATCGAGCAATCGCTCCGTTCCCTGCGCGTGCACCTGGCCCGCGTCCGCAGGCTGGCCCAGGACGACCCCGAACGCCTGGCCACCTCCGCCCTGGAACACGCGGCCATCGCCGAAGCCATCGCCGCGCGGAACCCCGAGCTCGCGGCCGCCGCAACGCAGCTGCACCTGCACCACAGCCTTGAACACATCAAAACCCATGCCGGACCCCGAGAGGAAACCCCATGATCAACCACCCCGTACGCGTGTACCGCAGTGATGAGAAACTGGCCCGCGAGGACCAGCTGGCCCACAAGATCGCGGTGGTCGCAGCCGACCCCGTGGAGGTCACCGCCGAGGTCACCGAGATGATCATCAACCGCATCATCGACAACGCCTCGGTGGCCGTTGCGTCCCTGAACCGCGGCCCGATCGTCGCGGCCCGAGCCCAGGCGCTGACCCACGCGCCGTCCACCGGCGGGGCGGGTGCCTCGGTCTTCGGGATTCCCCAGAAGGTCTCCCCCGAGTGGGCGGCCTGGGCCAACGGCGTGGCCGTACGCGAGCTCGACTACCACGACACCTTCCTCTCCGCGGAATACTCGCACCCGGCCGACAACATCCCGCCGATCCTGGCCGTCGCCCAGCACACCGGGGCTTCGGGCAAGGACCTGATCCGCGGCATCGCCACCGGCTACGAGATCCAGGTCGACCTGGTCAAGGCCATCTGCCTGCACAAGCACAAGATCGACCACGTGGCGCACCTTGGCCCGTCGGCCGCCGCCGGCATCGGCACGCTGCTGGGCCTTGATGTGGAAACCATCTTCCAGGCCGTCGGCCAGGGCCTGCACACCACCACCGCCACCCGCCAGTCCCGCAAGGGCGAGATCTCCACCTGGAAGGCCCACGCACCGGCATTCGCCGGCAAGATGGCCGTCGAGGCGGCCGACCGTGCCATGCGCGGGCAGACTTCCCCGGTGCCGATCTACGAGGGCGAGGACGGGGTCATCGCCTGGATGCTCGACGGCAAGGACGCCGCCTACGAGGTCCCGCTGCCTGAGGCCGGCGAGGCCAAGCGCGCCATCCTCGACACCTACACCAAGGAGCACTCGGCCGAGTACCAGGCGCAGGCCTGGATCGACCTGGCCCGGAAGCTGAACCGTGAGCACCCGGAGGCCACCGATCCGAGTAACGTGGAGTCGGTGCTGATCAAGACCAGCCACCACACCCACTACGTGATCGGTTCCGGCGCCAACGACCCGCAGAAGTACGATCCGACGGCCTCACGCGAGACCCTCGACCACTCGATCCCGTACATCTTCACCGTCGCCCTGCAGGACGGCGCCTGGCACCACGTGGACTCCTACTCCCCCGAGCGCGCCGGACGTGCCGACACCGTGGAGCTGTGGCACAAGGTCACCACGGAGGAAGACGCCGAGTGGACCCGCCGCTACCACTCCCTGGACATCAGCGAGAAGGCCTTCGGCGGCACGGTGGTCATCACGCTGGCCGACGGCACCGTCATCACCGACGAGATCGCCGTGGCCGACGCACACCCGCTCGGTGCCCGGCCCTTCGCCCGCGAGCAGTACATCAACAAGTTCCGCACCCTGGCCGCCGGCCTTGTCGAGCCCGACGAGATCGACCGCTTCATCGCCGCCGCAGAGAACCTCGAGAAGCTGGGCGCCGGCGAACTCGATGCGCTGAACATCGTCGCGGCCCCCGGCGTCATCGACCTCGCCGCTGCCCCCAAGGGACTGTTCTAGCATGCTGTACTCGACGGTCACCCCGGAGCGGAAGCGCGTTGCCCTGCGCGAGATGCTCGTGCCCGGCGCCGCCCGGCAGTTCCCGGGCGCCTTCAACCCGCTCTCGGCGCGCCTGATCGGCGAGAAGGGTTTCGACGGGGTCTACATCTCCGGTGCGGTGCTGGCCAACGACCTCGGCCTGCCGGACATCGGCCTGACCACCCTCACCGAGGTGGCAGCCAGGGCCGGGCAGATCGCCCGGATGACGGACCTTCCGGCCCTTGTCGACGCGGACACCGGGTTCGGCGAGCCGATGAACGTGGCACGTACAATCCAGGAGCTCGAACACGCGGGCCTGGCCGGCTGCCACATCGAGGACCAGTTCAACCCGAAGCGCTGCGGCCACCTGGACGGCAAGAACGTCGTCGACTTGGACACCATGGTCAAGCGGATCGCCGCGGCGGCGGACGCCCGCCGTGACCCGAACTTCCTGGTCATGGCCCGCACCGACGTGCGCGCCGTGGAAGGGCTGGAAGCGGCCATCGACCGGGCCAAGGCGCTTGTCGACGCCGGGGCGGATGCAATCTTCCCGGAGGCCATGAAGGACATCGGCGAGTTCGAGGCCGTCTGCAAGGCCGTTGACGTCCCGGTTCTGGCCAACATGACCGAATTCGGGAAGTCCCAGCTCTTCACCCGCCGGCAGCTGGCGGATGCGGGTGTTGCGATGGTCATCTACCCGGTTACGCTGTTGCGTAGTGCGATGGGCGAAGCCGAACGCACCCTTGAGGCCATCGCGGCCGACGGCACCCAGGAGGCACGGGTCGATTCGATGTTGACCCGCGCTCGCCTGTACGAGCTCGTCGACTACGAGGCGTACAACCGCTTCGACAACGGTATCTTCAACTTCCAGGTCCCCGACCTGGACATTGATTCAAACAACGCGAATCTGTAGGAATCAGGAGCGAAGTGATTACTGAAACTGAGATCAAGAAGGGCCTGGCCGGGGTCGTTGTCGACTTCACGGCAGTGTCCAAGGTCAACCCCGACACCAACTCGTTGCTCTACCGCGGCTACCCTGTCCAGGACCTGGCGGCCGGCAAGAGCTTCGAGGAAGTGGCGCTGCTGCTGTGGACCGGGGAGCTGCCGACGCAGATCGAGCTCACCGAGTTCGTCGCCGCCGAACGGGCCGGGCGGGCCCTCGACGCCAAGGTCAAGGCCGCCATCGACCTGCTGCCCCTGGACTGCCACCCGATGGACGTGGGGCGCACCGCCGTCTCGGTCATCGGCGCCAACCACGCGCTGGCCGACGACTCCTCCCGCGAGGCGGAGCTGGTCAAGGCGAAGGAATTGTTTGCCGCTTTCCCCGCCGTTGTCGCCTACGACCAGCGCCGCCGCCGCGGCTTGGGTGTCGTGGAACCACGCGAGGACCTCGACTACGCGCAGAACTTCCTGTGGATGACATTCGGTGAGGAAGCCGCCCCCGAGGTCGTCGACGCGTTCCGCGTGTCGATGGTCCTCTACGCGGAGCACTCTTTCAACGCCTCGACCTTCACCGCGCGGGTGATCACCTCCACGCTGTCGGACCTGCACTCGGCCGTCACCGGTGCCATCGGCGCCCTCAAGGGCCCGCTGCACGGCGGCGCCAACGAGGCCGTCATGCACACCTTCCACGAGATCGGGATCGACAAGGACGAATCCCGCGAGGAAGCCGCGGCCCGCGCCAAGGCCTGGATGGAAGAGGCGCTGGCAGCCAAGAAGAAGGTCATGGGCTTCGGGCACCGTGTGTACAAGCACGGCGATTCCCGTGTACCCACCATGAAGGCCGCCCTGGACCGGATGATCGAGCACTACGGACGCCACGAGATGCTTGGCCTGTACGACGGCCTGGAGGCCGCCATGGACGAGGCCAAGGGGATCAAGCCAAACCTCGACTACCCGGCGGGTCCGACCTACCACCTCATGGGCTTCGACACGGAGATGTTCACCCCGATCTTCATTGCCTCGCGCATTGTCGGTTGGACGGCGCACATCATGGAACAACGCTCCTCCAACGCGCTGATCCGCCCGCTCTCGGCCTACAACGGACCGGAGCAGCGCGAGCTGTAAACCTGGAAACCCGTCGCCACGGGCATCCAGTGAATGCGGGGTGCAGCGCCAACGGCGCAGCACCCCGCATTCGTGTTCCCCTCGGAACGTGACCGCTGCTCCGCAACCTTCTGCGGCTGTCCGCTGCCCTCGCACTCCATCTTCCACGTCTCCGACCCACCGGGGCATGAAGTCGCCCTGGCCACTTCCCACGACCAGTTGAGGCGCAGGCACCCCAACCGGTGGCGCCCAGGGACGCATACGAAGACCGGAGTGCCGCGATCACGTACATGACCGACAGCCGAGTTCCAGCGTGACGTCCGCTTGATCCCCAGATCCAGAAACAACGAGCGGGTGACAATCGATTTGTGGCATGCCGACCCCAGTGCGGATCCCGGCAGGCCTACGTGGACCGCTCAGTCCGCATCTCGGATCTGCTGCCGTTCGGCTTCAATCCGCCGGGCTACGGATCAGACTGGACGGGAAGCCCTGCAAGGAACCAGTGCACATCACGAGGAGGGGATCCCGGGCCGAGCACCCAGCCTTGGCGTTGTGCGGAGTCTTTCCGCAGGGCGTTGGACTCCGGTGGCTCCCAGAACCAGAGGTTCGAGGAGCCTAGGCATGAGGTTCACGCCTTCGCCAAATCCCGATCCATGACGGAGAACGGGCTCTGGTGAATTTACGGCTATTGCGGGATGTGCCCAACCTCGCGCAATGCCGGACTGCTTCCCAGGTCGCTTGCCCGAACCCCGCCCAGGGCCGTGGTCGTCTGGGTGTTCGCCCCCCCAGCACCCCTTCCCCTGTGGACCAGGGTCGTCCGCCGGACCGAACGCGGTGCTTGCACCTCGGAGGCGGCATGGTTTGTGGTCTCCGTGGCGCCCCGGACTTACGGGAGATTAATCCAACGAGGGAAGGCAAGGGGCCGGCGATCGATTGCTGTCGGAATCATGTGCGAGGGCTCCCGCCATTTGCGGACCCGTGCGGTCGCGGCCATCAATGCCATGGTTCACGCCGCTGAGACACCCCTTAGCCGTCGCTGAGGATGCAGCACGGCCCCATGAACATTGCCGGGGGCGTTAGCGGGCGGCAATGGCCGTCCGCTAACGCCCCCGGATCCGTGCGGTGTCTACCGGTTCTGGCGGTTGAAGGTCAAAAGCGAAGCAACCTTCTTGGCGTCGGTGTACTCCGGCGACTTCACATAGGCATCCCGTTCGGCTTGGTTCTTGAACCCCATGTTCGGCGTCCACTGGGTGAGAGTCAGCATGCGTCCATCCAGCTTGACCTTGGAATTCGCATGGCAGGCATCGCCCTTGGCGGGAAGGTCCTCGGGGAACAACCCGAGATTCGATAGTTGACTTCCATCGGGCCTGGTAATGGTCATTAGCGCCAGTTTCATGGGTCCCGCATCCACCACAACGCCACTGGGAGATTCGCCATCGAGCCGATAGGTTCCATTCTCAGAACAGTACTGTCCATTCCCGTACTGACTGCGGTACTTCTCGCTCATCACCTTGAAGACGGTCTTTCCTCGACTATCGGAGAACGTCAAGATGTAGTTCTCCGATTTGTCCGGCCTTTTCGCCTGCTCTGCGGTGAAGTCATTGCCGGCGACATCGTACATGCTTTCATCCATCTGCCACCCTGGATGGGCCACCGATAACAGCGTGTTCCGATGCATCTGGAAATCGGTTGAGGCCTCTTTCCCCATCCAAGATGCGACATCTGGCCCCAACAGCTTCCCGATGATCTTTTCGTCAAGCCCCAGATCCCGGATGCGGCGTTCTTGGTCTGGTTTGACGTCGAGGTCCTCGAAGTTGCCCATGCCACGCAGATCAGGCCACGCCATGAGGGGCAGGCCCTTGTCGTTGAGGGTTCCGGGGTTGTCTTTCTCGAGGATGCTCCACGCACCGTCCGTCCACCTTGCGATCAAAATGCCGGGGGTGCCTCCGAGTTCCGTAGCCGAGTTGAAGGCAGATTCGCTTATCAGAATCGCGGCAGTCCCGTCGACGCAACCGACAACCGGCAACGGATTGGGACTATCGGGCAACGACTTTACAGCTCCGTCGATCATCGTGATTCTGATGGTTCGCAAATCCAAGGAATTGCACGCGGCTGAATCCTCAAAATAGACGCTTGGATGGGCGGGAACCAACATGTTGGGCAGAGCGTCATCGTTGGAGGACTCCGTGCTGGGGGTTTCGGTGACGTTGATTGCCGGGGCAGCAGGACCGTTGTTCATCGGTAGCTGCCACGGGGACCATATGATGATCCCGGCGGTGACGGCGGCGATGGCGGTTCCCACGGCAAACGTCTTCCAGCCCGTTGCAAGCATGCTGCGCTTCTTGGCCCGCGGAGTCTGGGCAAAGGTGGGGGCCCGTTCCCCCAGCTCGAGGGGCCCTGGCCCTCCAATGGCGTGGAGATCGGCGGGATCCGCGTCTGAAATGAGCTTCTCGAGGTTTTCCATTAGTTGCTGCCGCCTTTCAACATGCTCGCTGGTGCCTTGCGTTCAAAAGTTTTGCGTGCTCGGAAGAGCCTCGATTTGGTTGATTCTAGGGAACACCCGAGCACCACCGCGATTTCGGCTGTGGACAGCCCGTCCCAGTAGGCAAGCATGAGGACCTCGCGGTCCTTCGCGCGTAGGGTTGCCATGATCGACTGGACCTGCTCGCCCAAGTCCGAACTGTTGCCTCGTTGTTCGACGAAGTATTGCGCCGTGGCCTTCCGCGCCAGTCGCTGCTCGCGACCCAACGCCCTGATCTCGTTGCTCACCAGCTTCTTTGCCGTGACCAAGAGCCATGGCATGGCATCTGGCCCCACTGGGATCGCCTTCTGCCATGCGATGCGAAAGACATCGTTGGTAATTTGCCGAGCCGACTCGATATCAAGGATCCGCCGGTACGTATACCGGTAAACGATTTGCGAGTACAGCCGGTGGAGTTCCTCAACATCCGGCTTCTTGGGAGCCTCAACATCAGGCATTGTCCCTGTTTCCACGTTCCCCTCCCCGGGTTAAGGGCCAGCCTTGGTGCTTGCCCTTACCTATGTAGTGTCCGGAAAATCCGCATTGGTTGCAGGTTGACTTGGAAGTTTACTTTCGGGCCATTGCTTCTTCGAAAACCGGGAAACTGTCTGGTTGTCGCTGGCCAGGGTCACCCACGCGTCGAAGCGCTCGCCAGCCAGAAGTTGGCCCAGCCACAGGGCCGAGTCGTCCCACATCCTCTCAAAAGGCAAATGCCCTACCGGGTACCAGGCCGGCTCAAGTTCGTCCGTTGCCGTGGCAATCCCAGAGAAGTCCCGGGTCAGGAACACTGTGCAATCCATGTCGGCAGCGGGTGCAAAAGGGAACCGGAAATAGACGCGGGCGGCGGGATCGAGCGATTTCTCCGCCGCGACCACTGAGGTTTCTTCATGCAATTCCCGGACGGCGGCCCCAGCGGGGCTCTCCCCCGGGTCAACCTTTCCACCTGGTGCCACAACCCTCCCGACACCGAATCCACGCTTCTTGAGGCCAAGGAGAACCTGTGTTCCGTTTAGCCCCCGAAGGACCGGAATGCAAAGCACGACCTGGGTCGGGCTCAGGCGGGCATCGTCGGCCAAGAAGGCATTCCTAACTGTGGGCGCGCGGGTGCGCCGCAGCGTAGACCTCGCGCAGCGTGTCGGCAGTGACCAGGGTGTAGACCTGCGTGGTCGTCACCGAGGCGTGGCCAAGGAGTTCCTGCACCACGCGAACGTCGGCGCCGCCCTCAAGCAGGTGGGTGGCGAAGGAGTGGCGCATCGTGTGCGGAGATACGTCCTGTTCGATGCCGGCGCGCTCGGCGGCCTTGTTCAATACCGTCCACGCCGACTGCCTTGAAAGCCTGCCTCCACGCTGGTTTAGGAACAGCGCGGCCGTTCCCTTACCCTTGCCGACCAGCTCGGGACGACCGCGCACCAGGTAGGCGTTGAGGGCATCAAGCGCGTAGGAACCCAAAGGAACGATCCGTTCCTTTGACCCCTTGCCGAAGAGGCGCACCACCGCGGGGCCTTGGGCCGGACGCTCCAGATGCAGGTCGTCCACATCGAGCCCGACGGCTTCGGAAATGCGGGCGCCGGTCGAGTAGAGAAATTCGAGGATTGCGCGATCCCGCAGACCCGCGGACGTGTCGATCGACACCGATTCGATAATGGCCGCGACCTGGTCGACGCTGATGGCCTTGGGCAGCCGGCGTCCAGTCGTTGGGGGGTGCAGGTCGACCGCCGGGTTGGTGAGCGTCAGCCCTTCGAGTTCCCAGAACTTGTGTACGCCACGCACGGCAACGATTGTCCGTGCAGCCGAACGCGCGCTCAAGGGCGCAGCGCCATCTGCTCCGTCACGCACCGCCTGGGCGAAGCTCGTCAGGTGCTGCAATGTCACCTGTCCCGGACCTGACACGCCCTGTGCATGCAAAAACAGGGCATACCGGTACAGGTCGCGACGGTAGGCGCTCACGGTGTTTTTGGCCATGCCGCGTTCGATCGCCAAGTGCTGGAGGTAGGTCGCGAGGTGTTTGCCGATGGGCAGCGAAGCCGGGTCGGGGCCCGGTGCCGGCACCGGGTCGCGAACCACTTCCAGGCGCTGGGTCGCGTCGACAACCGTCAGCTTGAGCGTCTCGCCCTGAGAGGCAGCAGGACGCGGAACCTCCTTGGAAATCGGCTCCAACCGCAGGGTCGCGTCATCGGTTCCGGTGGTCATGGGATCGTGCCTTCAGAGCTTGGGGTCGGCGGAACGCAGCCGCGGGTGGGCTTCAAACGGTGTCTCCACCGGGCGCAACGACGCAAAGGCATCGTTGCGGGCGGCCGCGGCGGCAAGAAGCCCTGCCACGGCCGATGGGTTGTGGATCCGTCCGGCGAGCACCGCGGCAACCGCCTCGTCCAGCGGAACCCAGCGAATCTCCATGTCCGACTCTTCATCGGTGCGTTCATGGCGCTCCGCCTCGGGAACGGGAACCGGGTTGCGCGCCAGGAAGATTCGGATCGCTTCTGAGGAAGAACCCGGGGACAGGAACACGTCGACGAGAACCGACCAGTCGGTGGCCGTGAGATCGGCTTCCTCGGCCAGCTCGCGGGCCGCGGCGAGGTGCGGAGGCTCGCCCTCGATGTCCATGAGACCGGCCGGAATCTCCCATAGCTTCATGCCAACGGGATGCCGGTACTGGTTGATCATCAGGACCTCGTGGGCCCCGTTGAGGACCAGGACGGCCACGGCGCCCGGGTGGGCGATGAAGTCCCTGACAAGCGGAGCCATGTCGGGGGCGTACTCGAACGTTTCCTGCACAACATCCCAGATGCGTCCGTCATAGACAGTTTCGGAGTTAAGCAGGCGGCGAGGGCTGAACGAATCGCTCAGCACCTCGCCGTCTGTTTGTGCCATGGTGTTACTTGCCTGCGCTCTGGTGTTCCAGGGCAGCCTTGACCAGCCCTGCGAAGAGCGGGTGGGGGCGGGTCGGGCGGCTAGAGAGTTCCGGGTGCGCCTGGGTGGAAACGTAGTACGGGTGTACTTCGCGCGGAAGCTCCACGAATTCCACGAGCTTGCCGTCCGGGGAGGTGCCGGAGAAGACCAGGCCGGCCTCGGCGATCTGCGCACGGTAGGCGTTGTTGACCTCGTAGCGGTGACGGTGGCGCTCGGCTACCTCGGTCGACCCGTAGGTTTCCGCAACGACGGAACCTTCGGCGAGGGTTGCGTCGTAGAGTCCCAATCGCATGGTTCCGCCGAGGTCGCCCTTGCCGTCAACAATGGCCAGCTGCTCTTCCATGGTTGCGATGACCGGGTGCTTGGTGTCCGGCTCGAACTCGGTCGACGACGCGTCGGCCAGACCGACGACGTTGCGTGCGTATTCGATGACCATCGACTGCAGGCCCAGGCAGAGGCCCAGGGTCGGCATGCCGTGCTCGCGGGCAAATTTCAGCGCGCCGAGCTTGCCCTCGAGACCACGGATGCCGAAGCCGCCGGGAACACAGATGGCGTCGACGCCTGCAAGCGCCTTCTTGGCGCCTGCTTCGGTCTGGCAGTCGTCCGAAGGCACCCAACGGATCTGGACCTTTGCCTTGTTCGCGAAGCCACCGGCACGCAGTGCCTCGGTGACGGAGAGGTACGCGTCCGGCAGGTCGATGTACTTACCGACCAGCGCGATTTCCACGTGGTGCTTCGGGTTGTGAACGGCGTCGAGAAGCTTGTTCCACTTCGACCAGTTCACGTCCTTGAACTTCAGGCCGAGGTGCTGAACGATGTATGCGTCCAAGCCCTGGGAGTGGATGACAACCGGGATGTCGTAGATGCTCGGGGCATCGGCGCAGTTGATGACCGCTTCCGGGTCGACGTCGCAGGTCTTGCCGAGCTTGATGCGCATCTCGGCCGGGATCTCCCGGTCCGAACGGATCACCAAGGCATCGGGCTGGATGCCGATGGAGCGCAACGCAGCCACGGAGTGCTGGGTCGGCTTGGTCTTCAGTTCCTGGCTCGGGCCGATGTACGGCACCAGGGAGACGTGCACGAAGAAGACGTTTCCACGGCCGATGTCCTGGCGGATCTGGCGTGCGGACTCGAGGAACGGCTGGGATTCGATGTCGCCGACCGTGCCACCGATTTCGGTGATGATGACGTCGGGGGCCTTCTTGCCCTTACCCGGCTCGATGGCAGGCAGGCGCATGCGGCGCTTGATCTCGTCGGTGATGTGCGGGATGACCTGGACGGTATCGCCCAGGTAGTCGCCGCGACGTTCCTTTTCGATGACCTCGGAGTAGACCTGACCGGTGGTCACGTTGGCCATGCCGGTGAGGTTTTCGTCCAGGAAGCGCTCGTAGTGTCCGATGTCGAGGTCGGTTTCTGCGCCGTCATCGGTGACAAAGACTTCACCGTGCTGGAAGGGGTTCATTGTGCCCGGATCAACATTGAGATACGGGTCTAGTTTCTGCATCGTGACAGAAAGGCCACGTGCCCGAAGAAGGTGACCGAGGCTCGAAGCCGTCAGTCCCTTACCCAGGGACGAGGCCACACCGCCGGTGACGAAGATATGCTTTGTCGTTTCAGACGACCGGGAATCAGGGGAAAGATTACGCTGCACCACGGGGTTCTACCCTATCACCTTTTCGTTGTTTTCCTATTGGGAATGACTCTACATGCTCACCGGTTGGGGCGGGCGGAAAAACGTCCTCAGGAAAGCGAGCCAACCAATTCCTGTGCGTCACTCAACAGCTCCTCGGCGTGGGCCTGGGCGGTGCTGGAATCTTCCTGCCCCGCCAACATCCGCGCCAACTCGCGCACCCGTTCGTTGTCATCGAGCAGAACGACGTCGCTGGCGGTGAATCCCGCGCCGTCCGCGGCGGCCGCATTCGACGACTTGATGACCCTGATGTGCCGATCCGCGTAGGCTGCAACTTGGGGTAGGTGGGTGACAACTATCACCTGAACGTGCTTAGCGAGCATGGCCAGCCGCTTGCCGATCTCGACGGCGGCCTTGCCGCCGACGCCGGCGTCCACTTCGTCGAAGACGAAGGTCGGGACCGGGTCGACGGCGGCAAGGACCACCTCGATGGCCAGCATGACACGAGAGAGCTCGCCTCCCGAGGCCCCCTTGCCCAAGGGGCGGGGCGCGGAGCCGGCGTGGGGCTGCAACAGCATTGACACGGCGTCGCGGCCAAAACGGTTGGGCTCGTCAAGTGTTTCGATCTCCACGACGAACTTTGCGTCGGGCATGGCCAGCGCCGCAAGTTCGGCAGTCACACGGGTGGCAAGGTCCTTGGCGGCCTTGGCGCGCAGCTTGCTGATCTTCCCGGCCAGGGAGCCAACCTCTGCCTTGAGCGACTCGGTCTCCGCCTGCAAGGCCTCGATACGGCCGTCATCGCCCTGAATCTCGGTCAGGCGCGTGCGTGCTGCATCGGCCCATGCGATGACCTCGTCCACGCTGGGCGCATACTTGCGGATGAGCCTGTTCAAGTCGGCGCGGCGTTCCTCGAGGGCGGCCAGACGTTCGGGCCCCTCCGAATCCAGGTCCGAGAGGTATCCTGCAAGGTCCGTCGAAGCCTCTGCGGCAAGGATGCCGATCTCGTTGAGGCGTTCGGCGAGTCCCTTGATCTCAGGGTCGTCGGCCGACACCTGGTCGAGCGCATGCTTGGCCGCCTCCACAAGCGTGATCACGCTGACTGCATCGTAGGCATCGCTGTTCAGTGCCTCGTGCGCCAGGTTGGCTGAGCTGCGCAACGCCTCGACGTTGGAGAGCTTGAGCGATTCGTTCTTGAGGTTGGCGTCCTCGGCGGGCTGCGGGTCCACAGCATCGATTTCCTCGAGTGCCACCTGCAGGGATTCGGCTTCCCGGATGCGTTCGCGCGAGGCGGCGGAAAGCGTCTCCAGCTCGCTGTTGGCCTGCCCCCAGCGGTCGAAGACATCCTGGTAGGAGGCAAGGACCTTGCCCAGCGGGGCTCCGGCAAACTTGTCAAGAGAGGCCCGCTGCGTGGCAGCGCCCTTGAGCCGCATCTGGTCAGTCTGGCCGTGGATCGCGATCAGGTCTTCTCCGAGCTCCACCAGCACGCCAACGGGCGCGGCGCGGCCGCCGATCGAAGCACGGCTGCGTCCTTCCGCCGAGAGCGTCCGAGTGATGATGAGCTCGGCTTCGTTCTCGAAGCGCTCGACGATGGCACCTGCCTCTTCGGCGCGGTCCAGCACCTTATGGTTCGCGGGAAGCACTAACGTGGCGTCCGCGACTGCCTGCTTTGAACCGTGGCGCACGGCGCCTGCGTCTGCACGGCGGCCGAGCAGGAGGCCCAGCGCCGTGATGACCATGGTCTTGCCCGCGCCGGTTTCGCCCGTGACAACGCTGTATCCGGGCCCGAGGGGAAGTGTTGCCTGGGAAATGACGCCCAGGTCGCTGATTCGGATTTCCTGGATCACAACTGCCTCCGGTGTTCCTTCGCTGTGGTGGTGTCCGATTCAGGTTTCGGTTCGTGGTGGCGTGGTTCAACGACCACGAGCGGAGGGGAAATGATCGGCAGGGCCGAGGTTGCGGTTTCCCTGTCCTTGGGTTCCACCGGTCCGCGCCATCCCTGGATCGGAAGTTCGAATTTGTTGACCAGCCGTTCCGAGAACGGCGTCTGGTTCAGCCGCGCCAGCCTGACCGGCGTCGCTGAGCGGGTGACCTCCACGCGGGCCCCCGGCGGCAGGTCGATCGTGCGCCGTCCATCGCACCAAAGCACCGCCTGCGCGTCGGTGCGGGTCAGGATCTCGATGGCCAGCCGCGAAGTGGGCGCGACCACCAACGGCTTGGCAAAGAGTGCGTGCGCGCTGATCGGGACCATCACCAAGGCCTCGACCTCGGGCCAGACTACGGGGCCGCCGGCCGAGAAGGCGTAGGCGGTGGACCCGGTGGGTGTGGCCATGACGACTCCGTCGCAGCCGAAGGTGCTCAACGGACGTCCGTCGACCTCCATGACCACTTCGATCATGCGTTCGCGGTTGGCTTTTTCGATGGCCGCTTCGTTCAGGGCCCACGTGTGGGCTATACGGCGGCTGTCCAGCCACACCTGAACGTCGATGGTCATGCGTTCCTCTACCGAGTACTTGCGGTCAACGACGGCCTGAACGGTTTCCTGCAGCGCGGTGCGCTCGCTTTCCGCCAGGAAGCCCACGTGTCCGAGGTTGACCCCCAGCAACGGGACTCCCGCGTTGCGGACAAGCTCGGCTGCACGCAGGACGCTGCCGTCGCCTCCGAGAACCACTCCCAAGTCGATGGAATCCAGGCCCGAGTCCTCGTCGAGGACCTCGACTTCGATGAGTTCCCCTTCGGCGGTGTTCCGGACCGCCTGCATCTCCAGACGGCGCATCACCGGGATCAATCCGGACTCGCGCAATCGTATGCAGGTATCCACGGCGGCCATCAAAGCATCATCTCGGCCGGTGTGTGTAAGGACTAAGATCCTTCGCATGCGTTCCTTTCCTCGGGTAACCGAAGGCCAGGGACATCAGGTCCGTGCCAACATCTCTAAGAATAGTCAACGTCCGGCCACGCGCCGGTGTCGACGCGGGATAGTGCGGAGGCCGTTTCGGCGGCCCCGGTGTCCTTCCGCAGCCATAGGAAGAATTCGACGTTCCCGTCCTGCCCTGCCAGCGGGCTTCGGGCGAGACCGTGGACCGTTAGCCCCGCCTCGTACCCGGAGGAAAGCACGGTGTCGACGGCCTTGCGCCGCTGGGTGGGGCTGCTGACGACGCCGGTGCGGGAAAGCTGCTCACGACCGACCTCGAATTGCGGCTTCACCATGAGCACCAGGTCGCCGCCGGGCAGCGTGGCGTCGGCCAAGGCCTTCATGACCATGGTCAGGGAAATGAACGACAGGTCCGCAACGACCAGCTGGACTTCTCCCCCGATGCTGCCGGGCTCCAGGTAGCGGACGTTCATGCCCTCGTGGACATGGACACGCGGGTCTGCCCGAAGTTCAGGTACGAGTTGGTCGTGTCCCACGTCAACGGCCTCGACGTGGTCGGCGCCGCGCCTCAGCAACACATCCGTGAAGCCTCCGGTCGAGGCCCCCGCATCGAGGCAGCGTTTTCCGGTGACAGATACGCTGTCGAACACTGCAAGGGCACCGGCAAGCTTGTGGCCGGCACGGCTGACGAATTCCTCGCCGTCGGCGGCCTCGACCTGGATGGGTGTTGCCTCGTCGACGTTCTTGGAGGCCTTGGACTGTGCCACTCCCCCGATCAGGACGCGGCCGCCCGCGATCAGGCGTGCGCCCTCGGTCCGGGACCGGGCCAGACCACGCGTGACTAGTTCTTGGTCGAGCCTGCTCACCATTGCTCCTGTGAGGTTGATCCGAGGTCCGCTGAAAGCCGTCCATGGAGTTCTTCGTAGACGGACAAGTGGTCCGCCACCGGCATCCCAGCCAGGGACTCCAACACCTCGAGGCTCGCCGTTGGTTCCGGTTCCCCGCCGGCTGTCGGGCCTGGTGTCTCGGCGGCGGACGGACGCGCGAAGTCGCCCGGGCTTGGGGTGTTGTTGGTGCTGATCATCGGTTTCGAGCTTACGCGCTGCTGCCGACGGTTTGTGAAAAGACCGTCAACGGCGAGGTTTCCCGATCGGCGTGCGGATGCGCCAGCCACCAGGCGGCACAAGCTGCGCGCCAGGCGTTCAGGTCGTTTTCGTCGCCGTCGATCGTGATGGTTTCGCCGTTGATCGATGCGAAGGCCTCGCCGCAACGGATGCCGAAACCCGTGGCGTGGACCGTCGGGTAGGGCTCGTAGAGCCCGCCGAGGTCCCGGAGGAGGTAGTCCGGGCGTTCGGCGGTACGCGCGGCCAATGCGGTGGCTGCTGTATCGACGCCGGTCAGCACCAGCGCGGTGCTGAAGCCGGCGTTGTTGCCGCCGAGGATGTCGGTGTCGAGCCGGTCGCCCACCACCAGGGGGCGGGTCGCCTCGAAGTTCTCAGCCGCCCGCTGGAAAAGCAGCGGTTCGGGCTTGCCTGCCACGAACGGCTTGACGGCGGTTGCCGCCTGGACGGCTGCAACAAGCATCCCGTTCCCGGGGGCGATGCCCTCGGCTCGTGGGATGGTTTGGTCGGTGTTGGTAGCGACCCAGATGGCCCCGCCGTTGATCGCGAAGGCGGCCTCGGCCAGGTCCTTCCAGCCGATCGAGGGATCGAATCCCTGGATGACTCCCTGGGGTTCGTCACGGTGGCTGGTGGCCAGCTCCATGCCGAACGCCGTGACGCAGTCGCGCAGGTACGAGCTGCCGACCACCAGGACCTTGGCGCCCTTGGGGAGTTTCTGTGCAAGGAGTTCGGCTCCCGCATCCGCCGAACCAAATACTTGGCCGGCGGATGCGGGGGCTCCCAGTTCACTCAGGTGCGCGGCAACGGCCTTCGGAGACCGCGAGGCGTTGTTTGTGACATACGCCAACGCAACGGCATGCGCGCCGAGCCTGTTCAGGGCCTCGATGGCATGGGGTATTGCACCGTTGCCGGCGTAGACGACGCCGTCAAGGTCGGAGAGCAGCGCGTCGAAACCTGAGATCAGCATGGGTGGATCGAATTCCTACTTTTCGTCGTTCTCGTCCTGGTCGATGACCGGGGAGGCACCGTTGACGTTGAAGATTGTCTCGTCCTCGTCCTCGTCGTCGAGCTCCGGGTTGGACTCGTCGGCCGGGGTCTCCAGCGATTCGGCGTCGACCTCTGTGACGGAGTCCTCGTCGGACAGCGCGGTGGCCTCTTCCGATGCCTCGTCCTCGCGGGCCTCGGAACCGACGATGTCGCGGGCACGCGGGCGGCGTGCATCGGTCTCGTCGTCTTCGCCGAAGTCGATGATTTCCGGCTCCTCGAACTGGCCGGTGCCCAGGGCTTCCTCGGCCACCGAAATCTGGTTGCGCCAGGTTGCCGCTTCCTCGACGCGTCCCACGTTTTCCAGTGCGTCGGCGTAGGCCGAGAACAGGCGCGGGCTGTAGCTGAAGGCGCGGTTGAGTTCCAACTGCGGGATCTCGAGCTCCGTGACGGCTGCCTCGAGGTTGCCGAGGTCGTTCTGGGCTCCCGAGGCGACCATGGCCATCTCGACCTTGCCGTTGGCGTCGAGGGTCTCGATGACGTCGCTGTGGGCGATTTCGAGGGCCTTCTCCGGACGGCCGATGCCGCGCTCCGAATCCGCGATCAGCGGCAGGTGCAGGTTGTTGCCGCTGATGCGGCGGTGGGTACGGAATTCGCGCAGTGCCTCAGCGAACTCGCCGGCCGCGTATGCCGCCAGGCCGACTGCCTCGCGAACCACTGCCACGCGGCCACCGCGGCGGCTGGCCGCGATGGTGTGCTCGTAGGCAAGCTGCGGGTTGATCTCGATCAGGCGCCCGGCCATGACCAGGTGCTTGGAGACCCACTCGTTGTTCGTGTCGTCGAGGTAGCGCAATTCCGCACGGGTGATGCGGTCAAGTTCCTTGCCAGTTACATCCGAGTCGATTTCCGGGGAACGGCCACGTTCGGGGCTGTTCGAGCTGCGCAGGTCGGCCGGGTTGTGGTTGCGGCGGGCGTTCTCCTCGTCGCGCAGCGACTCGAGGTCTGCCGTGCTTGACTCGTTGCGGGGCTTGAAGCCACCTTCACGGCGGTCGCCACCCTGGTATCCACCACGGTCGTTGCCGCCACGGAATCCACCGCGATCTTCGCGCGGCTTGAAGCCACCCTCGCGGCGGTCGCCACCCTGGTATCCACCACGGTCGTTGCCGCCACGGAATCCGCCACGGTCTTCGCGGGGCTTGAAGCCGCCTTCACGGCGGTCGCCACCCTGGTATCCACCACGGTCGTTGCCGCCACGGAATCCGCCGCGATCTTCGCGGGGCTTGAAGCCACCTTCACGGCGGTCATCGCCGCCACGGAATCCACCGCGATCTTCGCGGGGCTTGAAGCCACCCTCGCGGCGGTCGCCACCCTGGTATCCACCACGGTCTTCACGCGGCTTGAAACCACCGCGATCGTTGTTGTTGCGATTGAAACCGCCACGGTCGCGGTTGTCCGAAGACCCGAAGCCCTTATTATCGTTTGACACTAGATGTGTTCCTCTCAAAAGGGTCTTCAGTTTTGGACCCCACGCATGAATTAGTGGGCCACCGATTTCGATACGGAAGCCCACCCAAAAAACTTATTGCCCTCTGCAGGGCGTTTAACGCCTTCATCTATCTTAGACGAGGCTACCGATTCGCCTGAGTGAATTGTGATAATAGTGCGCAACGCAACGACGCTACCACCACAACTTCTGCGAAAAGCCACTTTGGTTCAACTTGGATTCTCCCCTACGAGATTCGGAGAATCCTTCTTTTGGCTACGCAAGCCACGGATTTTCGCCGGCCCGGATCCGGTGCCGGGTCCCCCGGTGTT